>NZ_JADCNN020000016.1:0-104704 GCF_014947195.2 Paenibacillus rhizolycopersici | reverse complement strand
TAATAGGAGGTGGGTACGGTGGTTCCTTATGTAGGTTGGATCCTGCTCAGCTACGGAATGGCCGCGGCGTTGGTCCATGTGCTGCACGGCCTGGTTCAGCAAGGGAAACGGAAGGATCGCGCGATTCATTATATTCTCGTCACGAGCAATCATGAGAATCAGATGGAATGGTATTTGCGGGCACTCTCCTGGTATGCACGGCTGCGCGGTTTACCTCTGAGAGTGACAGTACTCGACGAGAGCTCGCAGGATGACACGCTGGCGATCATGCGGAAGCTGGAATCGCAAGGCGAGATGGAGCTAACCGTGATCGGCTTGGCGGTGGTGCGGCAAGAGGATGTGGAAGCGCATGCGGCTTTGTTGAACGAAGAGACGCCTGTCTGCATCGATCTTCGCATCCCGCGGGAGGCGGACAAAATACCCTATGTCCATGTGTAACACCCTTTCCGGGGCGAAGGGTTCCGGAGTTGATGACCGGCAGTGGATGCAGGAAGGACAACCGCATATGACTAGGCTGGCGCATAGCAATGCGCAGTGTAAAGTGTGAAGCACACTCTTGATGGCGATAAGCCGGGGAGTGTGCTTTTTTGTGTTATGGGGAAAAACGGGGGAGATGGAAAGAGGACATGGGAAAGGTAAAGCTGGCTGACTAGTGGAGGAGGAGTAATGGGTTCATAGTGATGGAGTAGCGAAGAGCTAAGAGGGGGGAGTGCTGTTTGCGAGAACAAGGTGGGAGAGAGGGGAGGTGGATAGAAGATGGTGGCGCGGAGTAATGGGATCGTGCGAGAAGTTGGTTTGCGAGAGGAAAGTGAGAGTGAGGGGGAAGGATGAGGGGGGTCAACGAGAGGTTACTGATGATTGCGGTTGAGGGGCAGAGAGTAATTAGAGAGTGGAAGAAGCCGGTGTATGAGGGGAAGGAGGGAGTGAGCGAGAGGAAGCTTACGTTGCGGTTGAGGGCAAGTGAGTAATGAGAGAGTGAAAGAAGCGGTAGGGGAGAAAGGTGGGAGTGAGCTGATGGGATTGAAGCTGAGGAGTAGGGGGTATCAGTATCCATCGGAGTTGTTGTTCTCTTCAAGTTCGCGTGTGTTGGCAGCTCTAACGGAACTCAGGGACGTTATTTGCCTAGGAACGCGAGGATATGGATTGTAACGGAACGAGAAACCCTTATTTGTGCAGAACTTGGGTGATTTGCCTGCTTTATGGCCGAATAAGGTCTGTAGGTTCCGTTAGCTTGGGAAATAGCCGGGAAATTGGCGAATAAGGTCTCTCAGTTCCGTTACGATGGTTAACGCCTAAGTAGACATGATGGAGGCCGTTATTGAGGCGTTTTAAAAGACAAGATGCGACATGAAGTGTGAGGATTTTGGGGAATCAGGTCGAAGAAAAGGGGCGAAATAAGAATTCCAAAAAACAAATATCAGAAAAAGAGGAATTATCTGATAATTGTTGAAATATGGATAATACTGCTAGATTTTAGGAGGAGAGTGGTAATGTGAGGGGGAGTTTGTATGCGGTAAGATCCAAGTCAGGATGGGAGCTACGAGTAAGCTTGGATCTGAAGGTTGATTTGTCTTGGTGGATGGATAGGAATTCCGAATCTATGTATTTGTTATCCGACGGAATGCCGCTGGGGTGGGCTGTTGAGGTGAGGGATCACTTCAAGTTGTTGGACGAGATGGATCGTTGGTCCGATCGGCAATGGGATCAAATGTTGGTAAGAGAGCTGCAGGAGGAGCTGCGGTTCGAAGTGAGGTTGACGAGTTCAAGTAAATCAAGGGATCTGGGGGAGTCATTGAAGGGAAGTTCCTTGTTAGGCGAGCGTCGGGGTTGGTTGTGGAAGGAAGGCCGGTTGACGGAATTAGGGCGTGTTGTTAGGGGAAGTGGGAACTCAAGAATGGAGGAGAGTGCGTTGGGAATCGTGGAGTTAGGAGAGCGAACGGGGGAAAAGGTTGGGGCATCGGGGGAAAGTGGCCCGTGGAGAGCGGATGGGGCGCGGGGCAAGAACGGAGCTTGGAACGAATCCGCAGGCGTGAAGCGAAACGGGACTTGGGGGAAGTCTGCGGCGGCGGGGAATGAAGCGGGGGTGTGGAGCGAAGCAGGGATAGGCGGAGGAGCGGGGGCGTGGGGCGAAGCCACGCCCCTAGCGGAAGCCGCGCAGCGCCTTGCGGCTGCGCTGGAGGGCCGCTCGCTGCTGGAAGCGGAGCTCCAGCAGCTGCTGGCGGAACGCCTGCCGGGCTTCGCCCCGGGCTGGCGTTCCGCCGTCCAGCACGCGCACCTGCAGGGGCGCGTGCAGCTCACGGCGGGCGTGGCCTCCGCCCGCCGCCGTGATGCGGGCCCGCGCTGGCGCCGGGCCCGGGCCCCACGCTGCCGGCGCTGCGGCAGCGAAGTGCATCGCCGCACGCCCTGCGGGTCGTGCGGCTCGCGCGGCTGCGCCTACTGCGAGGCGTGCCTCGCGCTCGGGCGCAGCCGCTCCTGCGCGCTGCTGCTGCGCGGCAGCAGCGCGGGGGCCGTACCGCCGCCGGGGGCGGGAGGCGGCACGGCCGCGGGCCTGGCCCCCACCGAGTCCCTGCTGGACCGGTGGGGGCTGAGCCCCGCCCAGCGCAGCGCGGCGGGGCAGGCGCTGCGCTTCCTGGCGCAAGCGCAGGAAGCTCCTTTACCTGGCGGGGCCCGCAATAGACCCGCCATTGTCCCAGTTCTGCGACGCTCGCACCCTATGGTTTCCCACCCGCCTCGCTTCCTACTCTGGGCCGTCACCGGCGCCGGCAAAACCGAGATGATCTTTCCCCTGTTGCGCTATGCACTGGACCGAGGGGGGCGGGTCTTGGTCGCCACGCCACGGCGCGACGTTGTGTTGGAGCTGGCGCCGCGGGTGGCGAAGGCTTTTCCCGATGAGCCCCTGGCCGTCCTGTATGGCGGGAGCCCGCAGCGCTGGGAGGATGCCCGGTTGATCCTAGCCACAACCCATCAGTTGTTGAGGTTCTATCATGCGTTTGATCTGGTCGTGATCGATGAGTTGGATGCGTTTCCGTACCATAATGATCCGATGCTTGGCTTCGCAGCAGAGGCCGCCTGCAAACCGAAAGGCCGTTTTATTTTCCTCTCTGCAACGCCTCCCGTACGCTTGCAAAAGGAGATCCGAGCCGGTCGTCTGCCGCACGCCAAAGTTCCGGCGCGGTATCACGGCAGTCCGCTGCCGGTCCCGGAACGGATCATAGCGGCAAACATTGAGCTTTGCCTGCGGCGTCATTCTCTACCCCCCGCACTGTTGCGCCCTCTCCGGCATTCGGAACAGCGCGGGGCACAGATTTTTATCTTCGTGACACGGATCCGCCAGATACCGGGTTTCTCCCAGCTCCTGCGTTCCTATTTTCCCGGTATCCGTATTGAGGGAACATCCTCCACGGATCCGGACCGGAACGAGAAAGTGTTGGCTTTCCGAGAAGGAAGGATTCGAATGTTGATTAGTACGACGATTCTGGAGCGCGGCGTGACCGTGCCCAAAAGCGATGTATACATAGTAGACGCGGACAGCGACCTGTTCGATGAAGCTTCTTTGGTGCAAATGGCCGGAAGGGCCGGTCGTTCCAAGGATGATCCGAATGGGAAAGTCGTATTTGCTGCCCCGGCTTGGACCAAATCGCAGCGAGGCGCCATCCGGCAAATTCGGATGATGAACGCCGCTGCTTATAAAAACGGGTTTTTAAAGGTAAAGGAGGGTCAATAATATGATGAAGTCATCCCTGAGTGTTGCGAATCGCGGGCCACGGACGAGAGGCCGTAATTGGGATCGGGCTAAGGTTTCCCGGATTCCCCAGCAAAGTCCCTATGTACGGTCCGGCGGCAGGTTTTTCCCGGGTCAAGTGGATGGTGATGCGTTTGCCGAGAATAGGTACATCCCGAATCGAGCGCTACAGGGCGGGAGGTCTGTTTCAGCAAAAAAAAGGGGACAAACGGCGAATGGCGTCCATTCTGCGGATGATTTCTTATCAAATTCCTTGTCCTCGAGTATTTACAGCTTCTATGAGGGGAAAGGCTTTACCTGGACCCGCTTATTATCCCCGCTACATCAATTGCTGGCGCCACCCGCAATTCCCTGTTTGGCCTGTGGCAAGACGATTTCCGACCGCGTGCGGGGCTACCCGGAAATTTGCTTGTCCTGCTATATCTCGATTCCGTGGATCAAATGCCCTCGCTGCCGGATCTGCGGCCGACAAGTGGGCTGCCCGGACTGTACCCGTTCGGGTCAAGCTCCCCGCAGTTTTGTGATGAATCGGAGCGCTGTCGCCTACAGTCCGGCCATGCGCGAGTGGCTTGCGCAATACAAATACCGCGGCAATGAGGCGTACGGTGCTGTCCTGGCACGAATGACAGGAATGGCTTACCGGCGGATGATCAAAGAACTAGATGAAGCCGGCTATAGTGGCAACGGGCATGGCAACAACGGAACTCCCTTTCGTTTCCATGCCGTAACCGCCGTCCCGGTCAGCAACGACCGTATGCAGGAACGGGGGTTTAATCAAGCCGCCCGGTTGGCCTATGGGGCTGCGTCCGCAGGACAAATTCCCCTGTTGAACCTGCTGGAACGCTCCCGGCATACCGAAAAGCAAAGCTTCAAAACCCGCTGGGAACGCCTGCACGATCTGCATGATGTGTTCCAGCCTACAGCCCAGGCAGCGGACAAGTTGTTAGCAGCAGTAGATGCCGTGAAACGGAATCAGAGTAACCCCTCCGCTTGGTCGGTAACCTGGCTTCCTCAAGCTGTGAAGCCGGATCCTTTTTCCCGAATTTTGCCCGATTCTTCACCCGAACCGGTACGTCTGTTGCTGGTAGATGACGTATATACGACAGGGAGTACGCTGGAGGCCTGCTCCCGGATACTGCATGAGATCTGCGAGCGAATCGGGCGACGCGCCGAAATTTATTGTTTGACTTGGGCCCGGTCTTAACCTAATTTCTTACAAATTTCTGCAATTCTGTTGACAAAGATATAGACGAATCCCCCTCAAATAAGGTAATCTAGCATCAAATGATGATTTAGAGAAAGGACGTAAGAGCATGGGGTTGAATCTTGCGAATTGTCCACGTTGCGGAAGATTGTTTGCCAACAATTTCAGAGACATTTGTCCTTCTTGCATAAAAGAAATCGAAGATGAGTACGAGAAGTGCTTGAAGTTTTTGCGTGAGGAGAAGCTGGCTACGATTCAAGACGTCTCCGACGGTACGGGAGTTTCCATCCGACAAATCACCAAGTTCATCAAGGAGGGGCGTATTTCGGTTGCCAACAACCCGAATATGATGTACCCCTGCGAGGTGTGCGGCGTGCTGATTCGGGACGGGAATATGTGCGATTCCTGCCGTAACCGGTTAACCCGTGATCTTGCGGCCGCTGCTAAGGATGAATCCGGGAAGAAGTCGGGTCCCGACGATAGAACCGGTAGCGGTGCTTATAGCGCCGTCGACAAATTCCGTAGTCCCAAATGACTAAAACCGTGATTCTTTGGCATAATATTCTCAAACATCCAATGCTTCGCTATTAAAAATGATTTCAAAGCCGCCGATAAACTTAGTAAAGATTATCGGCTTTTTCTATTTGGAAGGAAGGTGGAACCCATGAAAATTAATGAAACCGGACGGGTTGGAGCCATCAATAACTATCAACGCCAGGTTGAATCTCAACATAAAGATACAGGCAGCAAAGCTCGCCGTAAGGATGAAGTATCCATTTCGGCGGAAGCCAAGGAACTGCTGAAGGCGCAGGAGGTTGGATTTAATCCTGAGCGGGCTCAGCGGATCGAGGATTTGAAGACGCAAGTCTCCTCGGGTACTTATCACGTGGAAGCCGGCAAAATCGCTGACAAGCTTGCTCCGTACTTCAAGTCTTTTCTGAACGAGTAATAGGAGGCGGCTATGGCTATAAAACGACTGATTGATGCGTTGAATCAACTGGTTGATGTCCATCAAACCATGTTAGCGTCGGGACAGGCCAAGAAGGAAGCCATCATGAAGGACGACATCGAGTCCTTGATTCAAATCATGAATCAGGAGTCCCGGGTGATGAAGCGGATTGCCGCTTTGGAGGAAGAACGGGTTGCTGCCTGCCAAGTTTTTTTGCAGGAAAAGGGGATTAAGTCGGCGCTTAACTTGACTATTACGGAGCTGGCACGGCTTGTGTTTGATCCCGAGGAGAAGAAAGCTCTATTGCATACTCAAGAAGCGTTATCCAAGACGCTGAATGAGTTGAAATTCATTAACGATTTGAATCAGAAGTTGATTGAGCAATCGCTCGCATTCGTCAATTATTCGATGGATTTGTTAGGGGCTTCGCCGATGCAGGAGGCAACCTACAAACCGCCGACAGATAAACCGACAGGCTCCAAGGGGCCGGGCTTTTTTGATGCTCGGGCTTAGCAGTAAGCCGACAAGGAGGAACTTATGACATCGACATTCCATTCGCTCGAAACCGCGAAGCGAAGCTTGTTTACACAGACGATGGCTCTAAATACAACCGGCCATAATATCGCGAACGCCAACACGGACGGTTATTCCCGACAAACGGTGAAAATGAGCGCGGCCCGTCCTTTGGAAGCTTACGGAATCAACCGTTCTGTAAATCCGGGGCAATTGGGTACCGGGGTAGAAGTCGTTTCGGTTGAACGGATTCGGGAACAGTTCTTGGATGAGCAATTCCGCAATGAAAATAAATCGCTTGGCGCTTGGAATATCCAATACGACACGCTCGATAAGCTGCAAACGATTATTAACGAGCCTTCCGATACTGGAATCAGCGCACTCGTAAATAATTTCTGGAAAGCATGGTCCGACTTGAGTAAGGACCCTGAGAACATCACGAACCGGAAAATCGTCAAGGAAACGACCCTCGCTCTGACGGATGCATTGAACCATACCAGCAAACAGCTTAGCGATTTGAATTCCGACTTGACGAACAACGTCGCAGTGAACGCGTCTGATATGAACTCGATCCTCTCTTCGATCGCTGACTTGAACCGGCAGATCACCCGGATCGAAAGCTTGGGCGATAAAGCTAACGACCTTCGGGACCAACGGGATTTGCTGACGGATCAACTGTCCAACTTGGTCAATGTCGAGGTGACCGAGCTTCCGGAAGGCTATCAGATTACCATGGGCGGACAAGTATTGGTTGCGGGTGAGAACCCGACGCCAATCACGGCTGACTTTTTGCAGAATGCCTATGCTGCGGGAACACTAAACAACGGCGAGATTTATGGGATGATCTATTCCCGCGACACCTATGTACGGGATTATCAGAGCCAGCTTGATCAATTTGCGAATACGTTGGTCAACGGGGATATTACCGTTACGATCCCGGCGGGGGCGATCCTACCGGAAGGTACGGTCATCGGGAATCAAACCTTCTCGGGACCTACCCGCACACTGGCTACAGACCTGACCGTGACCATTAAAGGCATTAACGCACTGCACAAGCTTGGCTACAGCGCGAATGATGGAGTTCCTGTCCCTGGTGGCGATTTCTTTGCCGCCAAAGACGGAGGGACGGCGATCACGGCCGGCAATATCACCATGAGTCAGGCGATTTTGGACGATCCCAGCTTGATTGCAACCTCGCTGAGAACCACGGGTTCCGGCACCACGGAAACGGTGGTCAAAGGGAACAACGGTCTGGCGCTGATCATGGCCGATCTCAAGGACGTGAAGTTCACCTTCGGCGGCGGCCAAACGGCAACGTCCACGATTGACGACTACTTCAAGGCCATCGTTGGACAAGTCGGTGTACAAGCGAATGAAGCCAAACGACAAGCCGACAACGCGCTGATCCTAACCGACCAGGTGAACGCCAAACGCCAATCGGTCAGCGGCGTCTCCCTTGACGAGGAAATGTCGAACATGATGATGTTCCAGCACGCCTACTCCGCAGCCGCACGCTTCATGACCACCTTCGACGAAGTGTTGAACAAGCTGATTAACGGCACCGGTGTGGTAGGACGCTAAATGATATAAATGATTTTTGATAGTATTCAAGCCTAACATGTTTCGCAAGCTAAGGAGGTTGAATCAATGGCTTTACGCGTCACATCCAATATGATGAGCAACCAGGTGCTTCGCAACCTGAATCGCAACCTAAACAAAATGTCCGAACAGCAAAATCAGCTGTCCACCGGTCGTAAAATCAATCAACCCTCCGACGATCCCGTCGGCGTAACCTACGCGCTCCGCTATCGTTCCGAGTTGGCTGCCAATGACCAGTACAGCCGAAATGTTAACACGGCTTTGGGGTGGTTGGATACGACGGATACCGTTATGTCTCAGACGGAGGACGTTTTGAATCGCTTAAAAGAACTTACGACACAGGCAAGTAATGGCACCAATCCGCAAAGTGCTTTAGATAGTATCGCTTCCGAATTAGTCGAGCTCAAAAAGCAATTAGGGGATTTGGGAAATACGCAAATCAACGGAAAATATATTTTTAATGGACAGACATACAACCTCAAGCCATATGATTCCAACAACCCGGCCTCTTTTGCCTCGGCTGAAACCGATCCAGATCCTGTAGAGTACACGGTCGGGCAAGGGGTGACTTTTCAAATCAATACGTCCGGAAATGACTTTTTTGGTGAGAAGGACGGCGCAGATAATGTTTTTAACATCATTGATAAACTGCTTATTGCCATGCAGAGTAGCCAGTTTGGTGACATTTCTGCCGAGATAACCAATATCGATTCCCGACTAAATAAAATGGTATCTGTGCATTCTGAAACGGGAGCTCGTACAAATCGGGTTGAATTAATGCAGGCCAGACTTAGTAACGAGGACCTTAAATTAACGGAATTGCAATCCAAGACAGAAGATGCTGATATTGCAGAGCTGATGATACAATCGAATGTAAGCTCCAACATCTATCAGGCATCACTATCTGCTGGGGCAAAAATTATCACACCTACATTAGTGGATTTTATTAAATAACAACTGCTAGATATAGTATGAAGTCAGGCTATGAACAGAGGACGTTCGTAGCCTTTTTATTACTGAGGAGGAAAGAGTGACATGCAAATTCCTAGAGAACAAATGAACGAAATCCAGATCCAAATAAATGAAGTTTTTGAGTTTAGAGGAGGAATCCCTGGATTCGAGCAGTACACGAAGTTTGTGGTTTTTCCCCATGATGATTACTTTTCCATTCTGCAGTCCTCCGAAGAAGAAGAGCTAGCCTTTATCATCATAAATCCATTTTTGTTCTTTGAGGATTATGAATTCGAATTGTCCGAAAGTGATCTGGAGGAAATGGGAATCCAGGATATTGCGGATGTTATCGTAAGATCGATTGTGACTTGGGGTAATACCTTGCAGGAGGTTACAGCAAATTTAATGGCTCCGCTCATTTTCAATGCAAAGAATAAAACAGGGAAGCAGGTTGTGCTTTACCCCACTTCGTATAAATCAAAACATCCTTTACTTAGAGAAGGAGTCGAGCTGAAGGGCGGGAATGTGTAATGCTGGTTCTTACAAGAAAGAAGGGTGAATCGATCATTATCGCAGAGGACATTGAAATAACGGTGCTGGCGATAGATGGTGAAAATGTAAAAATCGGTGTTAAAGCACCTAAACAAGTCAACATCCATAGGAAGGAAATTTATTTGGCGATTCAAGAAAGTAATAAAGAGGCTTCGTCAGGAAAACAAGAGTTGCTCAGGAAAATAACCGGATGGAATGATGGGGCTAAGAATAATTTTTAGAAAAAAAATAATGTAGGTCTATTAAGTAAACGCAAGATACTTCCGATAATACTGTTAGACAGGTTTGAAACGGGCGGCCGACCTTCAGACCTATCACCACAAGGACGTGGGTTAATTTAATTTCAGGGAGGAAACATTCAATGATTATCAACCACAATATCAACGCGCTGAACACTCATCGCAACATGGGCTTGAACAACGTAGCAGCTGGTAAGAGCATGGAGAAATTGTCTTCCGGTCTTCGTATTAACCGTGCAGCTGATGATGCAGCAGGTCTGGCAATTTCCGAAAAAATGCGCGGCCAAATCCGCGGTTTGGAACAAGCGCAACGCAACACGCAAGACGGTATTTCTTTCGTTCAAACGGCTGAGGGTGCTTTGAACGAAGTAAGTGCAATGCTCGTTCGTATGAAAGAACTGCGCGTACAAGGCGAAAATGGTACTTACACTACTTCCGATACAGGTAACATCGACAAAGAAGTAGAAGAATTGGCTAACCAAATTACAAACATTGTCGGTAACACTAAATTCAACGGTAAATCCATTACAGGTGGTGCTAGCATCACTACGAACGACACAGGTGAAAGCATTGCAATCGATAGCTTTACCTTCTCGATCGCTACAACTGCCGACCGTGCAGCGATCAGTGGTGCAATCTCCACTTTGTCGACGGTTCGCGGTACGTTGGGTGCTAAACAAAACCGTCTGGAATACACTTCCAACAACATTGGTACTACCGTAGAAAACCTGACAGCTGCCGAATCCCGTATTCGCGATACGGACATGGCGAAAGAAATGGTTGCTCTTACGAAAAACAACATCCTTCTTCAAGCATCTCAAGCGATGTTGTCGCAAGCTAACTCTCAACCGCAAGGCGTACTGTCGCTGCTTCGTTAATTTTGATCTTTTTATCAAACAAAAGGGATTGCTTACGGGCAATCCCTTTTGTTTTGTAAAAATTAGAAATGGAGAGAACGAAATGAAAATTGCATATTTTATCATGGCTCATCATAAGCCGGATATGCTATTGCGTATGATGAATGCTATTTACAATGAGGACAATTTGTATCTCATCCATATTGATTTAGGTAGCAGTGAAGATTTGAAGGAACTCGGACAAAACCTGGTTGAATCCAATCCAAACATTCGAATGCTACCCTCACGTTATTTAATGTGGGGAGGGTGGTCGCTGGTTCAAGTTGAATTGGATGCGATTAACTATTTACTTCAATGGAATAATGAATGGAGTTACTATATCAACTTAAGCGGTCAAGATTTTCCACTAATACCTCAAGAGAATATCCAGGCTTTTTTGAATGGTAGAGACACCAACTTCATTCAAGTAAAGCAACGTGATGAGGAAGAGATGAGAAAAAGAGCCCAACTACAAGATAAATATTATATAGAGGACGCTGGGGAGATAAAAATGTTGGGCCAACGGAAACCATTCGAAGATTATTTCTCTCCAAATATTAAACAATTTGGTGGCTCTCAGTGGAAGATGATTTCAAGAGATTTCGCATTTTATACAGTAACTGCGCAGTTATCCTTCGAAATGCAAGAATATTACCGATACACCTTTATTCCGGACGAGCAATTCTTTCAAACTTTAATCATGAACAGCCCTTTTTCTGTCAAAATTTCAGAGAAAAATATGAGATGCCTTAGGATGGAAACAGATCAACAAAAAATGATATATCACGCAGCAACTTTTAGAATGTCTGATATTCACGCACTATATAGTAGTGAGGGGTTGTTCGCTCGGAAATTTGACCTTGCAATTGATGCCGACGTGGTTGACTTTATTGAAAAATTAATTGGTGTTTCCGATTGAAGCCTATAATATCCAAGAAAGTTTGGGCCGATATATTAAATAGTATAAAGTTTACGTTTGGAGGTTATAGCGATGAATATTGGGGCATCAGGCTCTTCTACATCTTCAATAACTCCTCAATCCAACAACAAAGGGAATAACACCATAGCAAATGCAGGAGTATCCTCTTCGAATACGACTCAATTAGATCAAAGTGCATTACGGATTGCAATTAATCATGGTGAAAAAGTATCAATTGGCGAGAAACAACTTATTCAAGCAATTGATCGTGCTTTGAAGGCTATGCAAGGACCTACAACGATACTTGATGTATCAATTCATGAAAAGACGCATGCCATAATGGTAAAAGTCTTAGATAAGGATACAGGAGAGGTTATTCGTGAAGTTCCTCCTGAAAAAACGCTGGATATTGTTGCAAAAATGATGGAAATTGCAGGTTTGCTAGTTGATGAACGAGTATAAATAAAAGGAGGGCAATCATGAGAATAAGTGGTTTTGCATCTGGCATGGATATTGACAGTATGGTCAAGGAGCTAATGCAGGCGAAACGTGCTCCTCTTGATAAGCTTAATCAACAAAAACAACTGCTGGACTGGAAACGGGAAGCGTATCGCTCACAAAGTACAAAAATGGTTAGCTTTTTGTATGATAAGCTCTCTAACCTTAAGAACACATTGTCAACTCAAGGGAAAACGGCATCCTTAACCGGGGATACTTCGGCAGTTAACGTTCAAGCTTCTAACGGTGCCACAAGTTTGCCTGTAACTGTAGAAGTAACTAAGGTTGCAACTGCAGCTCAGGTTCAAGCAGAGTTTACTGGAGTAAGTCGCAGCACACTATTACAGGATATTCTACCTGATACTGCAGGCAATAAGATATATGTAAACGGAGTTGAAGTCAGCTTCGATCCTTCGGTGGATACAATGCAATCTTTAGTTCAAAAGATAAACAATAAAGCGGGTAATGTGGCCACTGCTTCATTTGACAGTGCAACAGGTACTCTTTCCATAGCTGCCAAGAAAGTTGGAGCGGATTCCAGCCTTCAAGTCACCGGTGATTTGTTTGAGAGTTCTGTAGCAGGCACTGATATAATTAATGGATCCGGCTCGGGTGCCCAATTCAAGATTAATGGGGTAGACTCTACTCAACTGCTAACCAATAAGGCGATTACCATTGACTCGACTAATTCTAATATTATTAATTACGACGGGATGCAGATAACGTTAAAATCTCTCGGGACCGTTACTGTTGAGACGAAGCCAGATACAGATAAATTGGTTAATGCGGTTAAATCCTTCATCGAGGACTACAATTCATTGATAGGGTCAATAAATGGTAAATTAGGCGAGGAGAGATATCGCTCATACGCTCCTCTAACAGAAGACCAAAAGAAAGAAATGAATGAAGATGATATTAAACTCTGGCAGGACAAGGCACAGAGCGGGATGCTCAAAAGTGACGATATTCTGAGTAGTGTAGTTAGCGGGATGAGAACTGCACTGACCAGCAAGGTTACTACGCCAGAAGGGGACATTTCCATTTTTAGCATGGGAATCTCAACGGGAAAATGGAATGAAGGCGGGAAACTCGTTATTGAAAATGAGGATCAACTGAAACAAATGATTGAACTCAATCCTGAGCAAGTCATAAATTTCTTTTCCGGAGTGGGAACATCAGTATCGGATGAGGATAAGAAAAAGGGAGTTAAGTACAATGAAGATACAGGGATTTTTAATCGCCTATCCAACCTGCTGAATGAAGGCCTTAACCGACTTGCGGAACGAGCGGGGACTTCTCGAATAAGCAGCGACATTAATAGCATCCTGTTGGCATCTAGCCAACTGGGCATGGAAAGTCGGGATTTGGACAACCGTATTGCTGATATGAAAGATAGACTATCCCGTTTGGAGACTGGTTACTACAAGCAATTTACTGCTATGGAGTCGGCCATGAACAAATACAACGCGCAATCTGGTAGTTTATCGAGTTTCTTAAAGTAAAGGGAGTGTGAGGAAGGTTGTTAACATCACCATATGATAAATATAAGCAAACTCAAACTCAAACAGCAAACTCATCTAAATTACTCCTTATGTTATATGAAGGCGCCATTCGGTTTTTGAAACTTGGAATTGAAGGTATTGATAATAGGGATATTGAGAAAGCAAATAATAATTTAATCAAGACCCAAGCTATTATTAACGAGCTTATCGCTTCTTTGAATTATGATTACCCTATTGCCAATGATTTGCTGAAGATTTATGAATACATGCTTCACAAGCTAATTCAGGCTAATATTCATAAAGACAAAACGCACGCTATGGAAGTGTATGAGTATTTAATTGAATTAAAAGATACATGGACTGAGGCAAGCCGCTTAGCAAGTGTATAACTTAAGGTGGATTGATCGATTATGGATGAGCTGCTTCAAGAATTATATGTGATGACAAAGACAACTGTAAGCCAGTTGCAAAATATGTCCTTTGAGAAATTAGAGTCATTTGTTGAATCCAGGCAATATTTAAGTGATGTTATCATTAGTAAAGCTAATGAAAATGGTCCTATGGGAGAAGAACAGAAGCAATTCTTGGCTGAAATTTTATCCTACGATAACGAAATTCTATCCCGAATGCAAAGCCTTAAGCTTGAGGCTAAGGATTGGCTAGAACGAAATCAGCAGATTAAAGTTCAACAAAATGCTTATCAAAAAGCATATTCCGTTGATAGCTATTATATCGATTGGAAGAACTAATAAACACAGGATATTCACCCTAAGCGGGAGATATCCTTTTTTTTGTATCCAAGTATTGCATATCATTAAATAAATGCATCATCCGATATATATACTATGATGATTTGTTTAGAACGGGAGATCTGTAGATGAATTACCTAGAATTGAACCTAATGAAAATTAATAAAAAGTACCCCCACATTTGTATGGAACTTCAAAAGCATAACTATGACCCTGAGGTTTATCATTTCTCGAGAATGGAATCGGGGCTAGGTAATGTCGAATACACCCTTCCCAGTTCATCCCCGCAGCTCTTGTTTGAGAATAATGATGCACAGCTTGAGTTAGCTCTTTGGGTCCAATCGCTTAGTGATGCATTATCAAATCATGACCATATTTTGCTCTATGGACTTGGATTAGGATATCATCTACGCTTGCTGCTAGACATGTATCCAAATAAATGGATTTATGTGTATGAGCCGGATATGGATCTATTTATCACAGCGTTGATCAACGAGGATTTGAGAGATATATTGGATCATCCGAACGTAAAGAGTATGGCAGTGGGCATATCCATGGGGCAAAGGCGTCAACTTATTTTTCCTATTTGTCAATTAGCTCAAGGTACTTGCTCAGTTGTGAGGTTACCATTCCACTATAAGACGAGAATGGGAGAAATTCAGGGGTTCCAGCAAGTCTTTGATGAAATCGTAACGGAGTATAAAATTAATCAGAATACATTGATTCGGTTTAAGGATATATGGATGATTAATCGGTTTAATCATTTTGTTACCAATTTATCTTCACTATCGTTATTTCAATTAAAAGGCATGTTTCAAAATACCCCTGCATTAATTGTTGGATCCGGTCCTTCGTTGGAACTGGATATAAATTGGATTAGAGAACTTAAAGATTATTGTCTGATCATAGCTGCTGGATCAAGCGTACAGGCATTATTGCAACATGGAATAACCCCTCATTTGGTAGTGGTCATTGATGGGGGGCCTGTTGTTGAAAATATATTTTTGGTCCCAGGTTCAGAAAAAGTCCCACTACTGTACACACCGTCCGCTAATTACAAGGCGACAGATCGCGTTAACGCTGTAATGTTTCATGCGTATGATGACACAGATCCTGTGACGCGATATTTTTTTGAAACGGATAAGGAGGAGCCAATTCTTCGTTCGCTTGCATCGGTCTCTGGAACGGCGGTACAAGCAGCGGTGTACATGGGGTGCAGCGATATCATTTTTGCAGGCCAAGACTTTTCATTTCCGTCAGACAAACATTACTCCAATGGAGTAGCTCATGTGCATGAGGTTCATCAATCGAGAGCAATAAGTCAGGCAAACATTTGGGTTGAAAACGTGAGTGGCAGTTCGAATCGGACGACCCTTCCCTATAAGATTCTCCTTAACAAGATGGAAGAGGTCTTATCGTGGTTTCCTGAGGTTAATTTTATTAATACCTCAAAACTAGGCGCAAAAATAGAGGGAACAAATTGGGTTCCTATTGAGGAGATAATCGACCGTTTAAAAAACACAAATGATCCCGACCCCGACCGGTTCGAAAAGGCTCTGGTAAATAAGCCCAGGCGCTATAACCCGACGCAGATTGAAGATATAGTAAATAAGATAAAACGTATAGCTGTCGAAATTGAACGGATTAGTGAGAAGACAAGAAAAATCTTGAGATTATTAAGAAAACTTGAAGAATTGAGCAGAACAAACCCAAGAAAATGTGAAAATACGATGGTTGTCGTTGAGGAGATTTGGTCGTCCATTGTAGATGGAGAAATTTTTAAAACTCTATACGAACCCCTGTTGCCTGAGGAACTCCAATTCTTTGATAACCATTTATCACGAATTATTTCAGAAGAAAATATTCATGATAAATCGAAGTATTTTGTGATGTACTTAGGCAAAATAGTGCGAGAGATTATTGGGATACAGCCCAAATTAGAGGATTTATACCGAATATCCATAGAAAGAATTAAAAGAAGCAATTGACTAATTAAATTGGTAAGGTGGTTAGCATGAACGGTTTATATAAAGATAAGAAAATACTAATTACAGGTGGGACGGGAACGATAGGAAGCTATTTGGCCAAGAGACTGCTCGCGGATAATCCCAAAGTTATTCGTATATTCAGCCGGGATGAGTATAAGCAGTTCGAAATGGCTCAGGAGTTTCATGGATTTTCTTCCCGGCTTAGGTTTTTAATTGGGGATGTTAGGGATCAACAAAGATTAGCCAGAGCTATGGAAGGTATAGATTATGTGTTTCATTGTGCGGCTATGAAACATGTTCCTGCTTGCGAATATAATCCGTTTGAGGCGGTGCAGACCAATGTTATTGGTACACAAAATGTAATACAGTCTGCACTGTCGGCCGGAGTGAAGAAAGTCATCTTTCTAAGTACAGATAAAGCCATTGCTCCTACCAATACGTATGGTGCAACTAAGTTAATGGCTGAACGATTGATTTCTTCAGCTCAATATCAAGCGGGGTCGTCCATCACCGTATTTGCGGCTGTTCGTTTTGGAAATGTTATGGGCTCAAGGGGATCCGTTATCCCACTATTCAAAAAGCAGATTGAACGTAATCGTGAAATTACAGTAACTCGATCGTCGATGAGCCGTTTTATGATGACTCTAGATGAAGCAATAGAGTTGACGATTCGAGCAATGCATTATGCTCAGGGTGGGGAAGTTTTTGTTTTGAAGATGCCAGTAGTCCGATTAGGTGATCTAGCGAAAGCTGTGGTATTAGAAATGTCAAGAATAATGGGAGTAACTCCTGAGGAAATAGAGATTATAGAAATAGGGTTGCGACCTGGTGAAAAAATGTATGAGGAGCTAATGACAGATGAAGAAGGAAAACGAGCAAGAGAATTGAAAGAAATGTTTGTTATACCAAATGAATTTGTTAAACAAGGGACTTATCCTAATTCCCGGCCCTTGAAGAATGGAAGGTATAGCTCGGAAGACCAGAAGCCGTTGGAATTTGATGAAGTGTCAGAGTTGCTCATTCGTTCACGGGCTTTTGATGAGCGATATAAAGACTGAATAAATAAAGCTAGGCAAAGTATCGTATTCGGTGAGAAGAGTGGGTGGTTTCTCCAACTGAAAACGATTTTTTGTTTTAATTTCCAACAAACTATTTCTCTATACTATTAAGTAAATTGCCGATATAGTATGTAGCGATAGAGATAAGCCGGTGCTTATTGGAGGGGTATGAATGATAGCAGTTGTAGGTGGCGCTGGATATATAGGTTCCCATATGGTGAAGTACTTGCATGAGCGGGATGAGTCCATTGTTGTTTTCGATAATTTTAGTACAGGGCATATGGAACTTCTTCCCCCAGCAGTGAAAGTAGTTCGAGGGGATTTAGCTTCCTTGGATGATTTACGTGCTCTTTTTTCTCAATATCCAATGATTGATTCTGTTATCCATTTTGCTGCGTTTGCTTATGTTGGCGAATCGGTAATGGATCCTTCAAAATATTATCGAAATAATTTGGCGAATACAATAAACTTGTTGGATGTTATGTTAGAGACCGGAGTGAAGCATTTGGTGTTCTCATCCACCTGTGCAACATACGGAAACCCTGTATCCTTACCCATTACTGAGGAACACTCACAACAGCCTATCAATCCGTACGGCAGAACAAAGTTAATGATGGAACAGATGATCGAAGATTATGCTGTTGCATATGGCTTTAAATTTGCGGCATTACGGTACTTTAATGCGGCTGGTGCAGCACCGGATGGCACAATAGGGGAGTGGCATGAGCCTGAAACTCACTTGATTCCACTAATTATGGATGTGGCTATAGGAAAAAGAGAGTCTATACATGTATTTGGGTCGGATTTTAATACTTTTGATGGGACCTGCATAAGGGATTATATTCATGTCATGGATTTAGCGGATGCCCATTTTAAAGCTTTAAATTATTTAAAGCATGACGTACAAAACCTTAAGTTAAATCTCTCCAACGGGCAAGGTTATTCTAATTTACAGATAATTAAGGAAATCGAAAACATCACAAACTTAAAGGTCAATTATGTTATGGCCAATAGGAGACCTGGGGATCCTGAAAAATTAATTGGTTGTGCGGATAAGGCCAAACAAATCATTGGCTGGGAGCCTAGCTACGATTTACATGAAATTATCGAAACTGCTTGGAACTGGCATGAAGCAAAATTTGGAGGGTCTCTATGAAAAGAATATTAGTAACGGGGGGCGCTGGGTTTTTAGGCTCGCACCTAATAGATCGATTGCTTGAGCAGGGACATGAAATTGTATGTGTAGATAATTTGCTGACAGGATCACTCAAGAATATTGAGCATGTGGTCGATGCTATTACTTTTATCCAACATGACATAACTGAGCCGCTTCCTGAACTGGGCATGTTTGATGACATTTATAATCTTGCCTGCCCAGCTAGTCCTGTCCATTACCAAGCGAACCCGATACATACATTCAAAACTAGCATATTGGGTGTGCTTCAATTGCTTGAACTTGCAAAAAAATATGGCGCTAGAATACTGCAAGCATCAACTTCAGAGGTGTATGGGGATCCCATCGTTCACCCTCAACCTGAGGAGTACTGGGGGCATGTAAATCCCATTGGAATTCGTAGTTGCTATGATGAAGGGAAACGTGGAGCGGAGACATTACTTTTTGACTATGCTCGCATGTATGATGTTCCTATTAAAGTAGTTCGTATCTTCAATACCTACGGACCCCGTATGGATGCTAGAGATGGTCGTGTGGTCAGCAATTTTATTGTACAGTCACTGCAGGATAAACCGCTGACTGTGTATGGCGATGGTCAACAAACTAGATCATTTTGTTATGTAGACGATCTGATTGAGGGTTTTCTGAGAATGATGGAGTCTCCGAAGGAAGTAACTGGACCAATAAATTTGGGGAATCCCGATGAATTTACCATGCTGGAGCTTGCAGAAAAAGTAATGAAATGGACCCAAAATACTACAGAATTGAAATTCCTGCCGTTACCGGAGGATGACCCCAAGCAAAGAAAGCCTGTGATAGATGAGGCAAAGAGGTTGCTCAATTGGTCTCCAAAAGTAAGGTTAGATGAAGGAATTCAAAAGACGGTTCAATACTTTAAAGATAGATCCTAATTAAGAAGCAGCAAACAGTTTACTTGAAGGAAGGTTTGCATATGAATGTGGCAGTCATCGGTACGGGGTACGTAGGGTTAGTAACAGGGACGGTGTTGTCAGAGATTGGACATACTGTAGTTTGTCTGGATACGGACGAGAATAAGATAAATACACTGATTGCGGGGGTATCCCCGATTTTTGAGCCAGGGCTGGAAGAACTGCTTCAACGAAATATGGAACTTGGGAGACTACATTTTACTACGAAAACTGAACAAGCATTCAAGGATTCGAAAGTAATTTTTATCGCCGTAGGCACCCCACAGGGTGAGGATGGGGCTGCTAATCTTACTTATCTCAAGCAGGCTGCTAAAGACATTGCGTTTCATGTTGTACAAGATGTTGTAGTCGTTGTTAAAAGTACGGTTCCTGTAGGTGCGAATGATATGGTGGAACAAATAATTCGGCAATATGCTAAGCCGGGTCTGGATATTCAGGTGGTATCTAACCCCGAGTTTTTGCGTGAAGGACATGCTGTTCAGGATACCCTGCATGGGGATCGTATCGTTATCGGAGCCGACAATGAGAAGGCTGGCGATTTGGTTGAATCTGTATTTAACCCTATTCGAATTCCTATATTGCGTACCGATCGAAGAAGTGCAGAGATGATTAAATATGCATCTAATGCATTTTTAGCGGTGAAGATTAGCTATATTAACCAAATTTCTAATTTATGTGAAGCTTTGGGTGCGGATATTCGAGCTGTATCTGATGGGATGGGGATGGATCGACGTATTGGTCGAGAGTTTCTTAATGCGGGTTTGGGCTATGGAGGTTCTTGTTTTCCTAAGGACACCGAAGCGCTTGTAAATTTAGGCAGAAAAAGTGATATCTCGATGAGTATTGTGGAGTCTGCAATTCAAGCGAATAAAGAGCAACGACAACTTTTTGTGGATAAGGTCCTACGGCATTTCGAAGGCGATGTTAATGGTAAAAAAATTGCTGTATTGGGACTTGCGTTTAAACCAAATACGGATGATATGAGAGAAGCACCATCCATAGACATTATTAGTAGCCTAGTTGCAAAAGGAGCTAGGATTGTGGTCTATGATCCAGTGGTAAAGCATACGCCTTTATTTGATCAGTTTAATCTCACCTACGCTAGCAATATTGATGAGTGTGTGACAAAGGCAGATGCTACATTGCTTGTTACAGAGTGGGAAGAATTCATTCAGGCAGATTGGTCGAGCCTGAGTAAACTGATGAAGTCGGAAGTTATCTTTGATGGTCGAAATATGTTGAAGACCCATGAGGTTGAAACGATATGCTATTAGTATTCGGAGCAGGAGATGGTGGAAAACGGATTCTTCAGTGGCATCGATTTCTAGCAATTGATTTCGTTATTGATAATAACCCTGACAAATGGGAAACGGACTTTTACGGATATTTAATAAAGCCCCCGCAGATATTATCCAAGATGGATAAAAAGAATTTAAGAATTATTGTAGCATCATCCTTCTATAGCGAAATCAAAGAACAGTTGATTTCTTTTCAGTTGGTGGAAGGTATTCATTTTTGGGATGGTATAAAGGAATTAGAAGATCTAGCCTCTGAAAATACAAAAAGATTGTTGAACTTACATTCTTTTGATATCAAAAGAGAACTGCAGAGAAGAGCTCTTGAACAAACCGTTGACTTTGTTGAGAAGTATTTGGTGAAAACCAACTCTTTTGAGAATAAGTTCGATTTATTAGAATTCGCATTAAATCACTGTAAATCTAACGGATTATTTATGGAGTTTGGTGTATATAAAGGTGCTACAATAAACTTTATTT
The DNA here is from genome assembly GCF_014947195.2 of Paenibacillus rhizolycopersici. Taxonomy (NCBI): domain Bacteria; kingdom Bacillati; phylum Bacillota; class Bacilli; order Caryophanales; family Paenibacillaceae; genus Paenibacillus; species Paenibacillus rhizolycopersici. The sequence goes on along the minus strand of NZ_JADCNN020000016.1, from coordinate 83,446 downwards.
CGTCTAAAGTCGACAAGACTGTTTATGGCTTTGACTCATTCGAGGGCTTACCTGAGTACTGGAGAGACGGATATTCAGCTGCACATTTTAAGGTAGAAGAAGTTCCAGTAGTAAATAACAACGTTGAATTGGTCAAAGGTTGGTTTAACCAGACGCTTCCTCAATTTATTGGTTTTCACAGTGGAAATTGTTCATTTATCCACATCGACTGTGATTTGTACTCATCCACTAAGGACATAATTGATGTGTTAAAAGAGAGAATTACAAAGGAAACAGTAATTGTTTTTGATGAATTTTTCAATTACCCTGGATGGCGTAATGGCGAATATAAAGCATTTATGGAATATGTGAATGAAAACAATATAAGTTTTCGATATATCGGATACACTAGTAATTCTCAACAAGTAGCTATCCAAATTTTATAAAAGACTGCTGTATGAATGGGAGTATTTTATGAGTGAGATACTTGCTATTATCCCTGCTAGATCAGGCTCGAAAACAGTAAAACATAAGAATATTCGCCCCCTTAATGGGAAGCCAATGTTAGCATATTCAATAGAACATGCTTTAGATTCGAAGCGCATAAACAGAACTATTGTTAGTACGGATAGTGAGGAATATGCAGATATTGCCAAGCAATATGGGGCAGATGTTCCCTTTCTAAGGCCCAAAGAAATATCTGAGGATCATTCACTTGATATAGAAGTATTTCAACATGCATTAAATTACTTGAGTGATCATGAGGGTTATATTCCTGATGTAGTCGTACAATTAAGACCTACGTACCCTATAAGGGATGTAAGAGATATTGATGCTATGGTTGATATTTTACTCACAGATGAAACAGCCGATTCTGTTAGATGTGTAGCACAAGCAAATGAAATTGCCTATAAGATGTGGCGAATGGATGGAGATAATAAATTAACTCCACTCTTAGCTGATATTCCAGAGGCTTATAACATGCCTAGGCAAAAATTGCCGACTCTTTATTACCAGAATGCTTGTATAGATGTGGTTAGAACAAAAGTAATAACGGAGTTGAACTCCATGACAGGTAGCAATATTAAAGGATACGTTATGCGACAAAACTTTGATATTGATACGGAGCAAGAATTTTTGAGAGCTGAACAATATCTTAAGATATTGGCTGGCAATCAAAGGTTCGTGTTTGATATAGATGGAGTAATCGCACAGTTTAGAGGGGATCTGGATTACACTAAGGCAGAACCAAATCAGCAGTTGATAAAAGTGATCAATAAATTGTATGACATGGGCAACGATATTGTTTTGTTTACCGCTAGAGGGTATGTGACTAAACGTGATTGGGAAGAAGTAACTAAAACACAGATGGCCCAATGGGGCGTTCAATACCATGAGCTTATATTCGGAAAACCTCATGCGGATTACTATATTGATGATAAGATGCTGGATATAAATTTCTTGTATCAAATTTTTCTGTGGTGATAGGAGAGGAATTGTTGTGAGTGTCTTTGATAATTTGATTATATTCGAAATGGCGAATAGCCACCAAGGTAGTGTAAGCCACGGAATTAATATTATTAAAGAAATGGGAAAGATTGCACGCAAATATAATGTTAAAGCTGCTGTCAAACTGCAATATCGTGACTTGGACACATTTATTCATCCAGAATATAAGGAAAGGGGAGATGTTAAACATATACCGAGATTTATGAGTACTCGTCTTTCTTTTGATCAGTTTTGTGAGCTTGTAACTGCAGTGAAGGATGAAGGTATGGTAACTATCAGCACTCCTTTTGATGAAGAAGGCGTGAAATGGTGTGTGGAACAAGGCTTAGATATTATTAAAATCGCAAGTTGTAGTTCTCTGGATTGGCCATTGCTAGAAGCAGCATCACAGACAGGCAAGCCATTAATTATCTCTACAGGCGGAAAAACAATTTCTGATATCGATAAAATATATAATTTCTTCACGCATAGAAATGCTGAGTTTTCGTTATTGCACTGTGTGGCGGAGTATCCTGCTCCATTAGAGCGGCTACAACTGGATTTTATAGACCGTATGAAGGGTCGGTACCGTAACGTACAGATTGGTTATTCAGGACACGAGGATCCTGATGATCATACAGTGTCTATGCTAACAGTAGCCAAAGGAGCAAAAATCTTCGAAAGACATGTAGGTCTTCCTACTGAAACGATTACTTTAAATGCTTACTCGATGAATCCTCAGCAAGCTGATCAGTGGGTTGCTTCTATTGTTAAGGCTCGGAGTATATGTGAATTGAAGAAAGAAAATACGAAATACATTAGCCAAGAGGAAATTGATTCACTGCACTCGTTAGCCAGAGGGGTATATGCAAAGAGAAAAATAGTTAAAGGTGAAGCGCTTACGAAAGATGATGTGTTTTTTGCAATGCCTTATCAAGAGGAGCAACTCACGAGTGGGGATTTTTATGAGGGGATCGTCGTATCGAGGGAGTATGAAGTGAATGAAGCAATTTATGAGAGAAAATATATTTCGGACATTAAGAGTGCAAGAAGTGTTATACATGATGCCAAAGGGATGCTGTTTGAAGCTGGAATCGCCGTTGGTAATCAATTTGAGCTAGAACTTTCACACCACTATGGTATTAGTAACTTTAGACAATTTGGTGCCCTTATTATTAATATTATAAATCGTGAGTACTGTAAAAAACTCATTGTTGTTTTGCCTGGGCAAAAGCACCCTCGCCACTACCATGAAATAAAAGAGGAGAGCTTTCAGTTATTGTATGGGGATTTGGAAGTGGAAATTGACGGTCAAAGGAAGCAATTGAGTCCTGGAGATATGCAAACTGTGCTTAGGGGACAAGTACATTCATTCTCTTCCAAAAATGGTGCCATCTTTGAAGAGATTTCAACTACCCATGTAAGAAATGATTCTTATTATGAGGATAACAACATTCGTAATAAAGATCCTATGGAGCGTAAGACAATTATTAAGGAGTGGTAGTTGGAATGAAAAAGGTCTTAATTTGGGGGGCTAGTCCATCTATTCAAACTATTTTTCAAGAAGTTAATAAGGAATATCAAATTATTGGGTTTATCGATAATAATTCCGAAAAATGGAATACTATTCTTTTTGGCACAAAAGTATATTCTCCACCACAGCTTGTTACACTTGAATATGACTATGTTATTATTGCCAGTCTCTCGAGCATGACTAGTATTAAAAATCAAATTCTAAGCTTAGGTATAGATGAAAAATGCATACTTACAAAGTATGTCGAATATAGAGTCCGGGCAAGAATCGATTTTTTAAGGAAGTTATCAGTAGAGTTACGAGAGGCTCTGGTTTTAGGTGATGTGGCTGAAGTTGGTGTGTTTCAAGGAGATTTCGCGAGCCATATCAATGAGTGCTTTCCGGATAAAAGATTATATTTGTTCGATTCTTTCAATGGATTCGATCAAAGAGACATTGAAGTCGAACAGATGTACCAATTTTCAAATGCTAGTGAAGGACATCTAAAGAACACTTCGATTGGTTTAGTAATGCAGAAGATGAAGCACCCTGAGAATATCGTGATAAAGGAAGGATATTTCCCTGAAACAACTATTGGATTGGAAAATACATTTTGTTTTATTAGTATGGATTTAGATTTATACAGGCCTACTATTGAAGGGTTAAAGGTATTATGGACTAAATTAAGTGTAGGTGGAGTTATCTTAATACATGATTACTATTCAGGTGCTTATTTAGGCATTAAACAGGCTGTGAGAGAGTTCCAATCAATGATAAAAGATGTTGTTCTCTTCCCTGTAGGTGATGATTGTAGTATTGGGTTAATGAAGATTGATAAATTCGAGACATCCATTTGAACAAATAGAGATGGGGCATTATGAAAAATATAGTTATATTTGGCGCATCAACTTTTGGTGAAGTAGTTGCTCAGTTCTTTTCTGAATATCTTCCACAAATTGAAATTGCATATTTTTTGGATAATGATCAGCGTAAAAATGCATTTATGAATTATGAGGTCTTCATACCTAATGATGAGAATATAAGAAATCACCCTATAATAATTGCCAGTATGTACTATAAAGAGATCAAGGAACAATTAGAAGCATACGGGTTGATTGAAGCGCGGGATTTCTTTGATTCATCTGCAATAACCATCATGAAACGAGAGATGGATACTTCAAAGAGAATCATTCAGGAAATGGATGATTTCGGAGTGGAATATCATTTTGTTCTCAGGGAAGAGCTTAGGAAATACAAAAAGAATGATACACTATTTATATTTGGAACCGGCTCATCCACAAATTCTTTCACTGAACAACAATGGGATCACATAAATAGATGTGATTCTTGGGGGGTGAATTTTTGGAACGTTCATCGTTTGGTTCCTACGTATTATTCAACCGAATTCGTATACAATGATTTAGATAAATTTGATATGTTAATGCATAATGTTAAAGCAAGGTCTGGTTATCCCTTAATGTATATTAAAGATATTCCTTCATCTAATCCTAATTACTATGCTTATTTAATTAATAATTTTGATAGTGTTCCACTCACATATGATATACGATTACATTCATTTACAGAACAATCACAAAGACAAATGTTACTTTTAATAAAATTGCTAAACATAGAGGAACTACTTGCTGATGAAGGAATACACTTAGGTGGAGTCACAAGTATTACTACAGTGATATTTCATGCTATGGCTATGGGATATAAAGAGATTATTTTGTGTGGTGTTGACCTCTGTAATGATACTCATTTTTACGAGGATTCGAAAGACTATATATATGACAGTAATGCTAGATATCCTAACAGGGAGGAATGGCAAAAAAGAGAGAAACACGGCGTGATGAGCGAAGAATATGCCTTAAGAGCAGATAAATACATCTATATGATCAATGAATTGTTTCTTCAAGAAAAAGGGATTACTCTCTATACTGCCTCTACCCAAACAGAGTTGTACCCTACATTGAAATTGTATTTTCAGTAGAACCTATAAAGGGAGAGATACCATGATTCATTTGGTTTGTGCAGCAAATAGAGATTATAAACAACATATGTGTGCTATGCTTGCATCGGTGATTTTAAATACGACTGAGCAATTAAGCATACACATTTTGAATAACGATTTTTTGGAAGTTGATAAAAAATATATTACTGAGATGTTTTGTGAATATTCTTCAGTCGATTTGTATTACTATACTGTGAAGGATGATATTCTTGCGGGGATAAATATCATAGCCGAGCATTTAACTATTCAGACTTTGTATCGCTTACTTGCCCCTATTCTATTACCAAAAGATATAAATAAAGTATTGTATTTAGATTGTGATGTAATTGTAGAGGATGACATAAGTAAACTCTATGCAATAGACTTAGAAGATTATCACCTTGCTGCAACTAATGAGTTATCATACGAAATGATTAAATTGCTTGAGTTGGAAAGGGACACTTATTATTTCAACGCAGGTGTTATTTTGATTAACCTTAAAAAGTGGAGAGAAGAAGATTTTTGGCTAACGTGTCGTACTTATGCGTTGACACATCCCGATAAGCTTGTCTATGGAGATCAGGATATTTTAAATGGAGTACTGCGAGGAAATTGGAAAAGGTTCCATTTAAAGTGGAACAGTACAACCAACTTTAGCTTCTTTGAAGATCAATATTCCAAACATTTCGGGATAGGGGAAGTGGAGCAAGCTGTTAGCACCCCTTCAATTATCCATTATATAGGACGGTATAAGCCGTGGTATGTATTTTGTTCTCATCCTTATCAAGAAAGATATTTCCACTACTTGGACGAGATTAATTATTCTTATGTTAAATATCCCGAACTCGTATTTCTAGGACAACAAACGGAGAAAAAGATAGTCCTATTTGGCGCAAGTGTAGCGGGAGCAACAAATTTAGAAAAATTCAAACAATATGGAGTAGACGTAGCATATTTCTGCGATAATTCTCCGGATAAATGGAATACGTTCTTTAATGGAGTGAAAGTACTCTCACCAAGAGAGATCATGGAACTTGAGAACATAGTGATTTTCATTACAAGCATGTACGTTAAGGAAATATCTCAACAATTATCCGGGTTAGGGTTGGTGGAGAATCAAGATTTTTTTGAACTAACATCTATATGGAGATTAGCTTCTCAATTTGGAATATGATGTGGAAATGTAGTAGATCTGCATTCAAGATATTAAGGGGCTTTATCGATGAAGATATCCGCAATAATTCCTGCATATAACGCTGGAAAATATTTAAAGCGTTCAGTTCTCTGTTTGATACACCAATCTCAAACCATTCATGAGATTATTATTATTGACGATGGCAGTACTGATGATACACTGAGCCTGGTTAGTGATCTTCAAAAAACCTATCGACATATTGTACTGTTGAGACAGACCAACCAGGGAGCGTCTGCTGCAAGAAATGCAGGCTTACAGAAAGCGCAAGGAGACTGGATTCTCTTTCTGGATGCGGATGACGAGTGCGCGCCTACCCTAATCGAAAAGTATGCTCGTTATATCGAGGAGAATCCCGGCAGATATTGTGCAGTGTATAGTGAGGCCGTACAGATAGATGAAACATGTAAGTCAATATCAGAAGCATTTAAGGGGTATGGTCTTCATGGACAAGATGGTTTTGTCCAAATGTTATTACGAAATCCGATCATATCACCGTCTGGCAGCTTGATTAAGAAAGCTGTACTGGAAGAAATGAGTGGATTCGATACGTCGATTAAATATGTTGAAGATGTTGATCTTTGGCTTAGAGTCCTTCTAAGCGGAAAAAACATCGGGCATGTTCCCGAGCCTCTGTCATATATTCGTAGACATCCTTCCAACACGACGAGCAGTATGGAGTCGACCAGACAAGGTGAAAAGGTTCTATTAGCAAAGTTTGGCTTACAGACGCTTAAGAAAGCAGTATTTAAGCGGGACCGCCTGCTGGAGGACAACCAATTGGATTATATACGTTTCCTAATTCGCTTCGAGGAGTGGAAGGAAGCGAGTATCTTAGCTGACGAGTTGCGGCCAGATCCCCAGTCCCCTCAATATATCTCAGTATTATTCACAAAGGCTTTGATCGCACTACATAATCAGAATTATTCTGCCGCAAAGGTGTTGTATCAGAGCATTCTTCAATACCAGCACGCTCATGGTGCGGCTTTAAACAATCTTGCTGTATTATGTGCGGTGGACGGAGATACTGAGGAAGCAAAAACATTATTGAAGCGTGCGCTACTGCATTATCCCGGTTACTTGGATGCAGCGTACAATTTGGATAAACTAGGTGAGGCATCTGTCCAGTATAAGTTTACTATGCGTGAATTAAGAACAAGTTTGCTACGCTATTCATAACACAAGTATATTCGAAATGAGTTCTGGACCCTTTTGTAAAAGGATGATTAACATGTTGCAGGGTAAAAAAACTTTCATTACCGGAGCATCCCGGGGCATCGGTCGAGAGACAGCTATACAATTTGCCAAGCATGGAGCAGTACTTGTCCTAAACGGGCGCAATAGGGAGTCGCTTGAACATTTAAAGGTTGAGTTGCAACATGAGTATGACGCAGAGGTTTACCTGTTACCCTACGATGTGAGTGATACACATGAAATCAAGCATGCTTTTCAATGGATTAAAAAGAACCTTAGAACACTAGATGTGCTAGTCAATAATGCCGGGGTGCTGGATGACGCTTTGCTGGGTATGGTCAATGAGCAGCAAATAAAGTCTACGTTCTCGATAAATATTGAGGCTGTCATTTATCACATGCAATATGCCTCTCGATTGATGACTCTGCAAAAGCAAGGGTCAATAATCAATATCAGCTCCATTATTGGCAGAACGGGTAATGCGGGGCAAGTAGCCTACGCTTCAAGTAAGGCAGCCGTGATCGGTGCAACCTACTCGGCAGCCAAAGAGTTGGGGAAACATAATATTCGGGTGAATGCAGTAGCCCCAGGATACATTGCCACTGACTTTACTGCAATGTTATCAGAGGAAAAACATGCGCAACGATTAAACGGCATCACGATGAACCGAATCGGCACACCCGAAGAAGTGGCCAATACGATCCTTTTCCTGGCCTCTGACCTCTCCTCCTATATAACAGGGCAAGTCATTGGTGTGGATGGCGGAATGGTTATTTAAAGACTAAGGATTAGCGGTGGTGATGTGACGTGATAACCTTTAGAAAAATGGCCGCGAGTGATATGGAGCAGGTCTTACAGTGGCGAACCAGCGAGCATGTCACCAAATACATGTTTACCGATATTGAGAGAAATTTGGATCAGCAAATGGAATGGTATAAGTCGATATCTCAGGACGACACCCAATATTATTGGATGATTGAATATAAGAAGGCTGCAATAGGATTGGTTTCACTTAATGATCTAGATCGAAAAAACCGAAAGGCAGCATCTGGTTACTACCTTGGAGATTTGCACTACACGATGATTGCAGGGCGTATTCTACCTTACTTATATAACTTCGCCTTTTTTGATCTCGGCTTGAATAAGCTGTATGCAGAAGTTATGGAGGGGAATGATGGCATCATGAAGATGCATCTTCATCACGGTTATACACCGACCGCGATCTTCAAGGAGCATATTTATAAATACGAACGTTATCATGACGTGCATTACTTTGAATTGCTCGCGTCGACATGGAAAGAGCTGAGTCAGCGATACCATAGATTCACTACTGAATTCCTCCTATAACTCTCTAACACGATGATAAGTAAGGCCCGATATAATATATAGAATAGTAAGGTGGGATAAGTGATGAATAATGAACAAAAGCTGCGTGAAATCTTTGCAGATGCTCTGCAAATAGATCCAGAGCTCGTAACGAACAACTTGACTTATAACGGAATTCCCGAGTGGGATTCCATTGCTCATATGACCTTGATAGCTGAGATCGACGATGTATTTGATACTATGCTGGATACGGATGATGTGCTTGAGTTGAGTTCATTTGCGAAGGCCAAGGAAATACTAGCTAAATACGATGTGCAGTTTTAATATTCAAGGGTGTGGTGTAGATACCAGACCCCATTCTTTTATCGTTTGAAAGGAGTCAGCGATGTTTTTCAATATACAGTCACTTGGGGAACGATACGCTGTCATTACAGAACAACGCAAGTTGACCTATGCTGAGTTGCAAGCTATGGCGAACCAGTACGAGTTTCAATCCAGTCATAAAGAACTCGTTCTATTACTTTGCGATCATGTGATAGAGGTCGTAGCAGCTTATGTGGCTGCTTTACAAGCCGGGCAGGCGGTAATGTTGATGAACGCTGCGGCTAATATCGAGTTATTGGAGCAAATTGTAGCGACTTATCAGCCAAAGTGGATTGTTGGCTCGAATGAGCAGCATCTCTTTGCTGGATACCAAGAGCTTGGTCATTTTTTGGAGCGCGAGCAGTATAGCGAAGCGTTTATTCATCCTGAGCTTGCGGTATTGCTTAGCACATCAGGTACGACGGGTAGCCAGAAATTTGTGCGTCTGTCTTACACGAATTTGCAGTCAAATGCAGCGGCGATTGCACAGTATCTGAATATTGGTTCTGATGAGCGGGGGATCTTGAATCTTCCCTTATCCTATTCGTACGGATTATCCATATTGAACAGCCATTTTCAAGCAGGAGCTGCTGTGCTATTAACAAGGGAAAGCGTTGTAGCTAAATCGTTCTGGGAGTTTGTTCGCGATGGCCATGCTACTTCTCTTCCGGGTGTTCCATTTACATACCGGATGCTGGAGCGAGTAGGCTTCTTTAAAATGAACCTTCCTCATCTCCAAACCTTGACTCAGGCAGGCGGGCGTCTCGAAGAACGATTGGTACGCCTATTTGGTGAGTATGCCATGGAGTTGGGGAAGCGATTCTTCGTTATGTATGGGCAGACTGAAGCCGCCCCTCGTATTTCTTATATCCCCAGCAATCGGGTACTAGACAAACCGGGATGTATAGGTATTCCTATACCTGGCGGCCGGCTGGATCTCGCATCTAACACAGGTGAGTTAATCTACTACGGTGATAACGTGATGTTAGGCTATGCGGAGACGCTGAAAGATTTGGCTAAAGGTGATGAATATGGTGGGACACTATATACAGGTGATACCGCAACGGTGGATGAAGAAGGGTTTTTTACGATTACTGGTCGAATGAAGCGGTTTATCAAGTTGTTTGGATTGCGGATCAATCTTGATGAGGTCGAAAAGCAGCTCGAAGTGTTGCTTCAGCAACCTGTAGCCTGTACCGGAAACGATGATCGAATGCTCGTCGTGACGGAATCCAGCCAGCATGTTACCGATATTAAGCATCATATTGATCAACTATATAAGCTGCATACGACAGCGTATAAGGTTATCAGCGTAGATGAAATTCCAAGATTGGCTAACGGGAAAATAAACTATCAGTCACTAAAGGATGAATCATGATGGATTATCCTTATAATTTGCATGTACAGTTGAAGCAGCAGCAGCTACTACAAGGGCTGAATGAACTGACCTTGCATCATATAGACAACAACGCTGCATATCGAGCGATGCTTGAAAAATCGGGTTCACTGCAACAAAGTACGCGGCTCCAGGCACTCCCCTATCTGCCTGTGCAACTATTTAAATTGATGGATCTGATATCGGTTCCTCAAGAACGTATTGTGAAAGTACTAACCTCTAGTGGAACGACAGGCCAGCAGGTATCGAAAATCTATCTAGACAAAGAGACAGCCTTGCAACAATCCAAGGCTCTGGTGGAAGTTATGAAGCCCATCCTGGGAACCCAGCGTATTCCGATGATTATATTGGATACGAAGTCCGTACTAAAGGACCGACGTTCGTTCAGCGCTCGTGGGGCAGGAATATTAGGCTTTGCCAACTTCGGCAGGCAACATTTTTATGCATTGAACGATGATATGTCCGTAGACTGGGAAGGTCTTGCTCAGTTCATTAGCCAACATGAAGGTACCCAAATTTTGTTATTCGGATTCACCTATATGATCTGGAAACATGTGTATCTGGAGGCGAAGCAGAAAGAAATTAGTATTAATTTCGGCGACAGCTTGCTCATTCACGGCGGAGGTTGGAAGAAGCTGCAGGATGAAGCTGTGGACGCTGCAACCTTCAAATCCGAATTACAGCGCGTGCTGGGCATTCGTCAAATTCATAACTATTACGGTATGGTTGAACAAGTAGGCTCTATTTTTGTAGAGTGCAAACATGGTCACTTGCATACCCCCAATTTTGCCGACGTTATCATACGAGATCCGATTACCTTTGAGGTACTGCCTAATGGACAGCAAGGCCTCATTCAGGTACTGAGCTTATTGCCCAAGAGTTACCCAGGCCATAGTTTGCTGACAGAAGATCTGGGAGTCATTCATGGGGAGGATGATTGCCCCTGTGGCTGGAAAGGGAAATATTTCAGCGTGGAGGGTAGAATCCCTAAGGCTGAACTGAGAGGTTGTAGTGATACTTACGCATTTGGACAAGGGGGCGGGAAGCATGAGTAGGAAATTCTTCTTTCCTTATGAACATGGGGAAGAGGTTTTGAAGCAGTTATCCGACAAGAGCCCCCTGACCCCATTTCACCCCGTTGTGCTTACATTTGCACAAGCCTTGTCGCAACGGTTCGTTAGAATGCGTCAGTATCCGGAAATCATCGCCCTGGGCTTTTGGATGCGCAAAGCGAGTATGGGAGCCATGCAACAACAATGGAAGCAGGATACGACGGGGCGCATCATGAAAGCAAGAGGGACAGTGTTCCATATTGCCCCATCCAATGTGGATACGATTTTCATATATTCATGGATACTGTCTTTATTGGCAGGTAATCGCAACATTATTCGCTTGTCTAACAAGGAGCAAGCACAGCAGCATATTTTGCTACAAGAAATTGTTTCCGAGTTGGCCAAGCCAGCTTATCAGGAACTTGCCGAACGGAATGTTATTTTGACTTATGAACACAATGATGCTATAACAGCGGAGCTTAGTGGGATGTGTCACGTACGTGTGATATGGGGTGGGGATGCAACGGTTAATACAGTGCGTCGCATTCCTCTATTGCCTGTGGCGAGTGAACTGGTGTTTCCGGATCGCTTTTCCCTTTCGCTGATGAAGGCGGAAGCGTGTAACGAACTGGAACAGACGGCATTCGTGCAGCTAGTCCAGCAGTTTTACAACGATGCCTACTGGTTCGATCAACTGGCCTGCTCATCTCCGCGGCTAATTGTATGGCACGGGGATCATGAGGAGGTGAAGCGGGCGCAGGATAGATTTTGGCGAACGCTCGAAGAAGTTCATAGGGATAAGGCTTCGGAGTTACTCCCTGCTCTACAGGTTCAGAAGCTGACGACAGGCTTATGGCTTGCTGCAGATCAGGAGGTGACGGAGATGGTTAACCGACCAGCCTATGTGCGAGTTATGTTGGATCATGTAAAAGCAGATGTAAGAGAACGCCATTGCGGAGGTGGTTTTTTCATGGAAATGATCGTGGAAGAGATCTCCCATCTATTGCCTATACTGAACGACAAGGATCAGACCCTATCGTATTTTGGTTATAATAAGGTCGAGTTAATGGAACTGGCTGCAAACATTTCCGATCGGGGCATCGATCGGATTGTTCCGATTGGTAAGGCGCTGGATTTTCAAGAGACATGGGATGGGCAGAGCTTTTTACGTTCATTTACACGAGAAATAGTGATTATATAATGGGTGAAAAAGAAAGAGAAAAATCGAGGTGTGCCACCAATGAAGATAATCGTCGTGATTCAGGCAAGAATGGGCTCCACCCGATTGCCGGGGAAAATCCTGATGCCACTTGGGGAACACGATAATTTGTACTATGTAACCGCCCGCTCTAAAAGCATCCCCGAAGTTGATGAGGTCATTGTAGCAACGTCAAGGTTAGCTCAGGATGACGTAGTGGAGAAATGGTGTGATGAGCATCAGATCATTTGCTATCGTGGATCGGAAGAGGATGTACTGGAACGTTATATAGAGGCGGCCAAACCGTATCAACCCGATTACGTTATTCGTGTTACAGCGGATTGTCCTTTTCTCGATGTGGAGATGGCACAAGATATGATTCGTCTGATTCACAAAGAGGATGTCGATATCGTCGATCTTGGAGCGGATTTGCCAAGGGGTCTTGCTGTTGAGGCCATTTCGTACGCTGCTTTAAAATATATCGATCAACATGGACAAGAGTCTCGTCATAGAGAGCATGTAACTTATTATGCTTATGAATATAAAGGGCAATTCAAAAGAGCGGTATATCACCCCCCAGTAAGCCGATTGTATCCACAACTTAGGATTACATTGGATACGGAAGAGGACTACGCGCTAATCTCTGCGGTAGCTAATCACTTCAAAGATCCGCATATCTCCAGTGCCGCAGTCCTTCAATATTTGTTGGAACATCCCGAGCTAGTTCAAATCAACGCGCATGTAGAGCAGAAGCCTGTTTTATGAATACTGGCAGATTAACTATATTAATCCGAACGGATGCTTCCAGTACGATTGGTAGCGGGCATGTGATGCGGTGTCTGACAATTGCGGATAACTTCAGAAAATTAGGACACGAGGTTCAATTTTGGATGGAGCGGTTGCCGGGACATCTGATTGATCTTGTAGAAGGTAGAGGATTTACTGTTGTGCAGCGAGCGATACCTGCTCATCTGCTAATTGTAGATCATTATCAATTGGATAAGCTATGGGAGCAATCTGTGCGTACGATATTCAACAAAATTGTCGTTATCGACGATTTGGCGAATCGTCAACATGATTGTGATCTTCTGTTGGATCAGAATGTCGTAGCCGGTTATGAACGTCGTTACGATGATTTGGTACCTGTTCATTGCCGCAAGCTACTTGGCCCGAAATATCTAATTATACGCGATGAATTTATAGAGGCGAGAACATGTTCATTAGCAAGAAGGGGACGAGTAGAGCGCCTGCTCGTATTTATGGGGGGGAGCGACCCGACAGGGGAGACGCTCAAGGTTATTGATGCATTAGTGCAGGTAGCCACCCGCTTTAAGCATATTGATGTTGTTGTGGGCAGTAGCAATATGAATCGTTACGAAGTTAAGCGGCGATGTGAAGCATTACAACTGCAATACCATTGCCAAATTGATTACTTGGCAAGGTTAATGCAAGAAGCCGATTTTGCGATTGGTGCCGGCGGTACGGCTATGTGGGAACGTTGTTATGTAGGCTTACCCTCCTCAAGTACTGTCGTGGCAGACAATCAGCACGATACAACTATAGAGGCCGCTAAGCTGGGTGCAATTATTCATTTGGGTTGGCATGAGGAAGTTGATTCGAGTATATATTCGCAGTTGATAGAGAAGCTTCCACTAATGAGTGAGCAGCTCGTATCCATGAGCAAGCAGGGACTCAATATAACAGAAGCCCAGGGGATTCCTAATGTCTGGATTAGGGAAATCTTGAGGATGTTTGACAAATGAATTGGTATAAATGTGTCGATACTTAAACTATAAGCTGTACCTGAGGCTGCCAGCTATGGGTAACCGTCTTTGGATTGGTGTTTACTAGTTTATGAAATGTAAATCAGGAGGAACTGATGGAGGAGAAGCTAAAGCAACTGAAGGATGTCAAAAAATTGTATAACCAGCAGGGAAACATCATCCAGCATTTAAGACAAAATGATGGAGCGGATGCTAACTCCACCTCTGATATTTTGATCAGTTATGACTTTCAAGCGGGTTGCTATATCCAAAGCTACAACATGAATCCGAAACCTAGGAATGAATTCGCTGATAAACTAGCTGAAGTGATAAGTGGCTTGGGATGCCTAGATTCCATGCTAGAGGCGGGGGTGGGAGAAGCAGTTATGTTGGGTAATCTCCTGATTCGAATGGAATCACGTCCTCAAGCGGTTTATGCTTTTGATTTGTCCTGGTCGAGAATTAAATACGGGCAACAATTTTTGAAGAGTCGGGATGTTCATCATGTGAAGCTTTTTACGGCTGATATGTTTCAGATGCCAATCAAAGACAACTCGGTAGATCTTGTTTATACGGTTCATGCGGTAGAACCCAATGGTGGACGAGAGCGGGAAGCCTTAATTGAATTATATCGAATTGCCAAGAAGTATGTGGTATTGCTGGAGCCGGCGTTTGAATTCGCTGACGAAAAAGCTAGACAACGTATGCTTTCGCATGGGTATATAACTAACCTTTACAATACAGCAATTGAGCTTGGATATAACGTTATAGAACATCGCTTGTTTGAGCGATCTCTTAATCCATTAAATCCAACAGGCTTAATGATTATTGAGAAGAATCCGGAAATCGTCGAACAAAATGATGCTAATCCACTCTGTTGCCCGATAACAAAAACATCGTTAAACCTACAAGGAACTGCTTACTATTCAAGTGAGGGTATGCTTGCATATCCAGTACTGGAGCAAGTCCCATGTCTTTTGCCTCAAAATGCTATCGTTGCTACACATTTCAATGACTTTCAATAGATAGGGTGGGATTTATGAAGTTTCAAATAGGTGATCGGTGGCTTGGGAAGGATCAAAAACCATTCATTATCGCGGAAATGTCAGGTAATCATAATCACTCGTTGGATCGTGCCCTAGCTATTGTTGAAGCCGCAGCCAAAGCGGGAGCCGATGCTGTGAAACTACAAACTTACACCGCGGATACGATGACGCTAGATATTGAAGATGGTGATTTCTTTATCGGAGATCCAAACAACCTATGGAAAGGGACTTCTCTTTATAAACTATATCAAGAGGCCTACACACCTTGGGAGTGGCATAAGCCAATCTTTGATAAATGCAAGGAGTTGGGGATACTTGCTTTTAGTACACCTTTTGACGAGACCGCGGTTGAATTCCTTGAATCCTTGGATGTTCCCGCATATAAGATAGCGTCTTTTGAAAATACAGATATTCAACTTATTCGACGCGTAGCACGAACGGGGAAACCGCTAATAATCTCCACGGGGATGGCTTCCATCTCTGAGCTCGATGAGACGGTGCGTGCTGCAAGGGAAGCTGGGGCAATAAATATTGTCCTACTAAAATGCACGAGCACATATCCAGCGGATCCTCATAATACGAACTTAATGACAATCCCACATATGGAACAGTTGTTTAACTGTCAGGTTGGTATATCTGATCATACGATGGGGATTGGTGTCTCGGTTGCTAGTGTAGCCCTAGGAGCTACAGTTATTGAGAAGCATTTTACTCTATGTCGTGCTGATGGTGGTGTGGATTCTGCATTTTCCATGGAGCCGGATGAGCTTGCCGCACTAGTGGTGGAATCGGAGCGAGCATGGCAGGCTTTAGGAGCAATTACTTATGGTGCAACTGATCGGGAGAAAGAATCAGTGAAACATCGACGTTCACTTTATATTTCTAAAGATATGAAGGCTGGGGAAATATTAAGTAAGGAGAATATCAAGGCGATTCGCCCAGGTCTGGGTCTCCCAACAAAATATCTAGATGAACTGCTTGGCAAGCGGATTCGAAAGGATATAACAAGAGGAACTCCAGTGACTTGGGATTTGTTATAGATGTATGATTCTAATGTTGTAGGAGAGGAAGAATTATAACAATGAACATCCTACTCACCGGCGGGGCCGGCTTCATCGGTCGTTGGGTTGCCAAAAGATTGTTAGATGAGGGGCATCAACTTTGGATTCTAGACGACCTATCAAACGGACGAGAAGCTAATATTGGAGAGTTTCTGCAACATCCAGGATTGAAACAATTTATTAGAGGTACGATTCTGGACGAAGCTTTATTAACAAGTCTTTTTGAAACGAATAACTTCGACATTTGTTACCATCTCGGTGCTTCTATTAATGTTCAAGATTCAATAGATGACCCGCGTACTACATTTAATAATGATACGGTAGGAACTTTTTATGTTTTAGAGCAATGCCGCAAGCATAATACCAGGGTTGTATTCATGAGTACCTGCATGGTTTATGACCGCTGCACGGATGAGGAAGGGATAACCGAGAACCATCCAACTAAGCCTGCCTCTCCCTATGCAGGTGCAAAGATAGCCGCAGAAAACATGGTGCTTTCTTATTACTATGCATATGGCTTGCCTACCACAGTCATTCGTCCTTTTAATACTTATGGGCCTTATCAGAAAACAGGTGGAGAGGGCGGAGTTGTAGCTATCTTTATTAAGAATCAGCTTGAAGGCAAGGATTTAAACATCTACGGAGAAGGAACTCAAACGCGAGATCTTCTATATGTTGAAGATTGCGCTCGTTTTGTTGTTGCTGCTGGCTTCTCGGAAGCAGTAAACGGGGAGATTGTTAATGCTGGCTTAGGGTGTGATATCACGATCAATGATCTGGCATTAATGATCGCAGGGGATAAGAAGAGAATCAAACATGTCGAGCATATTCACCCCCAAAGCGAGATTCAAAAGTTACTCTGCAATTCCGTCAAAGCGAAACGCCTATTGAATTGGGAACCGCAAATGAGTTTGGAGGAAGGGGTCGCCCGCACAACAGAATGGATTCGTAATGGTGGTTTAGATTAAAGCCAGACGTAATGTAATGGTGGATTGAAAGGGGGCATCTCATATGGAAAAACATCGAAACCAAACAGCCCGAGATTCAATGCGATCAACAATGCTGCCATATGGACAGCAATGGATCGATGATCAAGATATCGAAGCGGTCGTTGGTATATTACGTGGTGATTTTATCACACAAGGACCTGCCATCGAATGGTTCGAAACGAAGGTGGCCCATTACGTTGGGGCGAAATATGCGGTTGCTTTCACAAATGGGACGGCGGCCCTACATGGAGCCTGTTTTGCTGCAGGTATCAGTGCTGGAGATGAGGTCATTACAACGCCTATTACCTTCCTGGCCAGCAGTAATTGCGTTCTATATCAAGGGGGAACACCGGTTTTTGCAGATATCGATATGGACTCCTATAATATCGATCCCGAAGAAATCAAGTTGAAGTTAACGGATCGAACCAAAGCGATTATTGCGGTTGATTTTACGGGGCAGCCTGTGGAGATCGACCGCATTTCAATGCTTTCAAGAGATCGAGGTATTGTGCTTATCCAGGATGCAGCCCATTCGCTTGGCGCGAGCTTCTCCGGTAGAAAAATCGGTGGTTGGGCGGATATGACCATGTTTAGCTTTCATCCGGTGAAGCACATCACAACCGGAGAAGGCGGGATCATCGTAACCGACGACGAAGATTATTACCGCAAGCTTGTACTATTCCGTAATCATGGAATGACCAAGAACCCGGAGGAGCTAATAAGCAATGACGGTCCATGGTATTACGAAATGCAGGAGCTTGGATACAATTATCGGATGACGGATATTCAAGCGGCCCTCGGTGTAAGTCAGATGGATAAACTGGATAGCTTCGTTGCCAGAAGGCGTGAGATAGCAGCTGCTTATACCGAAGCTTTTGGTGGAATGAAAGGTTTGATCGTGCCTAAACAACATCCATCAGCGGAATCTTCGTGGCATTTATACGTGCTTCGATGGGACCCACAGTATTTTAGTGCTGACAGAGAGACAATATTTAACGAACTGAGATCGTTGAATATCGGCGTTCATGTCCATTATATTCCGGTGTACATGCAACCCTATTATCAGAAGTTGGGGTATCGCGCCGGATTATGTCGAAATGCAGAGGTTTATTATCAAACGGCGATGACAATACCGTTGTTTCCTAGAATGACAGCTTCGGATGTCTCGGATGTTATAGATGGAGTTAGAAGAGTTTATAACAAGTATTATACTGGGTCTTAATTTTTTCGATAATATATATAAGACACTTATGGAACGGCAGTCGTCTAGTTAGAGAATTAATTCATCGAAGCGGAACCTCACTAGACATTGCCGTTTTTCTATTTATTATTACGAGGTGTGTCGAGATGAGATTTCGGTGGCTTTCGTTTCCAAAATATATGGTGTTGGGGGTAAAGTATGAGTACAAAAAGGAGAAATCTTATAGTTTGTAGGGCTGGAAATGCTTCCTTACATCCAAAATGGATTGAATCAGAAACTCGCAATTTCGATTTGTTAATTGATTATTATGGTGATGAGGAGCAAAAGTATGCTGACCATAGTGATTTATACATTACCAATAACAATGGACGAAAGTTCTCTGCTATTTACAACACGATATTAAAGAACCAAGACAAATTTGAGCAATACGATGCGGTATGGTTTCCAGACGATGATTTATTAACGGATACAGAAAATATTAATAAAATGTTCGATATATTTCATGCTCATAACTTGGCGTTAGCCCAACCAGCACTGACTAATGATTCTTTTTACTCACATCATATAACATTACAAAATTCTGAAACTACCTTAAGATATTCGTTTTACTGTGAAGTTATGGCACCTATATTTTCAAGGGATGCATTATTTCAATGTTATCACTCATTTAATCTTGGACAGGTAGGTTGGGGGTTGGATTTCATATGGCCTCAAATTTTGGGGTACCCCCACAAGAAAATTGCTATTATTGATGAAACCCCTGTGAAGCATACCCGCCCTGTTGGTGGTGGGGAGATTTATAAAAATCTACTGTTACACCCTAGGGATGAAGTGAAGATATTAATGCAATTATTCACCATTTCAAACCTTGTAGATTACATGTCTGTTTATGGTGGCGAGCTACGGTCTCCGAGCACGGAAATGCAGCTACCATTGGAACTCTCAAACAGTCTACTATCATCCCGACTAATCAAGGGGAGCGCCGATAAAATTATTTATGATGACCTTTGCGTGAAACAATACTTATACCCTAGTGTGCTGAAGATTAATAATCTAGCGGGGGCTACCGAACCTGCGAGACTTAAAACTAGTGATGGTTTAATGACGTCCCTTAAGGCCTTTACGTTACTTAAGCAAGGAACAGAACCAGCACAAGTTGTTGGTTTGCTGCAAAACATTGAGGATAACACGATAATTAATTTACTTGCATTATATCAAGGTGACCCAATCGAACTACTTAATGCGATTGCAATCGGCTTCTATCAAAACGAACAGCATGATAGAGTTATGAATTATTTAACTAAGGCTTACGAACAAAATAGCATGGATAATGATACACTCTATAATTTAGGATATGTACTTTATCAGTATGGTGAAAAGGATTTGAGCTTGCGCTTTTTGGAAATGATCGAGTCTAGTGAAGAATACGTTGCACAGTTGATCAATTTAGTCAGTAATGCTGGATAAGCCTAAGGTGGGAGACAAAATGAAAGTTGTGATACTGGCAGGCGGGTACGGTACAAGAATAAGCGAGGAATCTCATTTAAGGCCAAAGCCCATGGTTGAAATCGGGGGGAAACCGATTTTATGGCATATTATGAAATTTTACTCGTACTACGGCTTTAATGACTTTATTATTTGTTTAGGGTACAAAGGATACGTGATTAAAGAGTATTTTGCTCAGTATTACCTACATGAATCGGATGTTACTTTTGATTTTCGTAATAGTAACCAGCGAATAATCCACTCGAATAGCGCCGAACCCTGGCGTGTGACCCTAGTTAATACGGGTATTGATTCGATGACGGGTGGGAGAGTTAAGCGAATCTTACCCTTTGTTGAAGAGGATGAGGCCTTTATGCTGACTTATGGGGATGGTTTGTCTGACGTCAATTTGCTTGAATTGCTACAATTTCATAAGCGAAGTGGTAGGCTTGCTACTGTAACAACTACTCAGCCCCCTGGAAGGTTTGGTTCGTTGAATCTTGGAGAAGATGGCAGAGTGCGGCAGTTTGAAGAGAAGCCCAAGGGTGACGGCGGATGGGTGAATGCGGGTTTTTTTGTTATGTCGCCTAAAGCGATAAACTACATTGATGATGATTATACTATTCTGGAAAAAGAGCCGCTTGAACAACTTGCTTTGGATAATGAGTTAATGGCATACAAGCATACGGGTTTTTGGCAGCCAATGGACACGGTAAGGGATAAGAACATGCTTGAGGAACTCTGGAAAAGCGGATCTGCCCCATGGAGGGTATGGAAGTGATGGGAAATAACGAGTTTTGGAAGGGCAAAAAGGTTTTCATAACGGGCAACACCGGTTTTAAAGGATCTTGGCTTTCATTGTGGTTATTGCAAATGGGAGCGGAGGTAACGGGTTTTTCTCTAGAACCTCCAACAAAACCCTCATTATATGAGCTTCTTGGGCTTAACAGACATATGAATACCTACATTCATGATGTTAGGGATCTCTCAATGTTAACCAATGCGGTTACCCAGGTGAATCCAGATGTTGTGTTTCACATGGCCGCACAACCTTTAGTCAGAGAATCCTATACAGATCCTACAGGAACATATGCAGTAAATGTGATGGGAACGGTTAACTTATTGGAAAGTGTTCGTTACCTCTCGACCCGAGGGCAATATAAGAAAAGAGCAATCATTAACGTTACGACAGATAAATGTTACGAGAATAGAGAATGGGATTGGGGTTATCGGGAGATCGACGCTTTAGGTGGATATGATCCTTATTCCAATAGCAAAGCATGTTCGGAGTTGGTAACAGCTTCTTATCGACACAGTTTTTTTAATCCTCACTCTTTGGAAAGTCACGGCGTTTTGCTGGCCTCTGCAAGAGCAGGAAATGTTATAGGTGGAGGAGATTGGGCTGTAGATCGGCTAATTCCGGATAGTATAAAGTCATTATTGAATCATGAGCCGATAAGAGTGAGAAACCCGCTATCTATAAGACCATGGCAGCATGTCTTGGAACCATTGAATGGATATATGCTGATCGCCCAGAATATGTATGAATCAGGAGGAGATTTTGCAACTTCGTGGAATTTTGGGCCGAATGATGTAGATACGTTGTCTGTAGAATCCGTCGTGCAAAGGATTTGTACACTGTGGGGGGGAGAAGCTTCATACTCTATCCAGGACAATAATCTGCAAGTCCATGAATCTC
Source organism: Paenibacillus rhizolycopersici (assembly GCF_014947195.2). NCBI lineage: Bacteria > Bacillati > Bacillota > Bacilli > Caryophanales > Paenibacillaceae > Paenibacillus > Paenibacillus rhizolycopersici. Next base: position 61,505 of record NZ_JADCNN020000016.1, on the reverse strand, counting down.
GTTTCCTTAAGCTTGATTGTTCAAAAGCGAAATCACAACTTGGTTGGAGTCCACGATTCTCTCTTGATGAAGCTTTAATGGCAACGGTTGATTGGTACAAAGCATACAGAAATTCAGAAAATGTGGAAAATTTATGCTCGAACCAAATCGCTCAGTATACGATGGAAAAATAATGCTTGATGGGAGAGGCTTCAAATGGACGTTATCCCTTCTCTAATTCCTGGCTGCTATGAGTTACTACCTCGAATTATACATGATACTAGAGGGGCTTTTATTAAAACCTTTCATTTTGATAGTTTTCGAGAAAAAGGTATGGAGACCCGGTTTCAGGAACAATACTATTCTAGGTCCAGAAAAAGAGTTTTGAGAGGCTTGCATTTTCAAAATCCCCCTCACGATCATGTGAAGCTCGTATATTGCACGGAGGGGGAGGTTCTAGATGTGGTCCTGGATATGAGGAGAAGCTCTCCAACTTATGGAAGACACATCAAAGTTAATCTCAGCTCAAATAATGGAAATATATTATACATCCCAAAGGGGCTTGCCCATGGCTTTTATGTACTGAGCGAACATGCAACGATGGTCTACAATGTATCTAGTACGTATTCCCCAGAATCAGATGATGGAATTCATTGGACTTCCGGTGGGATTGATTGGCCGGACATGGATCCGATTTTATCGGATAGAGACCGAGGATTCAAGCGTTTTGAAGAGTATGAAAGTAAATTCATATGACATAATTGAGGGTTAATAAAGATGAGAAAAGCGCTTGTCACTGGAGCCACTGGATATATTGGGTCAAATTTAGTGAAAAAGTTACTGGATACCGGCTGGTGTATAAATATTCTCTTACGGGAACAATCCGATTTGGGGTTGATTCAGGACCAGAAAAACCAGGTTCAGATTCATTACTACGATGGCTCAGTTCAGACTATGATAAAGGTATTATGTAATGTACAACCGGACGTGGTATTCCATCTTGCATCGTATTTCGTTGCTGAGCATACATCAGAAAAAATCGATTTTTTAGCGCAAAGCAATATTATTTTGGGACTGCATTTATTGGAAGGCATGCATAAGAGTGGTTCGAATCTTTTGATAAATACAGGAACATCTTGGCAACATTATAATAATGAAGATTACAATCCTGTTTGTTTGTATGCTGCGACGAAACAGGCTTTCGAAGATATATTGGCTTATTACGTCAAAGCTAAGGGTATTAAGTCGATTACTCTTAAGTTATTTGACACGTATGGTTCAAATGATCCTAGGAGCAAATTACTTTCGCTGTTAAAGAAAACAGTGGAAAGCCAGGAACTGTTAGGGATGTCTGGTGGGGAACAAATCATTAACTTGGTCCATGTTAAGGACGTTGTGCAGGCATTTTTAATAGGTGCCGAACGCTTATTGAGTGACTGTGTAACTGATTCGGAAGCTTACGCCATCTCAGCTAAAGAACACCAAACTGTAAAGCAATTAGTAGCTATAATTGAGGAAACTATCAATGATAAGTTGCCTATATTATGGGGGGAGAGGAAGTACCGGGAACGTGAAGTTATGGTTCCTTGGAATAGAGGAACTACATTACCTGGTTGGTCGCCGGAAATAAGTCTACGAGATGGTTTGAAAGAGTATTTCAAATCGTAACAGGGAGAGGGGCGCGTACGTGTTTAACATAGGAGACGTTCTACAGACTAAGAATAATCAGGTTGTAATAGCTGAAATAAATCAAAAAAATATTGTTGCTTTCTCATGTGTAATCGAGACAGAAAAGCAAATCTTAATCAATTATGATTCGAAGATAGAGTTTAGTATTGAAGAGTTGACGGATGAAAGCACAAATTTGGTTACTGCAGTAGAACATCAGGTTCTTGAACAAATCAAAAGAAAATTGATATTCGAAAAAGTGGAGGAATTCCATCGATTATTTCATCAGAAGTCGAGTTTTCAGGCAGGAGTGTCCAATTTAAGCTATGCAGGGAAAGTTTATGATGAGAAGGAAATGGTGGCTTTAACGGATGCATCGCTTGACTTTTGGTTAACATCTGGAAGATTTACTAGACAGTTTGAAGCAGAATTTGCGCAATATCTTGGGGTTAGGTATGCACTTTTAACCAATTCGGGCTCCTCTGCAAACTTACTGGCAGTTTCTGCCTTGACATCGCCTAAATTGGGAGAGAGAAGATTATTGCCAGGTGATGAGGTAATAACCGTTGCAGCAGGATTTCCTACTACGGTTGCGCCTATTGTGCAAAATAGGCTTGTTCCTGTTTTTGTCGACGTAGACCTTGGAACATACAATATTTGTATTGAAGAAATTGAACAGGCTATTTCTCCAAAGACGAAAGCAATCATGATAGCCCACACCATGGGTAATCCTTTTAACTTAGCCAAAGTAATGGAGATTGCAGATAAATACAATCTTTGGGTCGTAGAAGATAATTGTGACGCTTTAGGAGCAAGATATAATGGGAAACTGACAGGGACCTACGGTCATGTTGGTACGTCCAGTTTTTATCCTCCACATCACATAACTATGGGGGAAGGTGGAGCGGTTTATACGAATGACCCCTTATTAAAGATGGCCATTGAATCCTTTAGGGATTGGGGAAGGGACTGTTGGTGTCCCTCAGGATGCGACAATACGTGCAAAAAGCGATTTGACTGGAAATTAGGTCAACTTCCACAGGGTTATGACCATAAATATACGTACTCGCACTTAGGATACAACCTAAAGGTAACTGATATGCAAGCTGCTATTGGTTTGGAACAGTTAAAAAAACTCTCACGGTTCATCGAGAAGCGAATTCATAATTTTCATCGCTTGAAAAATAATCTCAAACCTTTAGAGGAGTTCCTTATTTTACCTTATGAAACACCTAACTCCGAGCCAAGTTGGTTTGGCTTTATCCTTACTATTAAAGATGGTAACCGCTTATCAAGGAATAAAATGATTACCCATTTGGAAAAAAACAAAGTTCAAACCAGAATGTTGTTTGCAGGTAATCTTATCAAGCAACCGGCTTTTGAGAATGTTGATTACAGACAAGCAAGTTCTTTAGACAATACGAACAAAATTATGGAGGACACCTTCTTGGTTGGGGTTTATCCGGGGTTAAATGACCAGATGATTGACTACATGAGCAATCAGATAATTGAAGCAGTTAGGAACTCTATACTTTAGATATGTTTCATGCCCCTCCCTTCCCGGTTAATAAGGTTAAGGTGTGACTCCGATCCCACGACAACAGCTGACTATATTCCGACAAATCTTTACAAATTCCTTACAGTAAAACCTTTTCCTTGGTAATTGACACTGGATAAGTTCGGGTGGTATAGTCAGACATGTGAGGCTTGGTTACAAGGATCACACTCTTATTTGATAACGAAGGGAATGTTAGTGCATGCAAGGTAAAGTAAAATGGTTCAACGCAGAAAAAGGCTACGGTTTCATCGAAACTGAAGAAGGCGGCGACGTATTCGTACACTTCTCCGCGATCCAAACTGAAGGCTTCAAAACGCTGGAAGAAGGCCAATCCGTCGAGTTCGAAATCGTTGAAGGCGCTCGTGGTCCACAAGCCGCTAACGTAATCAAACTGTAATCATCCGGCACAGCCGACCTACATATGAACGGTACGATGGTTAACAATTGAAGATTCGCTAGCAAACACCCCGGAGGAACCCGGGGTTTTCTTATGCATTCATATCACAAACAAACGAGGTGACCCCCTTTGCACAACCTTCGACCCTGGCTGTGCTGGCTGCCGGCGATCGCGATGATGGCGATCCTGTTCGCGTTCTCTTCGCAGTCCTATCAGGAGCAGTCCCTAGTCCCCGATATCGAAAAAAACACCTCCGACCAATCGATCTCCGACTGGTTCGGCGGGATCCGGTTTAGCTACGGCGGGCATGAAATCAGCGTGGATAGCGTGGGTGGGGCGAGCTTCATCGAGTTCTTTATCCGTAAAGCCGCGCACTTTGGCAGTTATGCTCTGCTGGCCGCTCTACTCGTGTACGCCCTGAGCAGGAATACATGGGCCAACGGCGGACGGCGCTATTTCTACGCAATTCTGATCGCGTTTCTCTACGCCTGCACGGACGAGCTGCACCAGAGCTTTACTCCGGGACGGACGGCGATGGTGCAGGATGTGGTGTTGGATACGATCGGGGCAGCGTGCGGCGCCTCGTTCACGATTTTGTTGAATCGCTGGCGGGGAGCCGGCAAACGCCGCCGAGCCTGACAGTACGGGACATTTGCTGAATTGCAAGCATTTTTAAGTGATGCCGGGGGTGCTTTACGGCCCCTTAACACTTTTTACTTTGCCTTTACGCCATGGTATAATGAAGGTGCAAAGCAAAGGAGGAGTGCCCTATGAATTTTAGTATTCGAGGACAGCAGATTGAAGTGACTGAGGCCTTGCGTGACTACGTAGACAAGAAGCTCAGCCGGCTTGACAAGTACTTTGATGCACCCCCCACCTCAGACGGTACTGTCACATTAAGTGTGGTACGAGGTTTGCACGCGGTCGAGGTTACGATTCCTCTGATCGGCGTTGTGCTTCGCGCGGAGGACCGCAGCGACGATATGTACGCATCCATGGATGCTGTTGTGGACAAGCTTGAACGTCAGATCCGCAAGCACAAAACGAAAATCAACCGTAAGCTGCGCCAGAAAGGCGCCAAGAACAGCCTTTTTGTAGAAGGCGCGACTGCAGGCTCCGTGGCGTTGGATGAAAGCGATGAAGAGCTGGAAGTGGTCCGTACGAAACGCTTTACCTTGAAGCCGATGGACGTCGAGGAAGCGATTCTGCAAATGAATATGGTAGGACACAATTTCTTCGTTTTCTCAAACATCGACACCAAGGAAGTCAACGTCGTCTACAAACGGAATGACGGCAAATACGGTTTGATTGAACAGGATTAACTCCCAACGGATCGTACATTGATGACGATGGGTTGAACCAGGTGGTAATTCCTGTGATCCTAACGCAAAGGAAACGAGCCTTATCCGCCCGCGGATAGGGCTCTTTATTCGTATACAAAGGCGCTTTACCGCAGTGCAGACGTGATGGGGCGTGTTGCGGCATGCCTTACAAACTGTTACAATTTAGGCAAATCATCTGTTTATGCGTGAAAGGGGTAAATCATGCTGGGAATAGTAAAGAAGATTTTTGGCGACACGAACGAGCGTGATGTCAAACGTCTTATGAAGACGGTAGATTATATTAATTCATTGGAGCCGCAATTTGAGGCACTTTCGGACGAGCAGTTGCAGGCGAAAACCGCCGAGTTCCGGGAACGGATCGAGAAAGGCGAAACGCTGGATGATCTGCTGCCGGAAGCTTTTGCCACGGTACGGGAAGCTTCCAAGCGTACGCTGGGTATGCGTCACTTCGACGTGCAGTTGGTCGGGGGAATGGCGCTTCATGAAGGTAGAATTGCTGAAATGAAAACCGGTGAAGGGAAAACGCTGGTCGGAACCCTGCCGGTTTATTTGAATGCGCTCCTGGGGAAAGGCGTGCATGTCGTTACCGTCAACGACTATTTGGCACAACGCGACAGCCAGCAGATGGGGCAGATTTACAACTTCCTCGGCATGACGGTTGGGGTGAACCTGAACGGCATGGAGCATGAGCAGAAGCAAGAAGCTTATGCTTGCGACATCACGTACGGAACGAACAACGAATTCGGGTTCGACTACCTGCGTGATAACATGGTGCTTTACAAAGAACAGATGGTACAGCGGCCGCTCTATTTTTGTATCATTGACGAAGTGGACTCCATTCTCATCGATGAAGCGCGGACGCCGCTCATTATTTCCGGCCAAGCTCAGAAATCGACCGAGCTGTATTATGCAGCGGACCGATTCGTGAAGACTCTGACGCCGGAAGAAGATTACACCGTAGACATTAAAGTCAAGGCCGTTTCGCTGACCGAAAAAGGGGTCGCCAAAGCGGAGCGCGTCTTCGGCATTGATAACCTGTATGACCATAAACACGTTACGCTGAACCACCACGTCGTGCAGGCGCTCAAAGCGAACGTCATCATGCGCCGCGATGTGGATTACGTTGTGACGGAAGACGAAGTGTTGATCGTCGACGAATTCACTGGCCGGATCATGCAAGGCCGCCGTTACAGCGACGGTTTGCACCAGGCCATTGAAGCCAAAGAAGGCATCGAGGTTCAGAACGAGAGCATGACGCTGGCGACGATTACCTTCCAGAACTACTTCCGGATGTACCGCAAGCTGGCCGGGATGACCGGTACGGCGAAGACGGAGGAAGAGGAATTCAAGAAAATCTACGGCCTCGAAGTGCTGCAGGTGCCGACGAACCGGCCGAACCAGCGCCAGGATATGCCGGACGTCGTCTATAAGAGCGTCGACGGAAAGTTCAAGGCGGTCGTAGAAGAAATCGTAGAACGCTATAAGAAAAATCAACCGGTGCTCGTCGGTACGATCTCCATCGAGAACTCCGAGCGCGTATCGGAAATGCTGAAACGCAAAGGCGTTCAGCATAAAGTGCTGAACGCGAAATATCACGCGGAAGAAGCCGAAATCATCTCCCGCGCCGGGGAACCGGGCTCTGTGACCATCGCCACCAATATGGCGGGCCGCGGTACCGACATTTTGCTTGGGGAAGGCGTGGCCGATTTAGGTGGCCTGCATATCATAGGTACCGAGCGTCACGAATCGCGCCGGATCGATAACCAGCTGCGCGGTCGTGCCGGCCGTCAGGGCGACCCGGGTTCCACGCAGTTCTACCTGTCGCTTGGCGACGAGCTGATGAAGCGGTTTGGTGCGGATAACGTGCTGAACATGATGGACCGCCTTGGCTTCGAGGAGGACCAACCGATCGAGAGCAAGATGATCACCCGCGCGATCGAATCCGCGCAAAAACGCGTTGAAGGCAATAACTTCGACGTACGTAAAGTCGTCCTGCAGTATGACGACGTGATGAACCAACAGCGCGAGATCATCTACAAGCAGCGCCGCGAGCTGCTAGAATCGGATAACATCAAGCAGATCATTCTCGATATGATCAAGCCGGTTATCGAGCGGGTCGTTGAAGCGCATACCGCTGACGAGCTGCCGGAGAACTGGGAACTGCAAGAGGTTGCCGATTACGTGAACAGCAAGCTGCTGGATGAAGGCGCCGTAACCAAAGACGATCTTTGGGGCAAGGAACCAAACGAGATGGTCGAGTATATTTTTGAGCGTGTATTGGCTAAATACGATACCCGTGAAGAAGCCATCGGTCCGGAAATGGTTCGTGAATTCGAGAAAGTTATCGCCCTTCGCTCCGTAGACAGCAAGTGGATGGACCATATCGATGCGATGGATCAACTGCGTCAAGGGATTCATCTTCGGGCTTACGGCGGTACCGATCCGCTGCGGGAATATCAATTTGAAGGTTACGAGATGTTCAACGCGATGATCGCCAGCATCCAGGAAGAGGTTGCGACCTACATCATGAAGGCACAGGTCGAATCCAACCAGGAACGTCAAGCGGTTGTGGACGAGGACAAAATCTCCACAAGCGGCGAACCGGCTGAGAAACGTCCGGTCAAACGCGGCGACACCATCGGACGTAACGACCTTTGTCCATGCGGCAGCGGGAAGAAGTACAAACACTGCCACGGCCAAAACGCATAAAAGTCATGTCATCTTTTGATCACGAAGTAAGGTATGGTATGTAGGAAGCAAGATTTAGCGGGTGGCCTGGGAATCCCCGGGTCGCCCGTTTTTGCCCGTTTGGGCTGCGAATTCGAAGAAAGAAAGGGGATCCAACGTATGATCGATCCAAACGTGAAACAGGACATGCGCGAAATCGCGAAGAAATTAACCAACCTTAGGGGGTCTCTTTGACTTAGATCTGAAGCAAGAGATGATCGCCAACTATGAGGAGAAAATGGCGGCGCCCGACTTCTGGGACGACAACGATAAAGCCCAAGGTCTCATCGCCGAGATGAATGCGGTGAAGTCCTCCGTGGACCAGTACACGGCGTTGCAGAACGAATACGACGAGCTGGAAATGATGGCCGAGCTCGCCGACGAGGAAGGCGACGAATCGTTGGCTGCGGAGATCGGCAGCTCCGTCACCTCGCTTGTGAAGAAGCTGGAGGAGTTTGAACTCCAGCTGCTGCTCAACCAGCCCTACGACAAAATGAACGCGATTCTCGAGCTACATCCCGGCGCCGGCGGCACCGAGTCCCAGGACTGGGGCCAAATGCTGCTGCGGATGTACACCCGGTGGGCGGAGAAACGTGGCTTCAAAGTCGAAACGCTGGACTATCTGCCGGGCGACGAAGCCGGGATCAAGAGCGTTACGCTGTTGATCAAGGGATACAACGCCTACGGCTACCTGAAGGCGGAGAAGGGCGTGCACCGCCTGGTGCGGATCTCGCCGTTCGACGCTTCCGGACGCCGGCATACGTCCTTCGTCTCCTGCGACGTTGTGCCGGAGATTAGCGATGACGTGGAAATCGACATTCGCACGGAGGATTTGAAGATCGACACGTACCGCGCCAGCGGCGCGGGCGGTCAGCACATCAACACGACCGACTCGGCGGTGCGGATTACGCACATTCCGACGGGGATCGTCGTGACGTGCCAGAACGAACGCTCGCAGATCAAGAACCGCGAACGGGCGATGACAATGCTCCGCTCCAAGCTGTACGAACGCAAAATCGAGGAGCAACAGCGCGAGCTGGACGAAATCCGCGGCGAGCAATCGGATATCGCCTGGGGCAGCCAGATCCGCTCGTACGTTTTCCACCCGTACAGCATGGTTAAGGATCACCGGACTTCCGTGGAGACGGGTAACGTCGGCGCGGTGATGGACGGGGATCTGGACGCTTTTATCGACGGCTATCTGCGCAGCCAGATTAAGACGGAGAGCTAATCGGCGGGAGCACCCAACGCATCCCACATGTAAGGAGGGGCAGGAATGCCGCCGAAAGTTCGTAAACGCCGATTACAAGAATATATTCCGGTCACCGGGCCGGTTCGCCACACACTGGACACGGTGATGATTATCGTAGGTTCGTTAATTACGGCCTTGGCATTCAATCTGTTTCTGGTGCCCAGCAACATTGCCTCGGGCGGGGTATCGGGGATCTCGATCATCGTTCAGTCGCTGTTAGGCATCGAGCCTGCCTACACCCAGTGGGCGCTGAACATCCCGCTCTTTATCGCGGGCTACTTGCTTCTCGGACGCGATTATTCCATCCGTTCCTTGCTTGGCACTGTGGTGTTGCCTTTCTTCGTCTTTTTGACGAGAGATATGCCCGTGCCAACGACAGACCCGCTGCTGGCTTCCTTATATGGAGGCATCGGCGTAGGGCTTGGGTTGGGGATCGTGTTCCGGGGCCGGGGATCCACCGGCGGGTTGTCCACCTTGGCGCAAATTATCCAAAAATACAGCGGTCTCAGCCTCTCCGTCTGCGTCGTGATGATGGACGGGATCGTGATCGCGTTGGCGGGGTTTCTGCTGTCCCCGGAAAAAGCGCTGTACGCCTTGATCGGCCTGTACATCACGGGCAAAATCATCGACGCAATTGAGATGGGCTTCAATTACACGAAGGTTGCTTACATCATTGCGGAGCGGACGGAGGAGATTTCGCAGGCGGTGTTGACCCACCTGGACCGAGGGCTCACCAAGCTAGATGGTCGCGGCGGTTACACCGGGGATGCGCGGACCGTGTTGATGGTCGTCGTAGGGCAAAGCGAAGTGACGCGGCTGAAGACGCTGGTGCAAACACTGGATCCGACCGCTTTTGTAATCATTACAAATGCTCATGAGGTGTTAGGTGAAGGGTTCAAAAGAGTGAAGGGCGAGTGACATCACCTGGTCCCCCTGGCGATAATTGGAGGCGGGCAAGACGGTGGGAGAGTCTCTTATCGCTCCTTTGCACCATTATCCCTTTCGTTAAGGGAAATGGAGCAGGAGAAGATATAACAAGCCGAGTTTGTCGGTTGCACTGAGATCTGAGCGAACGGGATAATCGTGCAAAGCTCCCGTACAGTAAGCCATATACCTCTCGAAAAATGGAAAAAACCGTCCGAAGAAGCTCGGACGGTTTTTTGTTATAGCAAGCCGTCGTAGATCGAGGACTCGTTTTTTTGCGGATACTTTACGCCTCGTTCCCAGACCAACTCAAACGACTCGAGCTGGTGGCCGGGCGGCACCTTCGGCCCCAAAACGCCAAACACCCGCTCCACGCTCCAGATTTGCGATTCATGAGCGGCCAGCGCTTGACGTTTGGCTTCCCAACGATCGCCGGCTTCCACACGTAATACGCTGGAATGATCCGAAGTATACGATCCCAATTGGTTATAGTACAGCTTCTGTACGGAAGGCGCTTGGCCGCCAAACACGACCTCATTCACGGCATGATGGATCACGATATGATCCGGATGTCCGGATAGGCCGTCCTCTGGAAACGTGACCACCACCTCGACCTGATGCCGTTGCAGAAAGTCGGCGATCTTCTCCTGCAGCATAGCCGGGTCTGCCTCCTTCAGCTTACCGTCGGGCAGCCCCAACTGCTCAACGACAGAGATGCCCAGGATCGCTGCAGCTTTGTCCAATTCCTTGTCTCTTCGGGCAGCCAGCTGTTCGCGTGTCATTTCTCCTAAATGCCCGGTTTTACCGGCGTCTCCCCTAGTCGCCGTCAGCAGGACGGCGGTGCCCCCCTCATCGGCGATTTGCCGGATTAGATAAGAACAGCCAAATGTCTCATCATCGGGATGAGCGTATACGAATGCGATGGTTTTACCGGTCGTCATGTTGCATCTCCTCCTTCATCTGCGGTCTATAAGGACTCCCTCTTACTATACTTGATTCGGGCCCTGCAATAAAAGCCGGCGATGGGAAGCCTGACATGGGAGGGGAATTTTTTTGCGAGAGTTGTTGTATTTATATAAGTTCAGCCGTATAATAATACATATTTACTTCGGAATAATGCATATTGTTGATTTCATAGGCTTATCCATCGGGAGAGAAAGCGAGGTAAACGTCGTGAATGGGGAAAAAGTAAAAGTAGCCATCGTCGGTTCCACGGGGTATGGGGGCGTGGAGCTGATTCGTTTTTTATGGGGACATCCGCATGCCGAGATCGTGTCGGTCATATCCGTCTCCAGCGCCGGAGAGCCATTGACGGACGGATTCCCGCATTTGTCGGAGATTATCGTTCAACCGTTGGACGGCTTGAATCCGGAGGAGCTTGCGGCGAAGGTCGATGTAGTGTTTACCGCAACGCCGTCCGGGGTCAGCGCTAAGCTGGTGCCCCAACTGCTTGAGGCGGGGCTGAAGGTGATTGACTTGTCCGGCGATTTTCGGCTCAAAGACGGCCGTGAATACGAGGCTTGGTATAAACACGAAGCCCCAGCGGATGAATGGCTTACCCAGGCCGTGTACGGCCTAGCCGAAATTTATGGTGACGAGGTGAGGGGCAAGGAGCTGGTCTCCAACCCGGGTTGCTATCCAACCGCAACGCTGCTCGGCCTGATCCCGGCGCTGAGCGCAGGCTGGATTGATCCGGCGAGTATCATCATCGATGCCAAGTCTGGCGTGTCCGGTGCGGGCCGGGGCATGAACCTGACAAACCACTACGCGGAAATCAATGAAAATATGAAAGTGTATAAAGTGAACAAACATCAGCATATCCCCGAGATCGAGCAAACCTTAGGCCATATCGCCGGTGAGCCGGTGACGGTGACGTTCACGACGCATTTGGTGCCGATGACGCGGGGGATTATGTGCACCATGTACGCCCAGCTCAAGGGTGCTTATACGGAGGAAGATTTGGTTCAGCTTTATCGTCAGTATTACGAAGGGCGTTCGTTCGTCCGAATCCGAGACAAAGGCAAATGGCCGGCGACCAAAGAAGTGTTCGGCTCCAACTATTGCGACATTGGCTTTGCGGCGGATGAGCGCACGGGACGGCTGACGATCGTGTCCGTGATCGACAATCTGGTCAAGGGGGCTGCGGGTCAGGCGATTCAGAACTTGAACCTGATGATGGGCTGGGAGGAAACGACCGGCTTGAAACTAACGCCAGTTTATCCATAGGTTTATTCATCTTATACAGGCTTGTGAAAGGAGTTCGTCATGGGAGTGGTTAGTTTATTTCGTACAGCGCCGGAGGGGAGTATCACTTCGCCCAAAGGGTTCCAGGCTGGCGGGTTGCATTGCGGCCTGAAAAAGACGACGCGCAACGATCTCGGCGCGATCCTCTGCGAGGTGCCGGCGGTGGCCGCGGCCGTATATACGACGAACGTATTCCAGGCCGCGCCTTTGAAAGTGACGCGTGAGAGCGTCGCGTCGGGAGGGCGGCGGCTGCGGGCCGTCGTCGTGAACAGCGGCAACGCCAACGCGTGCACGGGCGCGCAGGGCGAAGCCGACGCGTACGCGATGCGCGCCGCGGCGGCGGAAGCGTTTGGGCTCGGCGAAGACGAAGTCGCCGTAGCTTCCACCGGCGTCATCGGCGAGTTGTTGCCGATGGATCGCGTTCACGCCGGCATAGTTGGATTGCCGGCGGCTTTGGCGGCGAACGGCGAGGGGGCCGAGCAGTTCTGCCAAGCGATTCTGACCACGGACCTCGTGAAGAAAGAGGTATGCGTGAAGCTTGACGTGGACGGCCGCGAGGTGACGATCGCCGGGGCCGCTAAAGGTTCGGGGATGATTCACCCGAACATGGCTACGATGCTGGCGTTTGTCACGACCGACGCCGCCATTGAGCCGCAGGCGCTGCAAAGCCTGCTCGGGCAGACGACCGACGTGACGTTTAACATGATCACGGTCGACGGCGACACGAGTACAAACGATATGCTGCTGGCGATGGCCAGCGGGCTGGCCGGCAACCGGGAGTTGTCGACCGGGCATGCCGACTGGGACGCGTTCGCTGCCGCATTTCGCCACGTGTGCGAGACGCTGGCGAAGGCAATTGCCCGCGACGGCGAAGGCGCAACGCGCCTCGTGGAAGTGACGGTCCGCGGTGCGGTGACCGACAACTCCGCTCGCGCGATCGCCAAGACGATCGTCGGCTCAAGTCTGGTGAAATCGGCGGTGTTTGGCGCCGACGCCAACTGGGGTCGCATCATCGCTGCGGTCGGCCGTGCAGGCGAGCCGGTCAACCCGGATACGGTGGACATCAAGCTGGGCGACATCGTCGTCCTGGAAGGTTCACGCCCAATTCGTTTCGATGAGGAAGAAGCGCTCGCCTATCTAAAAGGCGACACCGTGGCCATCTCCGTCGACCTGCATAACGGCACAGGCGAAGCAACCGCCTGGGGCTGCGATCTGACTTATGACTATGTCCGCATCAATGCGGCTTATCGAACCTAACGACTTCATCGGATAAATCATTAATCAGATGAGAGAAACTCCGACTCCGGAAAGGAGACAACCAAGCAATGTTTGTGATGAAATGTGGCGGCAGCACGCTCGCGGAGCTGCCGAATTCTTTTTTTGCCGACCTGGTGCAACTGCAGAAGGACGGAGTAAAGCCAGTGATTGTGCACGGCGGCGGGCCCGCTATTTCGGAGAACCTCGGCAAGTTGGGGATCGAGAGCAAGTTTGTTGGCGGGCTGCGATATACGACGGAAGAAGTGTTGGATGTCGTGGAAATGGTTCTGGCGGGCAGCATTAACAAAATGATCGTGCGCCGCATTGCCCAGAACGGCGGGAAAGCGATCGGCTTGTCCGGCGTGGACGGAGGTCTGCTGCAAGCAAGGCCAGTCGCGAACCACAAAGAGGTAGGACTCGTTGGCGACGTAACTGACGTCAATGACGAATTGATCGGCGGTGTGCTTGACCTCGGCTATATCCCGGTCATTGCCCCCGTCGGCATCGATGCCAACGGCGCGCAGCGCTATAACATCAACGCGGATACAGCCGCGGGTGCTGTCGCTTCCGCACTTGGCGTTTCACGGATGATCGTTGTGACGGACGTGCCTGGGATTTTGAAAATGACAGGTACCGAAAGAAAGGTACTTGATTCGATCACCGTACAGCAAATCGAAGATATGATCTCCACCGGAGAAATTTACGGCGGTATGATCCCGAAGGTGCGCGCTGCAGTGGCCTGCATCAGCGGCAGTGTGAAGGAAGCCGTCATTGTAGGCGGTAGCGAACCTGGCGTGCTCGGCAAAGTGCTGTCCGGCGAACGCATCGGGACTCGAATTGTACGCATGGCGTAGCAATCGGTGGGTACAGATATGTTATATTAATCATTAATCATGAAGAAGATGGGAGTGGAAGATACGATGGCGCAAAGCGATCTGAAAGAAGCCGCAACGGTTTCGGCAGCCGCCGCGGAAGGGAGCAACCCCAGCGCGTTGTTTCCAAGTTATGCTCGGTACCCGATTCATTTGGTCAAAGGAAAAGGCAGCTGGCTGTGGGACGACAAGGGGAACCGCTACCTTGATTTCATGAGCGGCCTTGCGGTCGCCAACCTGGGGCATGCCCCGGAGAAGGTAGCGGCCAAGGTGAAGGCGCAAATGGATGAGCTATGGCATGTGAGCAACCTGTTCCACATCCCGCAGCAGGAAGCCGCAGCGCGGAAGCTAACGGAGATCAGCTGTGCGGACGTCGTCTTCTTCTGCAACAGCGGTGCCGAAGCGAACGAAGCGGCGATCAAGCTGGCGCGGCGCTACCATCAGAAGGTCAAAGGGACGAACCGCTACGAGATCATTACATTCGAGCAGTCTTTCCATGGCCGGACGCTGGCCACGCTGACTGCCACCGGCCAGCAAAAGGTGAAGGACGGCTACCTGCCGCTCCCCGAAGGCTTCAAGACCGTGCCCCTGCATGACATCCCCTCGCTCAAAGCCGCGATCGGCCCGCAAACAGCGGCGGTCATGCTGGAGATGGTGCAGGCCGAAGGCGGCGTGTATCCGGTCGAGCAGGCGTTCGTGCAGGAGCTGGCCGAGCTGTGCAAGGCACAAGGCCTACTGCTGATCATCGACGAGGTGCAAACCGGCATGGGACGTACGGGCGCTTGGTTTGCGCATCAGCATTACGGCATCGAGCCGGATATTTTCACCTCGGCCAAAGGAATTGCCAGCGGCTTACCGGCCGGGGCGATGCTAGCCAAGGAATATTTGCGCGAAGCTTTTCCTCCGGGCAGCCACGCTTCTACGTTTGGCGGGAACCCCGTTGTAACGTCGGCGATCATCGCGACACTGGAGACGATGCAGGAGGAGCGCATTCCGGAGCATGCCGCGGAGATGGGCGACTACTTGGTGGGTCACCTGAAGGAGACGTTTAAGGAGGAGTCGTTTGTCAAAGAGGTGCGCGGTAAAGGCTTGCTCATCGGCATCGAATGCGCCGGCCCGGTTGGCGACATTGTCCTGCTCGGGCAAAAACACGGACTGCTGTTCGTCACCGCCGGCCCGGATGTGATTCGCCTGCTGCCAAACCTCAAGGTGTCGAAGGAAGAGATCAACCAGGCTGTGGCGATCTTGGCCGAGGTTATCGCCGCCTATTTAGCCAAGGAGGGAAACTAAACCCATGACATTGCTGGAACCATCGAAACGCAGCAGCATGAATCTCAGCGGCCGTGATTTTATAGAACTCACGGATTACACAACCGAAGAGATCCACTATTTGATTGATTTGGCTATCGAACTGAAGCGCAAGCAGAAGAATGGCGAGGAGTACCAGCCGTTGAAAGGGAAAACCGTCGGATTGATTTTTGAAAAATCGTCGACGCGGACGCGGGTGTCCTTTGAAGTTGGCACATATCAGCTGGGGGGCCACGCTCTTTTTCTCAGCAAAAATGATATCCAGCTCGGACGCGGCGAAACGATCCCCGATACAGCAGGAGTCATGTCGCGTTACCTGGACGGCATCATGATCCGGACCTTCGGTCATGATAAAGTGGTTGATCTGGCCCGCTACGCAACTGTGCCGGTGATCAATGGTCTTAGCGACTTGGCGCATCCATGCCAGGTGCTCGCTGACTATCAGACGCTGTACGAGTATAAGGGTACGTTGCAAGGGCTGAAGCTGGCCTACATCGGGGACGGCAACAACATGGCCCACTCGTTGATGATCGGCGGAGCGAAGCTTGGCGTACATGTATCGGTTGCCAGCCCGGAAGGGTATGAACCGGACCCGCAAATCGTGGCGGATGCGCAAGAAATCGCCAAAGCGACGGGGGCGGTTATAGAGGTGGTTCGCGATCCGAAGGCGGCGGTGCAAGACGCGGACGCCATTTACACCGACGTGTGGGCGAGCATGGGCTTCGAAGCCGAGCAGAAGGCGCGCGAAGCGGCCTTCCGCGATTATCAGGTTGATGAGCAATTGGCGCGGCACGCGAAGCCGGATTATGTATTTATGCACTGCCTGCCGGCCCACCGGGGCGAGGAAGTGAGCGAAGGCGTGATCGACGGTGAGCATTCGATTATTTTTGACCAGGCGGAGAACCGGCTGCACGCGCAAAAAGCGCTGATGGCCGCTTTGATAGGATAATTATTGGGGGAGGACTAGGAATCATGGCAAAGGAAAAAATCGTACTGGCGTACTCCGGAGGCTTGGATACGTCCGTGATCCTAAAGTGGTTAAAAGAGACCTATGATGCGGAAATCATCGCGTTTACGGCGGACATCGGTCAGAAGGAAGAACTCGACGGACTCGAAGCGAAAGCGCTCGCGACCGGGGCTTCCAAAGTCTATATCGACGACCTGCGCGACGAATTCGCCAAGGACTTCATCTATCCGATGTTCCAATCGGGCGCTTTGTATGAAGGTCAATACCTGCTCGGCACCAGTATTGCCCGCCCGCTGATTGCGAAGCGGATGGTGGAGATCGCCCGCGCAGAAGGCGCAACGGCCATCGCCCATGGCGCGACCGGCAAAGGTAACGACCAGGTGCGCTTCGAGCTGGCTGCGGCTGCTTTGGCGCCGGAGATCCGCGTGATCGCGCCTTGGCGGCTGAGCGAGTTCCGCGACCGGTTCCCGGGACGGGCGGAAATGATCGCTTATGCCGAAGCGAACGGCATCCCGGTTACGGCCTCAGCGGCGAAGCCGTATTCGATGGACCGTAACCTGCTGCATATCAGCTATGAAAGCGGCGTGCTGGAGGATCCATGGTTCGACGCGTCCGCGCCGGAGAACAAAGACATGTTCCTGCTTAGCGCATCGCCGGAGGATGCGCCGGATCAGCCAGAATATCTGGAGTTGGAGTTCGAGCAAGGCAACTGCGTTGCGCTGAACGGCGATCGGTTGAATCCACTCGCGGTGATGGAGAAGCTGAACGAGCTGGGCGGCAAGCACGGCATCGGCCGCGTCGACATGGTCGAGAACCGCTTCGTCGGCATGAAGAGTCGCGGGGTCTATGAGACGCCGGGCGGGACTATCCTGTTCACGGCCCATCGCAAAATGGAGTCGCTGACGATGGACCGCGAGGTCATGAACCTGCGCGACAGCCTGATCACCCGCTACAGCACGCTCGTCTACAACGGCTTCTGGTTTGCGCCGGAACGTCTGGCGCTGCAGGCGCTGGTGACGGAGAGCCAGAAGAACGTGACCGGTACGGTGCGCGTGAAGCTGTACAAAGGCAACATCATCGCCGCTGGCGTGAAGAGCCCGGTCAGCTTGTACAACCCGGACATCGCCACGATGGAGGCTGATCCGACGCAGGCGTACGACCAAGGCGACGCAACGGGCTTCATCCATTTGAACGCGCTCCGGTTGAAGGTCGGCACGGGTGTTGCACAGAATAGCGGCAAGTAAGCGAAAGTGAGTTTCGAATTTCGAGTTTCTAAATCTATTCGAAAAATCGAATACAATTCGCCGGTACCCGGTGTTTGGACCTTCATATGCATGAAATTTCGTATATAATGGTGCATTATGCGAGGCTTAGGCGGGAATCTGTATGATTTTTCGAATATAATCTACAATTTCGGACGTTTACGAGGAAATGTACTCAAATAATCGAATATATTTCTTCGGGTTGACGGATAACAAGCAGGTTTCGAGTTAAGGAGTGGGTCAGGTGAGCAAGCTGTGGGGTGGCCGCTTTACGAAGCAGACCAACCGTTTAGTTGAGGAGTATACCGCCTCCATCGGGTTTGATAAAGCGCTGGCGGAGGAGGACGTGCAGGGGAGTCTCGCGCATGTCACCATGTTAGGCAAATGCGGGATTTTGCCGGAAGAGGACGTCGAGAAGATTAAGGAAGGCCTGCATCAGGTCCTGCTCAAAATCCGCCGCGGCGAGCTGGAATATTCCGTGTCGGACGAAGACATCCATATGAACATCGAGAAGCAACTGATCGACGAGGTTGGTTCGGTCGGCGGGAAGTTGCACACCGGACGCAGCCGCAATGACCAGGTGGCTACGGATATGCACCTCTACCTGCGCAAGCGGGTGGTGGAGTTTGTTGGCCTGCTTCAGGAGTTGCAGGAGGCGCTGCTCGGACAAGCCAAAGCGAATCTCGACACGATTGTGCCAGGGTACACCCATCTGCAGCGGGCGCAACCGATCCTGTTCGCCCATCATCTGCTGG
Organism: Paenibacillus rhizolycopersici; assembly: GCF_014947195.2. Classification (NCBI taxonomy): domain Bacteria; kingdom Bacillati; phylum Bacillota; class Bacilli; order Caryophanales; family Paenibacillaceae; genus Paenibacillus; species Paenibacillus rhizolycopersici. The sequence goes on along the minus strand of NZ_JADCNN020000016.1, from coordinate 42,992 downwards.
CGTACGTGTCCATGTTCCAGCGCGACATCGAACGCTTGCAGGACAGCTACAAGCGGATTAATGTACTGCCGCTGGGCGCGGGGGCGTTGGCGGGAACGACGTTCCCGATCGATCGCCATTTCGTGGCCGAGCAGCTGCATTTTGACGGCGTGTATGAGAACAGTCTCGATGCGGTCAGCGACCGCGACTTTATCGTTGAGTTCCTTGCCGACGCCTCCATTCTGATGATGCATCTCTCGCGCCTCAGCGAGGAGCTGGTCCTATGGAGCAGCACGGAGTTTCGCTTCATCGAGCTGGACGATGCGTTTTGCACCGGCAGCAGTATTATGCCGCAGAAGAAAAACCCGGACGTGCCGGAGCTGGTTCGTGGCAAAACAGGGCGCGTGTACGGTAACCTGATGGGGTTGTTGACTGTGCTGAAGTCACTGCCGCTGGCGTACAACAAGGACATGCAAGAGGACAAGGAAGGCATGTTCGATACGGTCGCTACCCTGCAGGGAGCGTTGCAGCTCTTTGCGCCGATGATCGCCACGATGAAGGTGAATAAGGAGCGGATGCGCGAGGCGGTGAATCAGGACTTCTCCAACGCGACCGACATCGCCGACTTTCTGGCGAACAAGGGTCTGCCTTTCCGACAGGCCCACGAGGTCATCGGCAAAACCGTGCTGTATTGCATCCAGAACGGTAAATATCTGCTGGACCTGACGCTGGAGGAATTCAAGCAGTTTTCGCCGCTGTTCGACGACAGCATCTATGAAGTGCTGCAGCCGGAGAGCGTCGTGAATGCCCGTAACGTGTACGGCGGGACGGCGACTCCTCAAGTCACGGCGGCGATCGAGCGTGCAGAGAGTAAGCTGGAAGCGGGACGTACCTGGACACAAGAGTACGCAGAAAAAAGTAAATAAGCGGTAGACCCTCCTTCAGAGCTTCCGCACATTTCGGAAACAGCCATCGCCCTCGGGCGAACGGCTGTTTTTTTTGTGTTCTACCGACGGTGTTCGATCCAGTTGGGAAGAGTATGTCCAAAATTTGAAATTGTCAGGAAATCACAAGAAATTTCGCGAAATTTGACGAAACTTTCTGAAAACAACTAAAGATATGGTCGTAATTTGTCGAAATAGATGTAAGATCCATCACTGCCAACGCGGAAAATCTATTGTATGAACGCTGACTAAATCAGAATTGGTTGACATCCCGGTACCGTTTTTGCAGTTGATCAACCCCTGGCACACAGCAAGAGCCGACAGGATGCCCCATTAAAATAAAAGGAGAAAACAAATCATGAAGCAACTATTTACAAGGATTCGGAATTTGGTGGAAGTCAGGACACTACGCAACCGGCTGTTGATTATTTTTGCTGTACTGCTGGTCGTACCCAATCTGGTGATTTCGTACACCAGCTATAATCGGGCCAGTGAGCAATTGCATGAGAAAATGGACGCCAGCACGCAATCGAATGTGAATCTGCTCAACGATTCGATCACGCAGATCGTGGAGGCGGAGGTTCGAAATGTAGAGCAATTGGTCCAGCAAATTGAATCGGCCCAGGTGGATTCCCATTCCCCCGAGCTGCGGACATTAATCGATTTGTTCGTAGAGAAACACCCCGAACTCGAAATTATGGTTGTCGGGAATCAGAACGGAGCCTGGATGAAAGCACCTGATCCCGGCAAGCAGGATTACGATCCCCGGGAGCGGGATTGGTACAAAGCCTCGCTGGAAAGACCGGAGGAAACGGTCATTATCGATCCGTTCAAATCCGCAACGACCGGAAATTACAACCTGTATATCAGCCGTGCGCTGAAGGACCATCAAGGAGCGATCACGGTCGCCCTGGACCTTGCGAATCTGAACCAGGATGTTAGTGCCATTCGCCTGGGAGAACGCGGATTTGTCTATATCGTGGACCGCACGAACAAGTTTGTCACGCACCCAACTAGCGCGGTCGGCGAAGAGGCCGTCGGTGACCATCTTTCTCAAATTCGTGCAGCGGAATCGGGCTACATGAAATATATCGACCCGGTATCCGGGACGGAGGAAAGCGCGTTTTTTACGACAAATAAGCTAACGGGTTTCAAAATCGTAGGAGTTCTGGATGTGCAGGAATTCAGTGACGCGTCGTTGCCGATTATGTGGACCTCCCTGATTGTTCTGGCTATCTCCTTAGTGGTTGCCGGTGTCCTGTTGTTCATCGTCATCCTTAATATCACGCGTCCAATCGAGCAGTTGAACCATTCGGCTAAACGAGTTAGTGAAGGTTATTTGAACGAGGATGTAAGCACGAAGCGGAAGGATGAAATCGGACAATTGGCCGCGAACTATAATGGGATGCTGGCCTCCCTGCGGCAAATGGTGCGGGAGATGTCCGAGACGGCAAGCCAACTTGCTGCCTCCAGCGAAGAACTAACCGCGGGAACGGAACAGAACGCCAAGGCGGTGGAATATGTCGCCGAGCTGGTTCAGAACGCTTCCGATCAGGCGGAGAAACAAGCCTCCACTTCGGCGGAAAGTGCCGATACGATGGATGAAATGTCTCAGGGTATCCGGAAAATCGCTGAAGCGTCCGGCATGATCGTTGAGTCGTCCATGCAGACGGTAGGGGATGTCCGAGATGGAAGCGAGAAGGTCAACCTCGTTGGCTTGCAAATGGAGGAAATCCGCAGATCGACGTTGGAATCGGCGGAACTGATGCAGCAAATGAACGAGCTCAGCGGGCAGGTTGCCGGGATGAGCAGCGCGATCACGGAGATTGCCAATCAAACCAACCTGCTGGCGTTAAATGCGGCGATCGAAGCGGCACGTGCCGGAGAAGAGGGACGTGGCTTCGCGGTTGTTGCGGGCGAGGTGCGTAAACTGGCGGAACAGTCTGGATCGACGGCGGAAATGATTCAACAGAACATTGGGCGGATGACCGAGCTCACGGGCAAGGCATATGAAATGATGAATCACAAAGTGAATGCCAATGTGGAGCGAGGGATGTTGGTGACTGAGGAGGCGCAAACGGCTTTCCAAGCGATCGAGCGTTCCACGCAGCACATCTCGGAGCAGATTCACGAGGTGTCGGCCATAACACAGCAAATGTCGGCTAGTGCCGATGAAATTGCCCATTCTGTCGAACAGATCGCAGCGACCTCGGCCAGCAGCATGGAAAGCTTCCAAGGCGTAACGGCTGCAACCGAAGAACAACTGGCTTCCATGGAGGAGATCTCCTCCGCATCGGAAGGCCTGGCGCGAATGGCAACGGACATGCATGCCCAGATCGATCGGTTTAAGTTATAACCTATAGAGATAGTTCTAGCCCCCAGAGCCATAATCATTGGCGAAGGGGGTTATTTATTTGCTCAATTTCCACCTTGGGCCGGGCACAGAAATCCGCCTCGAGACGGATGGAGGTCGCAGGGAAGTTGATTAAGATGAATAGCAGCAACGCTCTGGCTCGATATCCGCTCACGCCCGCTTTACAACGTAACAATGTTATGTTACGTTGTTGGAGCGAGAAAGGAGCATGACAATGAGTGAGGAATTGATCTCCAAGAAGGAATTGCTTGATCTGACGGGCATTTCGTATGGGCAGTTATACCGCTGGAAGCGTAAAAACCTGATCCCGGAGCACTGGTTTATCCGCAAGTCGTCTTTTACGGGACAGGAGACGTTTTTTCCAAGGGAGAAAATCCTGCAGCGTATCGACCGAATTCTGGGCATGAAGGACGATTTATCGCTGGATGCATTGGCGGACGTCTTTTCACCGAGTCCGGGGGATATTCGTCTGAGCGCAGGTGACTTGCTCGACCGAAACATTGTTACGTCAACATCTTTGAATTTATATATCGAGACCATAGGGTCGGCCGAGAGGAAGTCGCTGTATACCTTTGACCAGATTTTGACCGTTTACGTGCTCGACAAGCTGCTGCAAAGCGGAGATATTTCGCTGGAGGAAGGGCGTTTACTGATTCAGACACTGGAAGAATATTTACCGGGCTTGGCCGGTCAGGAATGCGGCGTTCGTCTCACTCGTAAAATGGGGGTGGCCGCTTTTATCCTAGTGCCGGGGGATGTCGAGCTTTATATGGACCGCAGCGTTAGGATGGTGGCCCGTCTTTCACTGGCGCGCTGCACGGAGGAATTGAAACTATTGGTGAGCGGGAGTGAAGGGTAATGGCGGAACGAAGCGTCAAGGATTTGAAAATCAACGGGGTGGGTCAGGCGTCCGGCGGCGCGTATCGAAAAATACAGGCTGAAGGGATTGCTACGTTGAACGGAGATATCACCTGCGAGTCGTTGGGGGCTAACGGGACGCTGAAGATCAAAGGGACGATCGATGCGGGTGAGTTTCGGCTGAACGGCACCGGCTCATCGGAAGAGTCACTGCGAGGCGTAAGGTTCGAGCTGGACGGGATGTTTAAAGTCGGCCGGGACGTACGGTTCTCTCGGTTACATGTCCGGGGGATCCTCAAGGTCGGAGGTTCCGTTACCGGGGAGACGGCCAAGGTGGATGGCGCCTTAAAGCTAGAAGACAGTGCCGAGTTCGAGGAAGCCGAGGTTTACGGTCAGCTTCAGGTTGGCGGCATGCTGAATGCCGGACGATTGACGATCGACCTGGAAGGCCCGAGCCACGCCAAAGAGATCGGTGGGGAGTCCATCGTCGTGCGGCAGCGCAAGGGCAAACGGCTGCTAGACTATCTGTCCTCGCTGCGAGCCTCCCGGTTAACGGCAGGCGTGATCGAAGGGGACGACATTCAACTGGAAGGCACAAAGGCGGATGTGGTCCGTGGCAATTCGGTCGTGATCGGACCGGGCTGCGAGATTGGCCTTGTGGAATATAAGGAACGTTATGAGGTTTCGCCGCAGGCCTCGGTGGGACGCACGGAGCAGAAATAAATCGATGATGAAACAGGAGGGAACGGGGATGGCCGTACAAGTACAGGATGACCGTGACCGCAGTGCCGATTTGAAGATTGTTGGCAACGGGACGTCAAACGGCGGAATGTTCAATAAGATCAAAATCGTCGGCGAAGGCGATATCAACGGGGATGTCGATTGCCGAACCCTGACCTGCACGGGAACGCTGGAGGTCGACGGCGGTTTACGTGTCGGGACGGTGAAGGCCACGGGCACAATCGTTGTGTCCGGTCCGATGGGCGGTGAAGAACTGAACCTGACCGGCAATCTGAATGTCCTGGGGGGTCTGCACGCTGACAAAGCCCGGCTCAACGGGGAGATCCGCATTGATGGCGGCATCATCGGCGAGGACATCGGCTTGTATGGGAGCTGCGAGTTGACGGGCGACTGCCAAGCTGAGCGTTTACGCCTAAAAGGAGCCATACAATCCCAAGGAACGATCAATGCCGAGCGCGTTGAAATCGCGATGTTCGGCCGTAGTCAGACGAGCGAAATCGTCGGCGGGCAGATTCGCATCGCCCCGCATCCGACATGGAAGTGGGTGTCGCTATTCAAGTCCTGGGGGACGCCGGGAATGCAGGCGAGCATCATCGAAGGCGATGTTATTCGTTTAGAAAATACCGTAGCCGATATCGTGCGCGGCGGGGACGTCTCGATTGGTCCCGGCTGCCGGATCCGGCTCGTCGAATATACAAAACACTATCATCAGGACCCGCACGCGGAAGTGGGGGAACACCTGAACGTTTGGAGGAACGAGGGATGAACGCGCAACAAAACAGCCGTCTCGGCTTCGTGGTCGCCGGTCTGCTGCTCGGCATTTTAATGGCCGCGATGGATAATACCATCGTGTCCACCGCAATGGCAACCATCGTATCCGAACTGGGCGGCCTGGACAAATACGTCTGGGTCACCTCGGCGTACATGGTCGCCGAAATGGCGGCGATGCCGATCTTCGGTAAGCTGTCCGACATGTATGGACGCAAACGATTTTTTGTCTTTGGCATCGCTATGTTTTTGCTGGGATCCGTGTTATGCGGTACGGCCGACACCATCGTGCAGCTCAGCATCTACCGCGCGATCCAGGGGATCGGGGGCGGGGCGTTGATGCCGATCGCGTTTGCCATCGTGTTTGACGTATTCCCTGTGGAAAAACGCGGCGCCATGGGTGGTTTGTTTGGCGCGGTGTTTGGGATCTCCAGTCTTGCCGGCCCGCTGCTTGGCGCTTTTATCACCGACCATCTGAACTGGCGCTGGAATTTTTACATCAATATCCCGCTTGGCATCCTCGCGTTGTTCCTGATTTTGGCCTTTTACCGGGAATCGGCCGTTCATGCCAAGCAGCGGATCGATTGGTGGGGCGCATTGACCTTAATCGGCTCGATCGTTGCTCTAATGTTTGCGCTGGAGCTGGGCGGGCAGCTGTACGCCTGGGATTCCAGGCAGATTCTGGGATTGTTCGCGGCCTTTGCCGTGCTGTTTACCACATTCCTGCTGGTCGAGCGCAAGGCGGAGGAGCCGATCATTTCCTTCGGGATGTTCCGCAAACGTCTGTTTGCCAGCAGTAACCTGGCCGGATTGTTTTACGGCGCTTCGTTTATCGCTGCTTCCGTGTATATTCCCTTGTTTGTGCAAGGGGTGACAGGCGGTACGGCAACCAATTCTGGCTTAATCTTGCTGCCGATGACACTGAGTTCCGTGGTCGCTTCCCAGGTCGGGGGCTTCCTCGTGCAGCGCACCAGCTTCCGCAACGTTATGGTGTTGTCGGCGGTCATCTTTATGGCAGGGATTGCTTTGCTCGCGACGATCACGCCAGACACGACCAAAACTCTGCTGTCAATCTATATGGCGATTGCGGGATTTGGCGTCGGGTTCTCGTTCTCCGTGCTGGGGATGTCCGCGATTCAAGATTTCGGACCTTCGCAGCGGGGAGCGGCCAGCTCAACGATGTCATTCATTCGCTCGCTTGGGATGACGGTGGGAATTACCGTGTTCGGGATTGTGCAGCGCAACCTGTTTGCGAACCGGTTAAGCGATTCGCTGTCCGCCATGGGCAGCGGGGCGGAAGGGTTGCCATCCATGGACGATCCTCGGACGCTGCTCGCCTCCGAAGCGCGCAAGGCGATTCCGGCTCCTGTTCTGGAGCAGATTGTGGGCGGCTTGTCGACGTCGATCACGACGATGTTTTGGTGGACGCTAGTGCCGGCTGTGCTGGCATTGATCACGGTGTGCTTTATGGGCAACGCCAAAATGATGGGGTACGGACCGGGAGCCCCGAGTCGACAGGAAGTTAAGACGGCGTCGTCGGAGTGATTTTTACTTAAAACGAGGGGTTGAAGAAACATTTGACATCCCTCTATGAAATATGGATAATCTATAGTTCATCCTAGCAAGTAAAGAAGTAATGAGGTGTTTAGAAGATGAGTCATGATTCACAGGCTTTACCCGCTTCCGGCAGTTTGTTCCGGAACCGGTTCTACCAGACGATCCTAATTTCCAATCTGTTTTTGCAGATCGGGATCTGGGTCCGCAACTTTGCGATTCTGATGTTCGTAACAGATCAGACCAACAACGATCCGCTCGCGATCTCGCTGATTTCTGTCGTCGAATTTGCACCGATTTTCGTGTTCTCCTTCATAGGCGGAGCGTTCGCCGACCGGTGGAAGCCGAAGCGGACGATGATCTGGTGCGACTTCCTGTCCGCGATCTCGGTATTCGCCGTGCTGTTAACCTTGCTGTATGAATCGTGGGAAGCGGTCTATTTTGCGACCTTCATCTCGGCGATTCTGTCGCAGTTCTCGCAGCCATCGGTGATGAAGCTGTTCAAACAGCATGTTCATCCGGAGAAGGTGCAACAGGGAATGGCGTTGTTCCAGTCGCTGGTAGCCATTTTCATGGTTATTGGGCCGTCGCTGGGGATTTTCTCTTACCACCAGTTTGGGATCTACGTGTCGATTGGCGTTATGGGCGTGGCGTTCCTGATCTCCGCTTTGGTGCTGTTCCGGCTTCCGGCGGATGAGGAGCAGGAGGCAAAGCGCGAGCAAACCGGAAATATCCGCAAAGAACTGGCGGACGGCTTCCGGTATGTATGGCGCAGCCCGGTATTGAAAGTGCTGGGCGCGACGTTCGCGATCGCCGGCTTCTCCGTTGGGATCATCCAGACGCTGGGGTTGTTCGTCGTCACCGAACGGTTGGGCCAGCCTAAGGAGTTCCTGCAATTCCTTCTGGCGGTTAACGGTGTAGCAATGTTGATTGGCGGCGGTGCAATTATGGGCTTGGCCAAAAAAGTTCCCCCCCAAGTCCTGCTTGCCTTCGGGATGGCGGTTAGCGCCGTCTGTATCGTAGGCATGGGGCTGTCGACCAGTGTTCCGTTAACCCTGGTGCTGCAGTTCCTGAACGGTCTGACGTTCCCTTGCATCCAGATCGGGATCAACACGATGATCCTGCAATGGACGGAACAGTCTTATGTCGGCCGCGTCAACGGTGTATTGAGTCCGATGTTCATGGGGATGATGGTTATCATGATGTCGTTGTCCGGCGTGCTGAAAACCATCTTCCCGCTCGTCGGAATTTACGCTGTATCCGGCATTATCATGTTGCTAGGTGCGATGATTCTGGTGCCGATCTTCAAACATAAGCCGACGCTGCAGCAACAGCCGCAGTTGGGCGAACAGCCTACGAGCTGAGGTTTGGAGGTAAAGAAAAGCTGTCCTTCGGAGGTCCTGTAATAGGGCTCCGTCCGGGGACAGCTTTTTTGCGTTGGGGTGGGGTGAAGGGGGGGCGGAATGTTGCAGAAAGTGCAACATTTTCGTGCGGCCCGCAGGGTTTCGGCCGAAATGTTGCAAAAGGTGCAACATTTAGGGGCTAAGGCGCCTTGGAGTTCGGAAAATGTTGCATGAAATACAACATTTACCGGAAGACCAGGCGAATTGGGACTGAAATGTTGACTAAAATGCAACATTCGGACAACTGACAGGGCCGCGGGGACGAGTGATCGGTCAGTCGGTTCAATGTCTACGACTATGTGGCGTCGACATATCCTTTGCGGCCGGCGGCGTAGCCGAACAGGGCGGTTAAGATCGATACTCCGGTAATCACGGCAAGCGGCGTATCCCAGCTACCGCTAAAGTCGTGGAGATAGCCGAACAGTGTAGGCCCGAACGCGGCTAGTACATAACCGACCGATTGCGCCATCCCCGACAGGGCGCTGGCCTGCTCCGTCGTCCGTGAGCGAAGCGAGAAGAAGACGATCGCAAGGCCGAAGGTTGAGCCGGAGCCGATCCCGAGCAAGAGGATGAAGAGAGCGGCCAGCGACACCGGCCCTGCCCAGATGCCGCCGAAGCCGATCACGCATAAAGCGGCGGTGGCGGCGGTCAGCCATTTCTGGCTGTCGGACCGCGTGGCAAGCAGCGGCATCACGAACGAGCCGGCCATACTGATCAGTTGCATGAGCGACAGCATCCAGCCGGCTTGTTCGGCGCTCATCCCCCGTTCCTGCAGGATGTCCGGCAGCCAGGAAATACTGACGTAAAACAGGATCGACTGGAAGCCCATAAACATCGTGACCAGCCAAGCGACCGGAGAGCGCCATATGCGGAGGCGTGTGCCGCCGGCTTCGTCTGGGGTCGATGGGCGGCTCGCCGGATCTGTAGCCCCTGCCACCTCTGAGATGCGGGAGTGGCTTACGCCCGCGGTCTGGCCCTTGCGCCCAGATGCTTTGTCAGGCCGTGGGAGCAATGGCAGCCAGACGAGGGCGCCGACCGCTGTCAACGCAACCCAAATAGTTAACGCGCCGCGCCACCCGAGCGGGCCTTGGGACAGCGGCACGCTGATCCCGGAGGAGATCGCCGCCCAGAAGGTCAGGCACGTGGTGAACAGGCTGGTCATCAGCCCGACTTGTTGCGGAAAATCGCGTTTGATCAGCCCGGGCAGCAGCACGTTGCCGATGGCGATGGCGATGCCGATTAGCGCGGTACCGGCAAATAACGCGGTCACGGACGGCAGCGAACGGACGAGAATACCGCCGGTCATCAGGATCATGCTGAAGAATAACGTTCGCTCGATACCGAACTTCGCGGACAAGCCCGGCGCAGCCAACGCAAACACCGCGAAGGCGATCAGCGGGAGCGTCGTCAGCATACCCGACAGCGTGTGCGACAAGCCCGTGGCCGCTTCGATCTCGCCGATGATGGCGCCAACCCCGGTGATAGGGGACCGCAAGGCGGCGGCGGTTAGCAGAACCGCGGTGACCAGTAGCCAAACGGAGGCGCCGCGTTCCCGAGGCAAGGCGGGGACGATCGTTTTATTCATATGAAAGGAAGCCTCCTTCGCTCTGTTACTCTAGTTTAGAGATTTGAAAGGTTATTTTATGCAGTGAATTGATCGCTGACTTGACGAGATACGTCAGACGCAGTTCAGTATACTTCAAGTTACTTTGTGCGGCAACTCAGACGTCAGCGCGGGGAACTACAGCTATTTACGAGTAAACTAACTAATGGAGAAGTGGAAGGATTTCGCAGGCTTGTGGTAGAATGGGACATAGAACAAGTAAACTAGTCGTGAAGCACACGCCTTTTGTTGTCGGATGAAATATCCGTCGACGAAAGGCTTTTTTATTTTCTGCGGAGGAGGTTAATGAGATGGGGTTTCAGGAGACGTATGCATTGTGGCTTAGCAATCATTGGAGTCATCGGGAAGGCGAGAGGGAACGGAGGCTGCGGGAGGGCCATGGGCACGCAGAGAAGGCATTTGTCGAAAAAGTGTGGTGGCCCGCCTTCGGGCATTTCCGCCATCTTCATCCCGAATATGAGGTGAAGGACTTTAAAGATGGGATGCGATATCTCGACTTTGCTTACCTTCGCTCGGGAGTGCAACTGGCGATCGAAATCGACGGGTTTGGCCCTCACTTACGAAACATCAGCCGTGACCGCTTCTCGGATCAATGTCGGCGGCAAAACGACCTGATTCTGGATGGTTGGAAAGTGCTGCGCTTTACCTACGATGACGTCAGCGACAACCCTCGCTACTGCCAACAGACACTACAGCAGTTTATGGGAAGATGGTTGGGGGAGGGGGAGAACATCGATGCGGTGCATTTCATCGAGAGGGAAATCCTACGCTTATTTCTACGTGCTGAAGGGCCCATCACTCCATCTGATGTTTCTCGCAGTTTGGGGATGAAGAATCAAACGGCAAGAAAGTGGCTCCGTCATTTGATGGGCAAAGAGTGGATTCAACCGGCGAGCGGGTCAGAACGTGTAAGAACATACCTATTGGATGAACGAGGGAGGAAGATCGTCGGTTAGTTCGCTTTAGCTTGTATTAAATAGAGTGATTTTTTGGCTCTATCTGAGTTGGAAAGACAATTTCCGGGGAAATAAAGTGATAAAATGTCGCTATTCTCCTCACAAGCCCCTGATTTTGCTGAAACACGGTGGATTAGCGTTATATATTAACGCTATTTAACGCAAATTCCGCAGGAACGACAAAATAGGATGATATTTTAACGTTATTCCTTCTTCGAGTGGGTTAAAGGAGGGGGGAGAGCCCCCCACCTAAGCTTACCGAAAATTCGGACCGTTCACGCCGTCCTCTAAAAGTTGTTTGGGAGGGCGCTCCGACGGCGTACCCTCGGGATGACCGCTCCTATTGCTATTGTTGGAGTTGCCGCCGCCAGCCGCGCCACCCTTCGTATCGCGCACGGCGATCACTGTCGGCTGAGCCGGGTACGTATCCTTGGAGAGCAGCGTGCGGTCGACCGCGCGGCCGTTCACCATTTTGATCCGATACGTTTCAACGACATACCCCTGTTTTCCATGTACGAGCACCTGACGGCTTCCGGCTGGGAGGGAGGTATTCGCCACATATTTGTTTGGTGGAGGGATGATCTCCGTCGTACGGGATTCGAGCGAGTAGCTGATGTTCCCCGGGATATCGCCGAATAGTTTAACGGTGAGTTGGCTATTTTCCACCGTGGCGCGGATCAGAAGATGGTGGCCGGAGGTGTTCTTGAAGCGGAAGTTAATGTAGCCTTTAGCGAACGTCGCGTCCTGCCCCTTAGGCAAATAGCTGACCGGCAGGGAATGGTTCCGCCGCTCCACGATCGACAGCCCGGCTCGAACTGCCGCATTGTAGAGCGTGCTCGACACCTGACAGATCCCGCCCCCGACCCCGGGCACCAGCCTGCCCCCAAATATAACCGGGGCTTCCTGGAACCCAAACGTCTTCTCGGCATATTCGATCGCTTCGCCATAATCGAAAATCTCGTCCGGGGCCAGCACGGTCCCATCGATGCTGCGGGCCGCCGAGTCGACGTTATGTACCCGACCGACCCCGCTAGTCCGCAGACTGGTGGAGAATTGGACGATTTTGCGGCGGATGCCTTCTTTTTTGAGCAGATCTAAGGTGACCTTGGGCTGCACGGTTTTCAGCGGCACGGTAAATCGCAGAGTTGGAAGCTGTTTCGACAAAGACAACGACAACGTTTCCTGTGTCGGTATTGGTTTACGCCATGAATTACTTTCCAGTCGGCGCACTTCCTCCCCGAGCCGCGTCGGTACGATCTCCAACAAGCGGTCCCAATCGATGCGTTTCACAGCGGTTCCCGGCTGATAACGGATCTGATCGTCCGTGGTGATCGTCCGCACGGCGTTGACCGGAGAGCCAAACTGGGATTTTTCCCATTCAGGGGTAAATACCGCCTGCAGTTTCCGAGGATCAAAGGTTAAGGTAAGCATCGACTGCCGATCAAAATTCCTTCTGGTCTGCAGCCGCTCCCATAAAGATCCCTCTCCCAGCCGACGCACCTCCTCCCTAAACGGTTCCGTTCCAAACGTAACCCCAGCCTCCGCCCAGGTCATCGTTTTTACACTGCCGTCCACCGCAAACACTACTTGCTTTCGGCTTAATGCGGCGATTTCCTGGTCGAGCAGTTGCAAGGCTTCCACCCGATGGCGTCGGCCCAACTCCAATCCGGCCACAAGGGTACCTGACGGCAAGCTGTCCTGCGAGACATATAAAGTTAACGCTCCCCAAAACGCCGTGCCGAGGAGCCCGACACCTAGGAAGATCACTGCCAAATGTTTCTTTTTCATAACCGGCTCCTTTATCTAAAGACCTATATTTAATAGAAAAGAACGTGGTACAACCATATGTATGATCAAAATGTCGGAAACTTTCGGGTACTCAAAAGGTAACATCTTTGTTACAATAAAAATCGGACTTCAAGGAAATTACTCAGGTTTTAAAGGATTTGGCAGGAACATGTCGAATGTAAAAAAGGGTCATCTATAGAACGGAATCATAGATCTAGGACGTGATTAAGTGATAGAAATGCAGGATGTCTGGAAGACGTATCCGAATGGAACCCACGCCCTTAAAGGCGTTTCGATCAAAATCGACCGTAATGAATTCGTGTATTTAGTTGGTCCCTCCGGTGCAGGGAAATCGACCTTCATGAAACTAATTTACCGGGAAGAAGTGCCTACCAAAGGGCAGATTTCCGTCAATGGCTTTAACATTGGCAAGCTCAAACCTCGCAAAATTCCCTATGTGCGCCGAAATATCGGGGTTATTTTTCAGGATTTTCGGCTGCTTCCGAAGCTGTCGGCCTACGAGAATGTCGCCTTTGCTTTGGAGGTCATCGAAGCCCCCAAGAAGATCATCAAGAAACGCGTGATGGAAGTGCTCGACCTCGTCGGGCTGAAAAATAAAGCCAACCGCGATCCTTCCCAACTTTCCGGCGGAGAGCAGCAACGTGTGGCGATCGCCCGGGCGATCGTGAATAATCCGTCCGTCATTATTGCGGACGAGCCCACGGGGAACCTCGATCCCGAGACCTCCTGGGGGATCATGCAGCTGTTGGATGAAATCAATTTCCGCGGAACTACCATCGTTATGGCTACCCACAACAAAGAGATTGTGAACACGATGCGCAAACGCGTCATCGCGATCGAACACGGCAATATCGTGCGAGACCAGCTGAGAGGGGAATACGGTTATGAATATTAGCACCTTCTTGCGGCATTTGCGGGAGGGCGCGAAGAGCGTGTTCCGTAACGGCTGGATGTCGGTGGCGTCCGTGACCTCGATTATCGTTTCGCTGCTGATCTTAGGCGTGTTTACCCTGCTTGTGCTGAATGTCAATTCGTTTGCCGATGAGGCGGACAGCCAAGTGCAGATCAAGGCCTATCTGAACACAAATGTAACCGAAGCGGTACGCGATCAGGTCTATAACGATATTGGCTCGATGGAAGAAGTCAGCAAAGTCACGCTGATCCCCAAAGCCGAAGGCTTGAAGGATTTCCGGGAAAAGCTTGGCGAGGAAGGCAAGGACTTGTTGGAGGGTTACGACGAAACGACGAATCCGATCCCCGACACGTTCGAAGTGCAGGTCATCGAGCCGACGACCGCGCCTTATGTAGCAAGCAAAATTACCGCGCTAAATGATAAGTACGAGGAGAAGCCGATCTATAAAGTCAATTACGGACAAGGCACGGTGGAGAAATTATTCAAAATCACCCGGGCGATCCGCAATATCGGCTTTGCCTTTGTGGCTGGCCTAGGGCTGATGGCGATGTTCCTCATCTCCAATACGATCCGAGTTACGATTTTGGCCCGTCGCCGTGAGATTGGTATCATGAAGCTGGTCGGCGCGACGAATACCTTTATTCGGTGGCCGTTTTTCGTGGAAGGCGCAATGATCGGTTTGATCGGTTCCCTGATCACCGTTGGCGTGTTGTTCTTCAGTTACAACGAACTGGTATCCTCGGTGAAAGCCGACGTCACCCTGGCCCTTCAGTTGGTTCCGTTAAGCGAGATTGGCCTGGAATTGGGCGGATTACTCGTTGGGCTGGGATTCTTGATCGGGGTTTGGGGAAGCACGATGTCGATCCGGAAGTTTCTGAAGGTATAGTGTATCGCGATCAAAAGCTGAACTTAATAAATTTAATGAGGTTAAAAATCCGGCTTTTCAGCGCCAAGTAGGTTGGATGAAGCTAGGGAGTGAGTAGCGGAGCGTAGCTGGAGGCTACGTGAGCTACGGAGCGACTGGGTGAATTCAAGATTCGACGTCGAGTTGCTTCGGAGAATTACATCGCGATCAAAAGCCGTATTTTTAACTACCTTATACGAAGGATGGGGAAACGAAGTTGAAGAAATGGATAACCACGATCACCGTTGTTGCATTAGCCGCTTTCATCTTCCAACCTACCGAAGGCTTCGCCAAAACGAAAACCATCAGCCAGATCGACAAAGAGCTGAAGCAGCTTCAGGAACAGGCCAAGCAGGCCAAAAAGCAACAGGAAAATGCCGCAAACCAGAAACAAGAAGCGCAGCATTACGTCAATAAAAACACCAATTACCTGAAACAATTGATGGGGCAGATCGAAGTTGTCAGCAACGAGTTGACCCAAATTTCGCTAGACATTGATAAGACCGAGCAGGACCTGCGGACGACCGCGGAGAAATTGGATCAGACCCAGGCGCGGATCGAGGAACGCTCACATTTGCTCGATACCCGTGTCCGGTTGATGTATACGGATGGCGTCGTTTCCTATTTGGACGTGCTGTTGTCCTCCACTAGCTTTACCGACTTCCTGGAACGGGCAGACTCCTTACAGGCGATCGCCAACCAGGACCATGTTCTTTTGGATGAGCACAAACGGGACAAGGAACTGATCGTGCAGCAGCAGCAACAGCTGAAGCAAGATTATGCAAAAGTGAAACAGCTTTACGCGGATGCTGAATCGCGCAAGAGCGATTTGGAATCTAAAGAGAACGAGAAGCAGCAACTGATCGCGAAATACAACGCCGACATTGAACAATCCGAAGACATTAGCGAAGAGCAGGAAGCGCTCCTCATTGAACTGGCAACGAAACGGGCCGCTTTGGAGCAAGAGAAGAACAAGCTGAAGGCGGCTCAGGTTTATAAATATAAAAAGAGTTCTAACGGTTCGGGCGGTTTCAAAGGCAACGGCGGTTCGTTTGGTCTGCCGGTGGACGGTGCACGAATCTCCTCCGGTTACGGTACGCGGATTCACCCGATTACCGGCGTGAAAAAGAAACATACCGGCGTGGATTTCGCGGCCCCCCAAGGTACGGATATCCATGCGGCTGAGGACGGCGTCGTCATCGTTGCAGAATGGTGGAGTGGGTACGGTAATACGGTGATCATCGACCACGGCGACAACGTGTGGACGCTCTACGGCCATATCCGCAACGGCGGAATTAAAGTAGAAAAAGGCGAGCAAGTCAAGAAAGGCGAAAAAATCGCCGAAGTGGGAAGCACCGGTAACTCGACCGGCCCGCATTGCCACTTTGAAGTCCGGATTAACGGAAATCCGGTGGACCCGATGCCTTATTTGTAATAAAATAGCTATAGTGTTCGAGCGAAAACGGATACCGCCTCTTTTGGGGCAAGGGTCCGTTTTCCCCGTTTGATCAAGGTTATTAGTTCCATGAAGATACATCGTGCTAAGGAGCCGATTTGAAAACAACCTGGCTTGGATGAAAGTTTTAAAATTGGGTTATTAGCACCGAGAAGGTTGGATGAAGCTAGAGACTGAGTAGCGGAGCGTAGTCGTAGGCTACGTGAGCAACGGAAGGCTCGGCTGAATTCAAGATTCGACGTCGAAATGACCCCCATGAAGTTACATCGTGCTAAGGAGCCGATTTGAAAACAACCTTATATTGTAAATATTTCTCATGGGCGGGACATATACTATGGGACGTTCAAAATCGGACGGGCCGGTAGGACCCGGCACGTTGTTTAGATGAGAGTTATCAAATGGGGTTATTAGCACCAATTTGATAACGACTATTTTTCAGAGGCGGTGATCTAGGATGTTTAAAGGTCGTACGGTAACCCTGCTCGTTGTCGCAGCCATGCTGGTTAGCAGCTTGTTGACATTAACGCTGACAGGGGAATGGAGCTTTGCCGGTACGGGACCGCTGCGCAGCGGAAATTTTGCCGACACGGCCGGCACCGGCTCGAAGCAAAACATCAAAAAAATCGAGACGGCGTTGCAGCTCGTCCAGAAAAACTACGTCGAAGACGTGGATACGAACAAATTGATTGATGGCGCAATTGATGGAATGATGAATGCATTGGAGGATCCATTCTCCTCCTACATGGCGCCTGATACGGCGCAGCAATTTTCGGAGCAGATTGAGGGTTCTTTTACCGGAATTGGGGCAGAGGTCTCCATGGAGAACGGCAATGTGGTCGTCGTGTCCCCGATCAAAGGCTCTCCTGCGGAAAAGGCAGGCATTCAGCCGAAGGATATCCTGCTGTCGGTAAACGGCGAATCGTTCGAGGGATTGAGCTTGAATGAAGCGGTGGCCAAAATTCGCGGCCCGAAAGGCACAACAGCCACGGTTAAGGTCAAACGGGCTGGAACAGCCAGCACGCTGGAATTTAAAATCGTTCGTGACGACATCGCCCTAGAGACCGTGTATGCGGAGATGAAGGAAGGAAAGGTCGGAGTCATCGAGGTTACCGAGTTCTCCTTGAATACGGCCGATCGTTTCAAAAAAGAGCTGGCTGCCTTGGAGAAACAGGGCATGAAGGGTCTGGTAATCGACGTTCGGAACAACCCGGGCGGGGTGCTTGACGTCGTCGAAGCGATGTCCGAGGTGTTCGTGCCGAAGGGCAAAGCCATCGTTCAAATCGAAGATAAGTACAAACGCCGGCAACAGTCGGTTTCCAAAGGAAGCGGCAAATCCTATCCGATCGTTGTCGTCACTAATAAGGGCAGCGCAAGCGCCTCGGAGATCCTAGCGGGAGCGTTGCAGGAGTCCGCGGGAGCGAAGCTGGTTGGCGAAGCCACCTATGGTAAAGGTACAGTGCAATCGAGCTATAGCCAGGAGATGGGGGACGGCAGCCTGCTGAAAATCACCATCGCCAAGTGGCTGACGCCAAACGGCGAATGGATTCACAAGAAGGGGATCAAGCCGGATATTGCGGTGTCTCAACCGGACTATTTTACGGTAGCCCCAATCAATAAAGAAAAAACGTACAAATACGATATGCTCGGCGAAGATATCAAAAGCGCCCAAACGATGCTGGATGGACTCGGATACGCTCCGGGCCGGAAGGACGGTTACTTCGATAAAAATACCGAGAAGGCGTTGAAGAAATTCCAGACCGACCAAAAGCTCACGGTGAACGGCGTACTGGATGCGAAAACAGCCGAGGCGCTGGAGAGCAGCGTCATTAAACAAATCCGCGATCCGAAAAACGATGCGCAGTTAAATCGCGCACTCGAGGTTGTACGGAAGGAAATCACCTCATAATTGTCGAATCCCTTAGAGGGCTGAAATCCGGCCCTCTTTTTTTCTGATTAGCGGAAGTGTATAAGTTAACATAAAGGAGCGTGAGTACCTCTTGGATCTCATTCTGGAAGGATTATGGAGTCTGGCGGAAGCAGGGGTGCAGCTGTTGCTGCAGCCGTTTTACTATATTTCGATCATCGTCGTCCTGCTGATCTATCGCAGGCAGGTTGTGCTGGAGCGCCGTCTGTTCCATGTTCGCCTGCACAGCTGGGGCTTGCAGACTTGGCGTACCGTTCTTGCCGGCTTGTTGGCGGGTCTGGCGGTTTCCGTCGTCTTCGTATTCCTGGGAATGAATCTGACGATGGAGGGGATCCTCTGCCTCTGGGCGGTTACGATCGTGCTGATGCTGTTCCGCATACGCTATTTATGCCTGGCCTATTCCGTGGGTATACTCGGGTTAATTCAGTTCGGGTTGAATTTGTTCCCGGGATTTGCGGGCAGCGGCTTCGTGGGCGACGTCGTGCGTATCGTCCGAGAGCTGGACATCCCGGCGCTGCTCTGTCTTGTTGGGCTGCTGCATCTAGTTGAGGGCATGCTGGTACGGTGGCAGGGCGCGTCGTTTGCCGGACCGTTGTTTTACGAAGGGAAGCGGGGCAAGCTGATCGGCGGGTACCAAATGCAAAGCTTGTGGCCGGTGCCGTTATTCCTGCTTATTCCGGCTCAAACCACGGGCGGGGTGCTGCCGTGGACGCCGTTGTTCGGCGGGGATGCGTGGCAAGGCGGCTTTGGATTGATGGCGCTGCCGATTGTGCTTGGGTTCTCGGAGATGACGATGGGGCTGCTGCCAAAAGACAAAGCCCGCATCTCGTCCGGCCGGCTGTTAGGTTACGGCGCGGTCATCACGGTATTGGCGCTGTTAACGGCGTGGTGGAGCCCGCTGCTGCCGGTAGCCGCACTCGCGGCGTTTGTGCTGCACGAAGCGCTGATTTGGCTGAGCCGTTTCGAAGAGCAGCAACGCAGCCCGTTGTTCGTCCATCCGCAGGGGGGACTGAAGGTGCTTGCGGTGCTGCCGGGCAGTCCGGCGGAAGAGCTTGGGATCCGGGCTGGCGAGTCGATCGTGAAGGTCAACGGCGTGCCGGTGCCAACCAAGGAGGATCTGCATGCAGCGCTGCGGATCAACCCGGCTTTTTGCAAGCTGGAGGTGCTGAATCTCGCGGGCGAGAGTAAATTCCTCCAGCGCGCCATCTACGCCGGCGATCACCACCAGCTCGGCGCGATCCTCGCGCCGGATGAGCTGGCGCCGGCGGCGGTAAGGCTGCAGCCGCTATCGCTGCTGCAGCTACTGCGCCCGCGCACGAGCGCCCGCGCGGTGCGTGGCGCTCGGGGCGCCACGCCCGCGCCGCAGCGCGAAGCGCGGGCGGGCGGCGGTGCGCCGGCGGCGGCCGATGGGCCGGCCGCCGAGGCGTAGGGAGCGCGCGGGCCGGGGGCACCCTACGCCTCGGCGCAGCGCGGATAACAAAACCCGCCTGGGAGTTTTTCTCCCCGGCGGGTTTTTGGTTGCTTAACGGACCTAGATGCCGCTATTTACATGGGATACGCAGCTATGGGGGATTTAACGGACCCAGATGCTCTTATTTGACTAGATTCCGGTCTAACTATGCCATTTTACCTGAAATAAGGGCTCCTCAGTCCGTTAGAGCGGGAAATGATGTGGGAAATAGCAAATAAGGTCACTGGGGTCCGTTAGAACCTGGGTCGGGAGTGCGAGAAAGTGCGGGAAAGTGCGGGAAAGTGCGGGAAAGTGCGGGAAAGTGCGGGAATTTCCAAGACCCTAACGAGCAAGACGATAAGTCCGATAACGACTCGTTCCGCTGGCAACAACTAGTTGCTGTTTGTGAGCCAACCCATGCAAAATACGTCTGGCGTGACGGTCCGTAATCCGTAAATGCTCCGACAGCTCGAGTGGGCTAAAGGGCCGTACTGTCCGCCGTGCAAATCGTACCGTTTCCGCCTCCAGCCAATCCAAGTCGGGTTGTATCGCTGTAGTCATAAACCTTCCGATAAACGACAAGACCAACTGCTGACATTGCTTCGGCTCCTCCACGATAGACAAATAAGCGATGGGGAGTAACGTCCAGCCATCTAACGCCAGTAAGCTGTGCCGCCAGCATAAATCCTTGAAGCGCCGTACGTCCAGATCTCTTGCATGGGGGCCGTAGCCCTGAATTTCAATAGCCCCTTTCACCGATCCTGACCCAGGGATATAAGCGAGGTCCAAGTATCGGTAACCGTTGTTGAAGTCCCGCACCTCCCATTCCGCGTATAAGAAATCGAATTGACCTACGGCAGGGTACCAGACGAGCCGCAAAAATTCCATGGTGCCGTGTCCCAATCCCTTTGTGAGGAGCTCCAACCGTCTAGGGTTCTTCTCTTCCTCCATTTGGCGTGCCATCCACGCATTAAAGGCTTGATCAAATTTCATTTCAACTCATCCTTCCTCCATATGGTGAAAACAAAAACGCCGCCCCGATCCCATTCCACCAATAAAGGGTAGAAGGATCAAGACGGCGTGTGCTTCACGGCCTGTTTGAGCATAGTTTATCGCTTTTAGTGTCTGCTGGCAATGGTTCAGTAGGCTGTTCCTTACCAATTGTTACTGCTAACAGACCGAGTGGCCCTTATTTAGTCCGTAAACATCAGTTGTAGATTTTAACGGACCCCAGAGACGTTATATGGTGCAAATTCGAGCATTAGCGCCGATGAACTAGCCAATAAGGCTTCTTCAGTCCGTTAGCTGGGGAAATAGGCCGGGAAATAGCGAATAACGTCACTGAGGTCCGTTAGAGCTAGGCTCGCGGGAAAGGGCCCGGGCCATCGGCGCGGATACACACCCGACGACGCGCCCCCTACTTCTGCAACTGCCGTAACACCGTGATCTCCACCCGGCGGTTCTTCTGGCGGCCCTCGGGGGTGTCGTTATCGGCGGCTGGGCGAGTGTCGGCGTAACCGGCGTATTGGAAATGCTGCGGGTCCAGCTTCTCCTTATCCACGAAGAACCGCAGCACCGAGAGCGCTCTGGCCCCCGACAGCTCCCAGTTGTCCTTGAATTCCGACGCGTACACGATCGGCAGGCTATCGGTATGGCCTTCGATGCTGATCACCGTATTGAGCTGCCGGAACAAGCTGGCCAGCTTGGCTAGCGTTTTGGCCGAACCGCTCTTCAGATCGGCTTGTCCGGTGTCGAACAGGAACCGGTCGCTTAACGTGATCGAGATGCCTTTCGGCAAGTCGGTCACACGGATTTGATCCTCGAGCGAATTGTCCTTGACATAAGCCTCGATCAGTTTCATTAAATTCGCGAGTTCTTCCTCTTGTTTGCGAAAAGCGAGCTCCCGCTCCGTCAACGGCCCTTGGCCCGTACTGTCCGCTTGCCCCGTAGTGCCTTTCCCTTCGCCTTGCTTGCTGCCGTTATCGGCTGAAGCCGGCGGATTCTTGTGGTTGTACCTTCCCTCCATCCCGGTAATCCCGCTGCCCAGCTCCAGGATGGAATCCCCGCCTTTGAATGTCTGCTGGAGGGAGGAGGTCACGACTTCATATTTTTCCACGTCTAATCGGCTCATGGCATACATCATCACGAAAAAAATCAACAACAACGTAATCAAATCCGCATAGGTGATCAACCAGCGGTCCTTCGTTTCGTTGCGCTCCGCACGGCGTCCGCGCCTGCGGGGTTCTCGCAGTAAACGTTCCGGTCCCGAATTCTTGCCCGATTTGCTGGACGGTCTCATCGCTCATTCTCCTCAGAGCCGCGAATGCGGGAGCCGATTTCGAATCCAGCCGGTTTCTCCGGTTCGCTATCAGGCAGAAGCCGTGTGGTTTCCGCGGTAAAAGACTCCAGCTTTCGTCGCACGAGCAAAGGATGGTCGCCGTTTTGGATCGACAAAATCCCTTCAAGCATCATATCCATCCGGTCGATCTCGTCATCGCAGCGCGCTTTGATTTTGGAGGCGATCGGAAGGAAGATCAGGTTGGCACTGGCCACCCCGTATAACGTCGCCGTAAAAGCAAGCGCAATTGAAGGACCCAGCGCGGTCGGTTCGGACAAGCTGCCGAGCACGTGGATGAGCCCCATCACGGTGCCGATAATCCCCATCGTTGGAGCGTACCCGCCGGCCGATTCGAATATTTTGGCGTAGCCGTCATATTTTTTCGATACAGCATCGATTTCAAGCTCCATGATTTGCCGTACCATCGCGCGGTCTGTACCGTCCACCACAAGCTGAATGCCTTCGCGCAGAAAAGGATCCCGATGCTCAGCGGCCTTTTTTTCCAAGGCCAATACGCCTTCGCGACGGGAGATCGATGACATCCCGACAATATCCTCGATTACGTCATCCTGTGCAGGAGATTTGCTCATAAACGCCAGCGCCAACGCCTTCGGCACCGTACGCAGCTTGGCGACGGGGAAGCTGATCAACACTGCGGCGAAGGTGCCGCCAAACACGATCAAAGCGGCGGTAATCTGCAGCAAACCACCCAATTGACCGCCTTCCAGCATAAATCCGCCAACCAAGGCGGCTATTCCGACAATGATGCCTATCAGCGTTGCAATATCCATGGATTGTGTACAACTCCTATTCTCGACTTACCGTTTGCATCTATAGGATGAAAAAGGTATAATACATGGGAACACCCATTCCTATTTTGATAAATTTAGGAAGGGCTTAAAGGTTAAGCTTGGTTTATTCATCGGAATGATGACGATCCTAGTTTAGATGAAGAAACGAACATCTTGAGGAAACCTCTCATGCATAGATAGAACGAATACCGGAGACGCCTCTAGTATTCCATTTTAGACGATAGGGTGATGTTGGACAATGAGTGAAATCGTGGTTAGCGACAATAAATTCGAGCTGATCTCCGAATATACACCACAAGGGGACCAACCGGAGGCGGTGCGACAACTGGTAGAGGGTACACTCGCTGGAAAGAAGCACCAGACGTTACTCGGGGCGACCGGGACAGGAAAGACGTTTACGATCGCGCATACGATCGCGAAGCTCGGACGGCCCACCCTCGTCATCGCGCATAACAAGACTTTGGCGGCGCAGCTGGCCAGCGAGTTTCGCGAATTTTTCCCCAATAACTCGGTTGACTACTTCGTTAGTTACTACGATTACTACCAGCCGGAAGCCTACATTCCTTCCTCCGACACCTATATCGAGAAAGATTCCAGCATTAATGAAGAAATCGATAAATTACGTCACTCGGCGACGAGTTCGTTGTTTGAGCGGCGGGACGTTATCATCGTGGCGAGCGTTTCGTGTATTTACGGTCTCGGTTCGCCGATGGAATACCGTAATTTGGTGCTGTCGCTGCGAGTAGGGATGGAGAAGCCGCGCAACCAGATTTTGAGCCGGCTGGTGGATATCCAATATCAACGGAACGATTTGAACTTTGTGCGCGGGACGTTTCGGGTGCGCGGCGATGTGCTGGAGATATTCCCGGCATCCCGGGGCGAGCAGGCGGTACGCGTGGAGTTTTTTGGCGACGAGATTGAGCGGATCACGGAAATTGATGTGTTGACCGGAGAGCTGGTTGGCGAACGCGAGCATATCGCGATTTTCCCGGCGTCTCACTTCGTTACTCAAGAAGAGACGATGAAGATCGCCATCACGAACATCGAACGTGAACTGGAAGAACGGCTGGAGGTGTTCCGTGCGCAGGGGAAACTGCTGGAAGCCCAGCGGCTGGAGCAGCGGACGCGCTACGACATCGAAATGATGAAGGAGGTCGGCTTCTGCTCCGGGATCGAGAACTATTCAGGACCGTTAACTTTCCGGGAGCGGGGGGCGACGCCGTATACGTTGATGGATTATTTTCCGGATGATATGCTGATCGTCATCGACGAATCCCACGTTACGCTGCCGCAGATCCGAGCGATGTACAATGGTGACCAAGCGCGTAAAAATGTGCTGGTGGACCACGGTTTCCGCTTGCCGTCGGCGCTGGATAACCGCCCGCTGCGGTTTGAGGAGTTTGAAGAGAAAGCGTCGCAGCTGATCTACGTATCGGCAACGCCGGGGCCTTACGAGCTGGAGCATTGCCCTACGATGGTGCAGCAGATCATCCGTCCGACGGGTCTGCTGGATCCAATTATCGAGGTACGGCCGACCAAGGGACAGATCGACGATTTGATCGGGGAAATCCGCGACCGTATCGCTAAAGATGAACGCGTACTGGTAACAACACTGACCAAGAAGATGTCGGAGGATTTGACCGATTACCTGAAGGAAGTCGGCATCAAAGTCAGGTATCTCCATTCCGATATCAAAACGTTGGAACGGATGACGATTTTGCGCGACCTGCGGCTGGGGACGTTCCATGTACTGATTGGGATCAACCTGCTGCGGGAAGGTCTCGACTTGCCGGAGGTGTCGCTGGTGGCGATTTTGGACGCCGACAAGGAAGGTTTCCTGCGCTCGGAGCGATCGCTGATCCAGACCATTGGTCGGGCCGCGCGGAACTCGGACGGCCGAGTGCTAATGTACGGCGACTCGATCACGGAGTCGATGGATCGGGCGATCAAGGAGACCGAACGGCGGCGCAGCATTCAGATCGCTTACAACGAGGAGCACGGTATCACGCCGCAGACGATTCGCAAGAAGGTCCGCGACGTGATCGAGGCGACTAAGGTGGCGGAGAGCAAAGCCGATTATCTGGCCGACGCCAAAGGCAAGATGTCCAAACGCGACCGCGAAGCGATGATCGGTCGTCTGGAAGTCGAGATGAAGGAAGCGGCCAAGAATCTGCAATTCGAGCGCGCCGCGGAGCTGCGTGACGCGATTTTAGAGCTGCGGGCTGAGTGATGGCTGTCAGAGTGCTGCCCCTCTAAATGGGGGTGACTATTGGCCGCGAGCCGGTTGCTGTAGGTAGCATCGTTGACCGGATTCGAGCGGGGAAGGCCGGCCTTGATCGCTCGGACCGGATCCTGTCGTCGCCGTCTTCCGCCGTTGTTGGCTTCGACCAGGGGGCACGAACCATTGTAAAGGAACTGAGCGACCTTATTAGCTCTAAGAACTACCGTTTTTCATTCTAACGGAACGAGGAGACGCTATTTACTCGAGCTGACCGTAAACGCAGAGATATACGCCCAATAAGGTCTCTGTATTCCGTTAAACCGGGAAATATCCGGGAAATGATCGAATAACGTCTCTACGTTCCGTTAGGTTACTATAATAGTTTAAAAATCGGGTTTTCAGCACCGAGAAGGTTGGATGAAGGAGAGAGGGAGTAGCGGAGCGTAGGCAGACCTACGTGAGCAACGGAGCGACCGACTGAATTCAAGATTCGATGCCGAATAGCTCCTACGAATAACATCGTGATGGGAAGTTGGTTTGAGAAAGTTCAATCATAGTTTAAAAATCGGGTTATCAGCACCGAGAAGGTTGGATGAAGGAGAGAGGGAGTAGCGGAGCGTAGGCAGACCTACGTGAGCAACGGAGCGACCGACTGAATTCAAGATTCGATGCCGAATACGCTCCTACGAATAACATCGTGATGGGAAGTTGGTTTGAAAAAGTTCAATCAAGTTTAAAAATCGGGTTATCAGCACCGAGAAGGTTGGATGAAGGAGAGAGGGAGTAGCGGAGCGTAGACAGACCTACGTGAGCAACGGAGCGACCGACTGAATTCAAGATTCGATGCCGAATACGCTCCTACGAATAACATCGTGATGGGAAGCCGATTTTTAAACATCATCTAAAAAAGGGAGATGAAGTTGTTGGGTAGTGAGAGTATCGTCATTAAAGGCGCCAGAGCGCATAATCTGAAAAACATAGATATCACGATACCGCGCGACAAATTTGTCGTGCTTACGGGGCTGAGCGGCTCCGGCAAGTCCTCGCTTGCTTTTGATACCATTTATGCGGAGGGACAACGTCGTTACGTTGAGTCGCTATCCGCGTATGCGCGGCAGTTCTTGGGGCAAATGGATAAGCCGGACGTGGATTCGATCGAAGGATTGTCCCCGGCCATTTCCATCGACCAGAAAACGACAAGTCGTAACCCCCGTTCAACGGTGGGTACGGTCACGGAAATTTATGACTATCTCCGTCTCTTGTTTGCTCGGATTGGCCATCCGCACTGTCCGGAGCACGGCATTGAGATCACGTCGCAGACCGTAGAGCAAATGGTTGATCGTATTATGCAATATCCGGAACGGACGAGATTGCAGATTCTAGCTCCGGTGATTTCCGGCAAAAAGGGTGAGCACAAAAGCTTATTCAGTGAAATCGCCAAACAAGGTTTCGTTCGGGTTCGGGTGGATGGCGAACAACGCGACTTGTCGGAGGATATTGAACTCGAGAAGAATAAGAAGCACACGATCGAGGTCATCGTCGACCGGATTGTCGTGAAGGAAGATGCACGCAGCCGACTAGCGGATTCCATCGAAACCGCGCTTAAGATGTCCGGCGGACAAATCCTCGTCGATATAATCGGCCAAGAGGAGCTTCGCTTTAGCTCCAACTATGCTTGCCCGATTTGCGGGTTTAGCATGGAGGAGCTGTCGCCGCGGATGTTTTCGTTCAACAGCCCGTTTGGGGCTTGTCCGGAGTGTGATGGACTTGGCGTGAAGATGATCATCGATAAGGACTTGCTTGTCTCCAATCCGTCCAAATCCATTGAGGAGGGCGCTTTTGAAGCGTGGGCGGGTGGCACCTCCAACTACTATCCACAGTTTTTGAGATCGGTTTGCGAGCATTTTCATATTCCGCAAAATGTTCCGGTTTCCGAGCTAACGGCGGAGCAGATGGACAAGCTGCTGTATGGAACCGGCGATACGAAGGTTCGGTTCCGTTATGAGAATGACTTCGGTATGAGTAGAGATGCCTATGTGACATTTGAAGGGGTCATTCCAAACCTGGAACGGCGTTATCGCGATACCGCTTCGGAGGGCATTCGTGAGTTCATTGAGGAGTTTATGGGCTCTAAACCTTGCAGTACCTGTCATGGTGATCGGTTGAAGAAGGAAGTCCTCGCAGTCACGGTCAACAACCAAAACATCGCGCACGTGACGTCCTTGTCGATTGGCGATGCAAGAGAGTTTTTTGATAAACTGGAGCTCACGGAAAAGGAAAAATCCATCGCCAATCTGATCTTGAAGGAAATCAATAGTCGGCTCGGGTTCTTGGTGAACGTTGGTCTGGAATACCTGACGCTCAGCCGGGCGGCTGGCACGTTATCCGGCGGCGAAGCGCAGCGTATCCGGCTGGCTACGCAGATCGGATCCAGTCTGATGGGCGTCCTGTATATCCTTGACGAACCGAGCATCGGGCTGCACCAACGGGACAACGATAAGTTGATTTCCACACTGAACCACATGCGTGACCTCGGCAACACGTTGATTGTCGTTGAACACGATGAAGATACGATGCTGGCAGCGGATCATATTATCGATATCGGACCTGGAGCCGGTATCCACGGCGGCCAAGTGATTTCGCAAGGTACACCGCAGGAAGTCATGGATGACCCACGTTCCCTGACCGGCCAGTATTTAAGTGGCAAGAAGTTTATTCCGGTGCCGGCATCGCGGCGCAAACCGGACGGCCGCTGGTTGGAGGTCAAAGGGGCCAAGGAGAACAATCTGAAGAACATCAATGTGAAATTCCCGATCGGCGTATTTTCGGCAGTGACCGGGGTGTCTGGTTCCGGCAAGTCGACCCTCGTCAACGAAATCTTGTATAAAACATTGGCTCGTGATTTAAATCGAGCGAGAGTACGTCCGGGGCAATACAAGGAGATCAAAGGGCTTGATCATGTGGATAAGGTCGTCGATATCGACCAATCTCCAATCGGTCGTACGCCACGTTCCAATCCGGCAACGTACACCGGGGTGTTCGACGACATTCGCGATCTGTTCTCCCAAACGACCGAAGCGAAGGTGCGCGGCTATAAGAAAGGACGCTTCAGCTTCAACATCAAAGGCGGCCGCTGCGAAGCTTGCAAAGGGGACGGGATCATCAAGATTGAAATGCATTTCCTGCCCGACGTGTACGTTCCTTGTGAAGTCTGCAAAGGCAAACGGTATAACCGGGAGACGTTGGAAGTGAAGTATAAGAACAAGAGTATTGCCGACGTGCTCGAGATGACGATCGAGGATGCCACAGACTTCTTCCAAAACATTCCGAAGATTCATCGTAAGCTGCAAACGCTGCTGGACGTTGGTTTGGGTTACGTCACCCTGGGGCAACCGGCTACAACGTTGTCTGGTGGGGAAGCCCAGCGCGTGAAATTGGCTTCGGAATTATATCGACGCAGCACGGGCAAAACGATTTACATCCTTGACGAGCCTACGACCGGCTTGCATGTCGATGACATCGATCGTTTGCTCAACGTGCTTCATCGCCTCGTTGATTCCGGGGAAACGGTCCTTGTCATTGAGCATAACCTGGACGTGATCAAGACGGCCGACTACCTGATCGACTTAGGCCCAGAAGGCGGCAGCGGCGGCGGAACGATAATTGCCACCGGTACGCCGGAGGACATTGTAAAGGTCGAAAATTCCTACACCGGACGTTACCTGGCTCCAATTCTTAAGCGGGATGCCAAGCGCACCGCGGGATTAAGCTTAATGGAAGAGAAGGATCGGGAAGTCGTATAGAAGATAAAAAGAAGCAGTCTCTTTAAATTGAGGCTGCTTCTTTGGCTATTAATATATTCCAATAATGGTATAATTACACTAACAACAGAATGGCTGCAAGGGCGGTCGGCTAGTCTCCTGTAAAGGAGGTGATGCCTGTGGAGGTAAAAGATGCTTTGGCGTTAATGATTAGCTTTGGTGCGCTTCATGTTGCACTGATCGGGCTGATCGTTACGATCGTCATGGCACTGAACCAAAGCAAAAAGAAATAGACCGCCCCGAACAAGGTACCGGTCTATTTCAGTAGACAAAACCGTTCACAGTCAACCGCCCTTAAAAGCGGCTGTTGCCGAGTGGAGATGTTCGCGCATCTCCGCTCTTTTTTAATGTATCCTTCTAATTCCCATAATATCACAAATTCAGCATGAATTAAAATGGTTTACGAGGCGATTCCCGCCTCCAAGATCTGGCTTAATTGCTCTTGGAACGCCGGGACTCCAACACGAAGGACGAAATCATGGAAGGACTCGGAGGCATTCCGATTCGTTTTGTAGAACAGCAGCAACTGCTCAAGGACATAGGCAACTTGATCGCCTTTAACGCGTCCTTTCAGTGCTTGGTTAAACTGGGCTTGTGGACCATTTGCTCCACCACCCAAGGTACCGCCTACTGCAATGTCGAACGCATCGACCATGCCCTCCGGCGTTTTAACCAAAGAGCCTTGCAATCCGATATCGGCGATGTGCTTCTGTCCGCAGGCATTCGGGCAGCCGATAAAGTGGATTCGAACCTTCTCGTCCAAAGCCACATGTGCGTCCAGATACTCCGCCACTTCGACCGCGCGTTGCTTCGTTTCCACGATGGCCAGGTTGCAAAATTCATTGCCCGTGCAGGAGACGGTCCGGCTCATAAAGTGCTTCGGAAACGGCGTTAACCGTTGCAGTACCGGTGCCTGAAGGGCTTCCTCCACTTTGTCGTCAGGGATACCGCTAAGCAAAATATTTTGAGACATGGTGGTACGGATTTTGCCGTCACCGTATTGATCAGCCACGTCGGCCAATTGCTCCAGCTCATCGGCATTTAACCGCCCCACCGGTACGTTGAGACCGATATAGTTAAGCCCTTCTTGCTTCTGTGGATGTACTCCGTCAAAGTAGGCTGCTTGCCAGCCGACGGTTTTGTCTTCCCCGCGAGATTCCAGCTCGCCAACCAACTCGACTAGTTTATCTTTGAATTTCTCCGGTCCCCAGTCGGCAACCAGATATTTCAGGCGGGCTTGATGGCGTTTCTCCCGGTATCCGTAATCACGGAATATCGTGGTGACCCCGATCGCTACCTTTAGCACTTCCTCCGGTCTTACGAATATGTCCAGCGTTTTGGCCAAATGTGGCTTTGCGGATAAACCGCCGCCAACCAAGGCATGAAACCCGATAACTTCCTTGCCATCAATCACTTTAATCGCCGGTGTTAAGGCCAAATCGTTGATTTCCGCTTGTGCGTTATTATAGACGTTTGCGGAGATCGACATCTTATATTTTCGCGGCAAATTAGAGAAGTCCCGATTCAACAGGAAAAATCGGTTGACCTCTTCGACGATCTCCGTCGTATCGATCAATTCATCCTTGTCGATTCCGGCGAGCGGGTTGCCGACGATCGTACGCGGGCAGTCACCGCAAGCCTCGTAGGAATACAAGCCAACCTCATCTAGCCGCTTAAAAATATCCGGTAAATGCTCCACGCGCAGCCAATGGAATTGAATGGCTTGACGTGTCGTCACGTCCACCAGGTCACGTCCGTATAAGCGGGCAATGTCCGTCAGGGCACGCGCCTGCGCGGTGGTCATGATCCCTGTATTAATGCGCACGCGCATCATGAAATGTCCGTCTTTCGGCTTTTGCTGATATACGCCGGCCCATTTGAAACGGTCCATATCGTCCGCTGGAATGGAGTCGAACCCTTTAACCGCATACTCTTCAATTATCGTACGGATCACGTCCAGGCCGTCTTTTTCCAATTTGACGAATTCAAATTTGTTGAGTTTCTCCGGCTCTGCGGTCCATATCGGTTCATACGCCATGCGATAACCTCCCTTTGATTCCTTGAGCTTGTTAATTCCGACAACAAAACTATGAATAATGTTAATTTTCATGGTACCATAGTTGAGATATAGCGTAAATAATGAAAGGGACTTCTGGACATAAAACTTACTTATGAACAACTAAAGATCTGATGATAATACATATGTCAATGACCTCTAACACAAAATAAGGGTTAAAACCGACGGCGAATGCATGTTTTTAGCGAAAAGTTTGACAAAAACTTGTCTTTCCTCTTGCATCCGAACCGGAGGGAAGATAACATAGAAGAAGAGTTGTGATTTCGTGGATTTCAAGAGGAGGTTTCGCGATGTTGCTCGAAGCAGCGCAAGAAACGGCAAAAACAACGACATTTAACGGGTTTGATATTTTTATGATTTTGTTTACGATCATCATTTTGATCGGCGTCATCCGCTTGGTGACCCAGCGCCCGAAGAAGAACTTGTTCGCGATCGCTTTCGGGATCATCAGCCTGTTGGTCTTTTTGGCGTCCGATGCAATTATGATCAAAACTTGGTTTAGTTAAGCCAGAACGAGGGATACATATTTCATCCTATGAAATAAGCCAGGACACTTTATTCCTTTTGGAGGGATGGAGTGTCTTTTCAATTTACAGGATATGGATTATAATAAAGGGCAGGTGAAGCACACCTTGACATCAATCCGATGGCGAGGTGTGTTTTTTTGTTTTCTTAAATGGATGAATTTATCAGAAAAGCAAGAACAAAGGAGGTGTATAGAAGAGGGTAGCGAATAAGTGAGGAGGCATATTTTTCCTAAATAGATGCTGTTTGCGGACAAAAGAAAAAAAAGGATGGCTCCCACCGCCGCAAACGTTAGGGCAACATCCTTTTCCGGGAGGGGCGAATGTGCCTCGTCCCTTCTTTATCCTTATTGTATCTCAGGAAAATTATGCGAGCAATGGGGAGTGTGATAGGGACTATTACTATGAAGTGGGTGAAGAAATAAAATTTCATGGGAGTGATGGAAGTGAAGAAAAAGCTAATAATAGGTTTGTGTAGCTTCATTCTTTTAGGGTTGAACTTTGGACAAGTCACTAATGCGGCTTCCGCAGATATTCCAAAAGTAAAAAACATGTCCATTGAGGTGCTGGTTGATGCTCGCAGAGTTGCCTTCCCGGATGTCCGTCCGCAAATCAATAATGGAACTACCCTAATACCATTGCGATTTGTAACGGATAAACTTGGCGGTAAGTTGACGTTAACCGGAAAGAACATATCGATAGAAAAAGGTGACCGCCAAATCGCCATGACGATTGGAGGGAGAACAGCGACCGTTAACGGGGAAACCGTTACCTTGGATACTCCATCGGTTGCCGTCAACGGGCGGACGCTGGTACCGCTTCGTTTTGTCAGCCAGGCGTTAGGTGAAACCATAAAATGGGATGGCGTAAATCAGTACATATGGATCGGCAGCACAGAAGTCCCTAAATTGGAGGATGTGGCAAAGCCGGTGTCTATTGAGCCTTATTTGGATTTGTTTAAGAAGGGCGAATATGTTCTGAAATTCGGCAATATCACTTACTCTCAGGTTCGCATTCTAAGTAAAGATGATTTTCCGATACAGTTCGAAAATGAAATTATTTATCGGATTGATTATGCTCAGTTAACTGATAAAACAGAATTTATTCGTTCGATTTCGGATAGCAAGTCACAAATAGGCACTAATTATTATCTATTGCAAAAAGGTGAGCCTCTAAAGTATAGGGGGGAGGTTGTTAGACTTCGGGAGAGAACTACCCAAGATAATGATTTAAGGATTAAATATCATCAAATTATAGCTAGAAAAGATGAAGATTTGCTTGGAGAAAAAAATTATTTAAAGTTGAAGCTGAAAAATATAGATTATGTTGGGCTAGATGTCGACTCGGACGCTGCTGTTTTTGTCAAAAATGAATTTGGGAACTAATTAAGGTGGTGTTATATATTGTTCAAGCAAATAGGTTGGAAAGCTATTTGCTTTGTTTTTACATTTATAATGATCGCAATATTTAATTCTTCCGAACGAGCTGAATCTGCATCAAGTTCGGATTTCGGTAATGCTCACATTACACCATATAAAGACCCATCAGGTGATCCGAACAAACGATATGCCGTCGGATTTATGTCTTACGAAATATGGTCTAATTCCGCAGGGCAATGGATTACTAAGGCCCCCGGGGAAACCGTCGGTAGCGATGAGTTGTTTCACAACTATAACTTTCCTTTTCCCGGACGAAAAGTATTGGATGTAAAAATTCAAAAGTTTTCGCCAAGTAATCCGAAACATAATGAGTATTTTGCTAACTCAAGAGCTGGAAATATGAATGATTTAGAAAACTATTTTTCTCAAGTCATCTCAGTGGGAGCAGCTGAGGGTATAGAGGGGAGAGGAACAAGTAATATTTCCTTTCGCTTAGGTGTTACAGGCCGGCTTTATTCACCAGACATATACGACGTAATAGCCCTAGAACACAGCCCTGGCGAATTTGGAGCCGGAGTTAAAGCCTACCGCTACTACTTCCCGATTCTCTTCGAGTTCACTTTAGAACCGGAGGAAGGACAAGCTGTAATCAAATACTTCACCACCACCGGGTCGCCGCTGGACGGGGTTGATGGCTTTAAGAATGAAACGCATAAACTCGTTATGAAACAGCCTTTTCAAGCCGAACATCTGGATCCCCCTCCACCAAACTATACCTACATGGGCTATCAAAAAAGGATTGATAAAGAACCGGAGGGAGGCCCAACGGAGGATGAGGGGGACCCGCAAGGGTTCAAGTATGAGGGGAATTTCTCAACTTATTACGTCTACTACTATTATGATAAGCAGGGATCGCCGCCTGGCGGAGATCCGGGTAACCCTACCAGCCAATGCACCTCCCCCGCCCCCAGCGGCAACTCCATCGACGTTCCGCTGAATGATCCCTCTGTTAGCGCGGTCATACGGGCGGACAGCCGAGGGAGTGAGAGGTTTAATGTGTTGGACGGGATTCCGACGACGGAGAGTTTGTATGGAAACGTACTTGCGAAAAGCTACTTATCCAAAAATAAATTCGTGGAAATGAGCGGGACGTGCAGCTTTGATATTACGGTGAACCGTACGTATGAACTGACCTGGGATCCCGGGAAGGAAGTCACGGACGAGAAGGGGAATAAGCACACCGAACCTGATCCGCAGTCGGCCAGCGAAACGGTGACGAAGTCGTATACGATCGAGCGAAAGTATTCCTTCTGGGTTATTGATAACCTGGAGGTTTACAAAATCAACGAGGCAGCGCTGCAAAACTATGCGTTTGAAGGAAACGGCATTCGGATTTCACCCAGCGGGTACTCGCCGCCAAGCTACGCTACATCGAAATCCAGCGGATATACTCCACCATCGCCGCCGAGCACAGTAGAAGCGCCGTCCGGAAGCAGGTCGGGCGGGAAGACGAAACCGGACGTCAGCGGAGAAAACCTGAATTCCTATGCCGAGGACGCCGTTGATGAGGTCAAGGTTAAAAACGACAGCCTCACCTTCAACGGAAGTGCGGTAATGAACGGCTCCCAGACGGAACGTGCTGGACAACGCCCGGGGCAGATCCCCACGGCAACGCAAATCTCCAACAACGTGCTTTACAGTCCGGGACATGTCATTCCCACCAGCAAGACGAACAAAGCGGATCAGCCGAGCACCGGGACGATTTATTATGGGCTCATGAGCGGCAATATCAATGGCGGATCTGACAAAAGCTTCCCCATCTACGGCATCAACAGCGTTACCGTACATACACCCGTGGTCATGTACCCCGGCGTTTCCGACGATCGGGCTCATAATCAGAAGACGACTCCGGCGGCGGGACGGTCGGCGATTATTTTGGACCGGCCTTTTACGGTGATGATGCCCAACAGCGGCCAGCATACGAATGATTTGGGGTATGGCAACCGCGACTATCTCAAATACATCGATAGCAAGCAGGTTCGCTTCCCGTTTGATGTGTACGAGGGGACGAAAGCGGCGTTTCATCCCAAAAACACCTGGATTGAAGTGGACAAGTCTCGGGAGCAATTTGCCTTCTACCTGCCTGTTTGGGTGGATGAAGGGTTTTATGCCGTGGAGTTTCGCAGCATAGCGCATAACGCGCCGCCCGGAGCCACGGAGCAAACCAATGCCAACTTGAACCTCAGCCATCATATTGCCTACGGCACAGTGCCGGTTGACGTGATCGGGCGGGTATATGATTTTCAGGTAACCGATATCGTCGATTACAATTGGGAAGGCGTGTTTCGGTCAGCAACCGGAAGTCGAACGCCTACGGGAGCTTCTTACTGGGTCGGGTTAAACGGAATCGATGGGGCGCCAAGAGGCAATCCAACGCAATACACGTTGCCGATTCGCCCGGGGAGCCACCCGCTGTACAAAAACGCCGTCATTAAAACGGGGTACCATTTCAAATTCGACCTCAAAACGAAAGGGAATATGTTTAGCCCTTTAGATCAAATCGCGATTACTCCTTCATTTGATTTCATTGATGCAGCGAGTGGAACGCGGCAGCCCGTTGATCTGTATTACCATACCGGGAGCCAAAGTTACGTGCGGATCGGTTCGGCATCGGACCAGGTGCAGCGGTACGTGATTTTGAACGAGCGGCTAAGAAACGTGCCTGTCGAGGAGTTGACGGATACGGCGCTCTATCAATACGATCACGACTATACGTTTGACCAAGTGGGCGGGATCGGTCGCAGTCAATTCGTGCAGTGGTTTATCCACAAGCCTTCGATGCAAAAAACGCCGGTCGGCAGCTTCAGCCTGCTGCGTTTACCGGCGGGGGTACGCACACTGATCGGTCCGAAGACGGGGATTCCCTTCGCCGTAGATCCGGCGCGGGTGAATGCCGCAGTACAAAGATGGTACGGTGAATACAGCCTTCCGGCCGAATTGTACGCCGTTCCGGCGGGCACGAACGTGGCTGAGTACGGACGGACGCATGGGGGGCTGACGGATCGCTCGGCGATCTTTTTGAAAAAAGGTTATATCGTCGTTAACTTCAACATCGAAACCGTTCGGAACGGGGATACCGGGAAGCCGTATCTCCAATACATCCGTGCACCGCTGATGAACCAGTGGGCCGGGATGGAAGGTTTTGCGCGGAGCGTGATGGACCCTTACGGGCGCCGCTACGCGCTGAAAGACGGGGATGTAGTATTTTATCATGCGGATCTGTCGAGCCGGGATGATTTTCGGCCGCTGGTGACGCACTAACCCCGCCCATCGCATTATTTACTCCTTCCCTTGATGGGGGAGGAGTTTTTTTCGGATTCCCTTATTTCTTGGAGAAGTTGACTTACCCGGCTTTGGGAGATGCCAATCAATCCAGCCCATTCGGTTTGGGTGTAGTTGGGATGGGTGCGAATGGCTTCTAGCAACAGTTCATAGGCATTACTACGTCTGCGGCCTCGTCTCCTTAAAGGAGGGGTGTCGTTGGATTGACCGGATGCGACGTCCTTTGTGGGGGTGGTAGCTGCTACCGCCACTTCCTCTGTTCCCGGCGTAAAAGGTGAGGGGCTGAGCTCTAAGGCAACCTGAAGCCGAAGGTTCTGAATACAAGAGGAACAA
This sequence comes from Paenibacillus rhizolycopersici, assembly GCF_014947195.2. Taxonomy (NCBI): domain Bacteria; kingdom Bacillati; phylum Bacillota; class Bacilli; order Caryophanales; family Paenibacillaceae; genus Paenibacillus; species Paenibacillus rhizolycopersici. The sequence goes on along the minus strand of NZ_JADCNN020000016.1, from coordinate 6,488 downwards.
ATAAACTTCTCATGGAAATAGATTAGGTTATCCATCGTCTGGCAGAACATACAGATCTGCGACTGATATTTACGAATCATGATCCATCGGGATTCGGGGTCAATAAAGAACTCCATGGGGTCCTTCTCCTCGATTTCCAATACTCTTCTCCATTCAATGGGCAATACGATTCGCCCCAGTTCATCCAATGCTCGAACGATACCTCTTCTTCTCATCGGTTTACCTCCCATCGACTAAGCTGATCCTTTCAGTAATTCGGCACAATACCAGAAATTCCTGTAAAAAAAGTTAAAAATACCTGTTTATCCCTTATTTCGAATCGTCGCAGATCCACCGTTATCATCAAAAAATGAAAAGGCCATGAAGCCGGTTCTATGTTACAATGTTTAAGTCTATTTTTTCAGGCAAGAGAGATGTGGGAGGACCATCAAGTGAAGAAGCCATGCCCGTTTATCGCCGTGGAAGGCGCCATCGGAGCCGGAAAAACCACGCTAGCTACGATGCTCGCTGAGCGGTTTGATTATCCCCTGTTGAAGGAGATCGTGGACGAGAACCCGTTCCTGGACAAGTTCTATCAAAATATTGAGGAATGGGCCTTCCAACTGGAAATGTTCTTTTTGTGCAACCGGTACAAGCAATTGGAGGATACGGTGCAAAATTACGTGTCCCGGGGTTTGCCGGTCGTGTCGGACTATCATATTTATAAAAACTGGATTTTTGCTCAACGCACGCTGCATGGGGACAAACGGGAAAAATATCGGCAGATCTATCATCTTCTGACCGACGATCTTCCCAAACCGAATGTGATTGTGTACATCCAAACGGAGCTGGCCACCCTGCTGAAAAGAATTGAAAAACGCGGGCGCGGCTTTGAGCAGGACATCGATCCAGGTTATCTGGAGCGGTTGATTGAGGATTATGAAACGGCGATTACGCAGCTTCGAACGCAGGAACCGGATACGGTCATTATTACGATTGACGGAAATGAGCTGGATTTTGTTGAACATCCGGAGCATTTCGAGCAGATCGTTGCCAAAATAAAGGAGCACTTATAGAGATGAATCATGAATTTCGCATCCCCCAGGACGCTCTGATTACGGTAGCGGGTACCGTCGGCGTCGGCAAATCCACGTTGACCACCGCGCTGGCCTCCCGACTCGGCTTTCGCACCTCGCTGGAAAAGGTCGATACCAATCCGTATCTGGAGAAGTTCTACCACGATTTCGAGCGATGGAGCTTCCATCTGCAAATTTATTTTCTGGCGGAGCGGTTTAAAGAGCAAAAAGCGATCGTCGAAGCGGGCGGCGGATATGTTCAGGACCGTTCGATCTATGAGGATACCGGAATTTTTGCCAAAATGCACGCCGATCAAGGCACGATGTCGAAGACGGATTACGAAACGTATACCAGTTTGTTTGATGCGATGGTGATGACGCCGTATTTTCCGCATCCGGATGTGTTGATCTACCTGGAAGGGAATCTGACGTCCATCCTGAACCGGATCCAGTTGCGAGGCCGGGAAATGGAGATTCAAACCGATGTCTCCTACTGGGAGCATATGCATGAACGGTACGCGAACTGGATCAACGAGTTTAATGCTTGTCCGGTGCTAAGACTGAACATCGATGATTACGATGCAACGGACGAGGCATCGCTCGACGAGATCATCCGCCAGGCGGCGGAGATCATTCAGACTTCGCGGGTACAGCGGGGCAAATAATGCATGGAGAAGCCGATGGGACCTTTGTGGGTCTGGTCGGCTTCTTTTTTTGACAGGCAGGCTAGCTGTTCCAACTCTTATGACGATTATCCCGTTGCATCAGGTCATGGACGACTCGAAAATTGAATGTTAGGCCCCTCCTGAACGAAAGGGATAATCGCGGAAAGAAGCGTAAGAGGGCTTGAGGACAGTGAGAATGAGGTTACCCCATGTTTTTCCTTGCGAATGGATGGAAAAGCTAGAGTGCACGGGCAATGTCTGCTAGAATATATAAGTTGGTTGACACTTTAATTTTGAAATTTCCGAATCAAGTAGAATAGACGCTGGCTGAAGCTGGCTTGGGAGGACATATATGAGCAAAACAACGTTAACGCGGCAGGATGTTGAGCTGTTGGCGCCGGCTGGCGATTGGGATTGCATGCGGGCGGCGGTGGCGAACGGGGCGGACGCGATCTTTTTTGGCGTGGAGAAGTTTAATGCCCGGGCGCGGGCGAATAATTTTCGCATGGACGAGTTGCCGGAAATCATGGCGTTTCTACACAGTTATGGGGTCAAAGGTTTCCTGACGTTCAACATTCTCGTATTTGAAGACGAGCTGCGGGATGCGCAGGAACTGATCGAGGCGTGCATTAACGGTGGCGTGAATGCGGTCATTGTGCAGGATCTGGGGCTAGTGAAGCTGATTCGTGAATTGTCCCCGGATTTTCCGATTCATGGCTCGACGCAGATGACGATCACATCTCCGGAAGCGGTGGAGTTCGTGAAGCCTTGGAATATGGAACGCGTGGTGCTGGGGCGGGAAAATAACCTCAAGCAAATCAAGGTGATCGGGGAGCAAGCCAAGCTGCCGATGGAGGTATTCGTGCATGGGGCGCTGTGCGTGTCCTATTCGGGTCAATGTTTGACGTCGGAGATGTGGGGCGGGCGCTCGGCGAACCGCGGCGAATGTGCGCAGGCTTGTCGCTTGCCGTACGACCTGATGGTCGACGGGGAACAGAAGCCGATGGGCGATGTAGCCTACCTGTTGTCGCCGAAGGATTTGGCGGCGATCGACATCATGCCGGAGTTGATTGAGGCGGGGGTGACGTCTTTTAAAATCGAAGGCCGTATGAAAAGTCCGGAGTACGTCGCTAACGTGGTGAGCAAATATCGCAAGGCGATTGACCGTTATTTTGACGGGGATGATACCCGTCCGTCGAAGGAAGAGATCCGTGAGCTGCAGCAAAGCTTCTCGCGCGGCTTCACGCATGGCTTCCTGGAGGGGACAAACAATAAGAAGCTGCTGGATGGGACGTTCCCGAAAAGCCGGGGCGTGTACCTGGGCCGCGTTGAGAAAGTGCTGCGCGACGGTGTGGTCTGCAAGCTGGATGCCCCATTAAAACGCGGGGACGGGATCGTCTTTGATGCCGGGGATCCGACGCAAAAAGAAGAAGGCGGACGCGTCTACGACCTGCGCCGTCAAGGCGTGAAGCAGGAGGGTGAAGCCGGGGAAGGCTGGATCGTCGATATCGTGCCGGGCCGGAATGACGTCGATTTGCGCCGTGTGCATGTCGGCGACCGGATCTGGAAGACCAATGATCCGGCGCTCGACAAGCGGCTGCGCCAAACGTACGAGACCGAGAAGCCGTACCGCGTCTTCCCGGTGCAGGTGCGGGCGGTGGGCCACGCCGGCGGGCTGCTCTCGACCTTCTGGACCGATGTGCAGAAGGGGACGATGGTGCAAGTCGACTCGGAGCTCGAGCTCGAGGTCGCGCAAAAACGTCCGATGGACGCCGCTCTGCTCGAAGAGCAGTTCGGGCGTCTCGGCGGCACGTTGTTCCAGCTCGAGAAGCTGGATGCGGAGCTCTATGGCGACGTGATCCTGCCGATGCGAGAGCTGAACAGCATCCGCCGGCGGGCGGTGGAGCTGCTCGCCGCCGAGCGGCCGAAGCCGCCCGTATGGGCACGGGCGGCGGCGGGGGTTGACGCCCCTGCCACGGGCGGGGCGTCTTCGGCGCAGCAGGCGCAGGGCCGCGGGCCCGCAGCGCCTGTGAAGCGCGGCGAGGCGCAGCTCGCCGCGTTGTGCCGCAGCCTGCCGCAGGTGCAGGCTGCCCTGGAAGCCGGCGTAACACACATCTACGCCGACTTCGAGTTTATCAAGCAGTTCCCGGCAGCGGTGGACGCCGTTCGCGCAGCCGGAGCCTGGATTGCGCTGGCGACGCCGCGCATCCACATGCCGGGCGAAAACGGCTACCACAACAACATCCTGCGCCTCCAGCCCGACGCGGTGCTGGTGCGCAACACCGGGGCGCTGTATTACTACTTGCGCCACCGGCAAGAGAACCCGTCGGCCGTGCATCCGCAATTGATCGGCGATTTCTCGCTGAACATCGCCAATCACAAGACGGCCGAGCTGTTCCTGGAGGTCGGCTGCGACGTGGTAACGCCGTCCTACGACCTGAACATCCAGCAGATGGTCGATCTGCTCAGGGTCAGCCCTACGGCTGACATGGAGGTTGTCATCCACCAGCATCTGCCGATGTTCCACACCGAGCACTGCGTGTACTGCACCTTCCTCAGCGAGGGGACCGACTACACTAACTGCGGGCGGCCGTGCGAGGAGCATCGCGCTTCCTTGCAGGACCGGATCGGCATGTCGCATCCCGTCCGCGTAGACGAAGGCTGCCGCAACACGGTGTACAACGCCATCGAGCAGTCGGGCGCGGAGTACCTGAGCCATTTTCTCGAGCTCGGCGTAGCGAAATACCGCGTCGAATTCCTCGAGGAAACGCCGGAGCAGGTGCACGAGGTCATCGACCTCTACAACAAGGCGCTTCGCGGAGAAATCAGCGGCACGCAGGTCTGGAAAACACTCAAAGCGACCAACCAACTCGGCGTTACGCGCGGACAGCTGGTGAAATAAGATCAAAGGGAGCCCTTACGTCAGTGATTTGCCGTGGGGGCTCTCTTTTTGCATTGTGTGCAATGCAATGACCGTCACCGCCATCGCACCCACTTCTAACGGACTGTATCGACGCTATTCGTCGATTTCCCGGACATTTCCCATCCTAACGGACCCAGATGACCTTATTCAGTACAAAAGGTTGAATTTCAGTCCATATCGTGTCAAATAAGGTCTCTGGGGTCCGTTACAAATCCGCAGCCCCATACTTTAAGCAAATAACGCCTCTCAGGTCCGTTACCACACCATCCTCCCTATGCCCCGCCCATCCTCTTCTTTATAAAGAACAAAACCTGCTTACAAATGTCCTCCCCGGAAGGACGACTACACCCCATAAAGACACCTGTTTTCCTATCAAATACAACTTGTGGAAGGTTTGTGAACTCGTTATGGATAGGGGCGATAACCGATCTTTATCGGTTATCAAAAAATCGCTGATATGCTATAATGAAAGCGTAAACAAATGAGATGCGAAGCGGGTTTGTTAGTGCAAGGGATATCGACAAAAATACCTGTTTTTAGCTTCGCTCACAAACTTTTAGGAGGGTGAAAGTGATGTTTGAAGGATTCCTCGAGATGCAGTCGGTCGTGACCCGTGTACAAGGACGGCTGGAACTCGGCGGCGAACAAGAATATCGTAGAATCGAGTTCGGCACCGAACGTTTCCTGCACACGCCAGAACCGGGTAATCGGATCCGCAACGAGGAAAAACTTCCTCAGCGCTTCACATGGCGGAAATTCTGGATCCAATAAATCCGATGTACTAAATCGTTGTTAACTTACCTATAACTTCAGTCGGACTTCGGGGGTGAACCTCGGGGTCCTTTTTGCTAACCACCGGCAGGGATATGGTATAATGAACCAGTGAAATTATTCTTGGAACGAGGGAGTCATGCTTTCATGAAAATCCGCAAAGCGATCATCCCCGCAGCCGGGCTAGGGACGCGTTTCCTGCCAGCAACGAAGGCGATGCCCAAAGAGATGCTGCCGATCGTCGACAAGCCGACGATTCAATATATCGTGGAGGAAGCGGTCGCTTCCGGCATCGAGGATATCATTATCGTGACGGGGAAAGGCAAACGGGCGATCGAGGACCATTTCGACACCTCTTTTGAACTGGAATACAATCTGAACGAAAAAGGGAAATATCAGCTGCTGGAAGAGGTGCGCAAATCCTCGGAAATGGCGGACATCCATTATATACGACAAAAAGAACCCAAGGGTCTCGGCCACGCCATTTGGTGCGCGCGAAAGTTTATCGGCGATGAGCCGTTTGCGGTGCTGCTCGGCGATGATATCGTTGAATCCGGCAAGCCATGCCTCAAGCAAATGATCGAGGTGTACGACGAACAACAAGCTTCCATCGTAGGGGTTCAACCGGTGGGCTGGGATGAAGTATCCCGATACGGGATCGTTGATCCCGTGGGGATTCGGGACCGCGTTTACCAGGCAAAGCAGTTGGTGGAGAAACCGGAAGTCGGCAAAGCACCGTCCAACCTGGCTATTATGGGTCGTTACATTTTAACGCCGGCTATTTTTGATATCCTGGAAAACCAACGCATCGGCGTCAACGGGGAAATCCAGTTGACCGACGCCATATCGCGCCTAGGTGAAAAGGAACGGGTATTAGCCTATCACTTCGAAGGCACCCGCCACGACGTCGGCGAGAAATTAGGTTTCATCAAGACATCAATCCACTACGCCCTCGAAAACCCCGAGCTTCGTGACCAACTGCTCAAATATATGTCGGAGATTATTTTGGATAGCTTGAACTAAAAACCGGCCTCTCCTTTGGGGACTGACCCCGTAACGTGAGACAAATCAAAG
>NZ_JADCNN020000015.1:0-114612 GCF_014947195.2 Paenibacillus rhizolycopersici | reverse complement strand
TCGCGCTCTTCGAGCAGCGCGGCCAGCGCGCAAGCCGGCGAGCCGAGCCCCAGCTCGCGCGCCCGCAGGAGCATATGCGCCAGGCGCGGGTGCAGCCCGAGCGCGGCCATGCGGCGGCCGTGGGCGGTGATGCGCCCGGCCGAATCCAGCGCGTCCAGCTGGCGCAGCAGCTGGACGGCGCGCGCGTACGGCGCCGGCGGCGGCGCGTCGAGCCACGCCAGCTCGCCCGGCGCGGCGGCGCCCCACGCCGCCAGCTCCAGCGCGAGCGGCGCGAGGTCCGCCTCGAGCATCTCCGGCGGCGTCCGCGCCGCCAGCAGTCGGTCCTCCGCCTCGCTCCAGAGGCGGTAGCACACGCCGGGCGCCGTTCGCCCGGCACGCCCCCGCCGCTGGTCGGCGGAGTCGCGGGCCGCGCGCGCCGTCACGAGCCGGCTCATGCCGGTGCGCGGCGAGAACAACGACGTGCGGCGGAGACCGCTGTCGATCACCACCGTCACGCCGTCCACCGTCAGGCTCGACTCGGCGATCGACGTCGCCAGCACGACTTTGCGCCGCCCCGCCGGCGCGGGTTCGATCGCCCGCCGCTGCTCCGCTTGCGGCAGCGCGCCGTACAGCGGCGCCAGCATGACGTCGGCGGGTAACCCGCCGCCCGCCAGCAGCGACTCGGCGCGGCGGATCTCCCGCGCGCCTGGCAGAAACACCAGCACGCTGCCGTCATGCGCCGTTAAGGACCGGCGAACGGCCCGGTCCACCGTACGTTCCAGCGACTCCTTAGGTGTGCCCGGCGCATACACCGTCTCCACCGGGAACATCCGCCCCCGGCTTTGCACGACCGGCGCGCCATCCAGCAAGTCCGCGATCGGCCCTGGGTCTAGCGTCGCCGACATGACCAGCAGCCGCAAATCGTCGCGTAGCAACTGGCGGCTTTGCCAGGCCAATGCCAGTCCGAGATCGGCATGCAAGCTACGCTCATGAAATTCGTCAAAAATAATCAAACCGGTTCCGATCAACGCCGGATCTTGCTGCAGCAGCCGTGTCAATATCCCTTCAGTCACGACCGTAATCCGCGTTTTCGCCGATACCCGGCTGTCTCCCCGCATCCGGTAGCCGACCGTCTCACCAACGGCTTCACCAAGCTGGGATGCCATATATACAGCAGCGGCCCGAGCTGCTAACCGACGCGGTTCCAGCAGCAGGATCCGCTGTCCTTCCATCCAAGGTTCGCTTAGCAGCGACAGCGGCACCCGCGTCGTCTTGCCCGCACCGGGCTCTGCCAGCAGTACGGCAGTTCCCGAACGGCCAAGCGCCGTTTTTAGTTCAGGTATAACTTCATCAATAGGCAAAGGAAGCTTTGTCATGATTCTCTCCTTACGGGTTACACTATGAAAACATTTTACCATATGGAGCAAGGTCTTAAAGGACTGGAGGGCAAACATCATGTTCAAGCTACTCGTCATTTTTCTACTGATTGCCTTAACCGCATTGTTCGTCATCATGGAGGCTTCCCTGCGTGCCCTGCGCCCACGAACCATCGAGGCTTGGGAACGGGAAGGACGTCGCGGTGTGGCAGCACTCCGGGCCTTGTCGGAACGAATCGATCAGGCATTGTCGACCTGCCAACTGGCGATCACAGCCAACTCGTTGACACTGGGATGGCTTGGCCAACCAGCTGTCCGCAGCGTGCTGTCGCCTTCGTTTGCCTACCTTCCGTTATCCACCACAGTGGAAACTTTCTTCTCCTTTCTGATTGCCTTCGTGTTGATCACCTACTTGCATGTCGTGCTTGGCGGATTGGTCCCTCAGGTGCTGGCCGCCCAGCGCGGAGAAGCCATCCTCTTGACCGCAGCCTGGCCGCTGTTAGGGCTGAGTACCCTGCTGTCCCCCTTCCTCTGGCTGCTCAATCGTTCCTCCCGCCGTATCGTTTCGCTTCTTGGCCTAAAACCCGCAGCGGAATGGAGCGACGCGCATAGTGAAGAGGAACTGCGGATACTGCTGAGCGAAAGCCTGGAAAGCGGTCAAATCAACATGAATGAGTACAGCTTCATGAACCGGATCTTCACCTTCGACGAGCTGCTCGCCAAAGACATCATGGTCCCGAGAACCGACATGGTCTGTTTGGATGCGACCAAGTCCCGCGAGGAAAATTTGCGAATCATTCGCCAAGAACAATATACGAGATTCCCTGTTATCCGCCAAAATAAAGACAATATTATCGGCGTCATCAATACGAAAGCGTTATTTCTAGCCCCTGACAATCAGGCGGGGGCTCCTTTGGCTTCGTTGGTCCGGCCGGTGATGACCGTCTCGGAGAACATTCCCCTCCCTGCTTTGCTGACTAAGATGCAAAAGGAACGTACGCATATAGCCGTACTGATCGACGAATACGGCGGAACAAGCGGAATGGTTACGATTGAGGACATTCTGGAGGAAATCGTCGGCGACATTCGGGATGAATTCGATGCGGAGGAAGAGCAGGAAATTACGGAGGTTGCAGCGAATCACCTCATCGTTGACGGCAAAGTTTCGGTTTCGTTAATCAACGATTGGCTGGACGCCGAGTTGGAGGAAGAGGATGCGGATACGATCGGAGGCTGGATCTATGGCCAGAACCTTGATATTGAAGTAGGAACGCAGCTGGTCTATGGGGACTTGCAGTTTACAGTACTGGAACGCGAAGACAGCCGAATCCGCAAAATCGACATCGAGAAGATGGAGCCTCCCGCCCCCGGCTGCTCCTTCAAACCGGAGAGCAGCGGCGAACCCCGCGAGCCCGAAGCACGCTTGTAAAGTACCTCCCGCCATGGACCATTAGAAGCAATCGGACGAATGTATGCGAAAAATCGAATAGAATCCAACGTGATCGGCGACTTCTTCGAAATGAATATGATATTTCATATCCATTTGCGCAATTAGAGCACGTAAGAGTAGAATCTATATGAAAAACCGAATAGACTTCGGAATTTTTAACGTCAGTTACATTTTATAAGCGAAAAATCGAATTCAATCTAGGATAAACCAAGGAAGTGAAGCAACATGAAACGCGGTCGTTTTGCACCTACGCCTTCCGGCGACATGCATTTAGGAAATGCCAAGATTGCGCTGTTATCCTGGCTGCAAATGCGTGCGGCCGGAGGGGTCTTCGTGCTGCGCATTGAAGATATCGACACGCAGCGCTCCAAGCCAGAGATCACGGAACGGATCCTCACCGATCTTCGCTGGCTGGGACTGGATTGGGATGAAGGTCCGGGCGCTTCAGAAATTTCCGGACCGTACTATCAAAGCCAGCGAACCGAGCTCTATGAGGAAGCACTCGGGAAGCTTGACGCGGACGGACGGCTGTACCCGTGCTTTTGCAGCCGGGCCGAGCTGCTGGCCGTGGCCGGTGCGCCGCACGGATTATCCTCGGAAGGCGCGCCCTATCCCGGCACCTGCCGTAGCTTAAGCGCGGAAGAACGGGAACGTCGGGCGCAGCACAAAGAGCCGTCGCTTCGCTTCGCGATCGACCCTGCGGCCGTCAGCTTCGTCGACGGCATCGCCGGGCCGCAGGTCTTCCCGCCGGGAAGCGGCGGTGATTTTGTGGTGCGGCGAGCCGATCACCTGTACTCCTATCAGCTGGCGGTGACCGTTGACGATGCTCGGATGGGCATCACCGATGTCCTGCGCGGCGACGATCTGCTGGATTCGACTCCGCGTCAGCTTCACCTCTATGCTGCGTTAGGGCTCACGCCGCCGACGTTCGCCCACGCCCCGCTCATTCTCGGCGAGGACGGACGGCGGCTGGCCAAACGTCACGGCGATCTGGGGATCTCCGCGCTCCGTGCCGCCGGCACAAAGCCGGAAACGGTTATCGGCTGGCTCGCCTACATCAGCGGCTTACTTGACCAACCGGAAGACGTATCCGCCAAGGACCTGATTCCCGACTTCCACTTGGACCGAATATCGCGGGAACCGTTTGTGTTGACCGAAACGATGATACGACAACTGCTTCCCGGTACCTCCCTGTCGTAAGCTGCCCGCCCCAGGCCCCAGCACCATGTCCCTCCTACTCCAGCTTCCGGCGGATCGCCTCTTCATACTGCCGGAACGCCGGATTCGTCAGCAGACCGCGCTCGTCAGCCAGCAGGTTTAACCGCAGACGTTGCTCCGACACTTGCTTCTTCAAGGCCTGCTTCTCCGGCCCCTCCTCACAGGCGGCCAGCAGGTCGGCGAGCCGGACCATCTCCTGCTGCAACTGGATTTCTTCGGGGACATACCCAGCATTTTTCATCAACTTATAAGCCATCCTGAGGTCCTCCGGAACTCCGGACAAATCTTCAACTTTCAGCGGCTTCCCCTTCCCGGGTAAATCGTCGAACTCCCCGCGCGCCATCGCTTCCGCAATTTTTTGTTCCGCCAACCATGACAGCAAGCCAATTCCTCCCCTCAGGGCTTTTCAGCAGAAATCATTAAAAACATAGGTCTTCGCAATTCATCCACCATTTCAGGAGTGTTTCTCAACATTTCTTCGGAAGGAATGGGTTCATTCACCGCTCTAATCCTGAAACCAGTTTGCCCCTTCCCCACCTTATTTGTTTTGCTTCATCATCCAGCCCCCTTACATGGTTCATAATCGAGTATCGTTGTACGTGCGCGTCCACGTCAAGAACGCCCGAGAAGGTCATTTCCTGACAGTCTCGGGCTAAGGCATCCAAACTCGGTCGGTCTTTGCTCCCGCACACATACTAGAGCGGCGGCATGACCACAGCAATGCGGTTATCCTCTATAACAGCGACTCTGCCCCATCAATCACGATCCGGGCACCGGTGATGTGGATCGCTTCATCGGAACCCAGAAAAGCGACGAGATCCGCGACATGTTCCGGTTGGCCCGGTCCGTCCGCCAGGGGCTGCGACCCCTCCGGATATTTAACAGGGATAACGATTTCCTGCAGCTCCTTGCTCTTCTCCGTCGAAGCGTCAATGTTGGTGGAAATGGCGCCTGGGCTGATGGCATTCACGCGAATTTTGAATTGGGCCAGCTCCAGAGCCAACATTTTGGCAAAAGCCACCTGCCCCGCTTTGGTTGTACTGTAAGCCGACATGCCAAAGCCGGAAAATGTATCATTCCCGTTGATGGAGCTGGTAATGATGATGCTTCCGCCGCCCCGTTGCTTTAAATAGGGGACGGTATATTTTACGGTTAAGAACGTGCCCGTCAGATTGATGCTTAGCGTCTTCTCCCAATCCTCGAAGCTTAAATCTTCGACCGGTGCCAGCTTGCCGTTGATGCCCGCATTAGCGAATACGACATCGATGCCGCCGAAGTGCTCGGCCGCTTCGCGAACCGCCTGCTCAACCCGATGCGGGTCTGCCACATCGACGTCATACGCTTGGGCCGCCCCTTCGCGGATGGCATTGATTTCACGTGCCGCCTGCTCCGTGCGCTCATCCAGCAGATCGAACAACGCCACCTGCGCCCCTTCGCTGGCCAACTTCACCGCCGCCGCCTTACCAATGCCGGAACCGGCTCCGGTGATGATCGCCGTTTTCCCCCGGAACCGTTCGCGATTCGTCGTCTGATTGCTTGTCATGGCTTCACACTCCTGAGATGAAAATGGGTTCTTGGGCGATAATCTTCCTGCCTTTATCCAGATTACCCATTTCGGGGTGTTTTTAAGTCAACCCGACGCGATTACAAATCCCGACGGGCAAAAATCATGCGGGAGATAAGATAAGAAACTACGAGGGCCAGAATCCCCACGCTAGCCCCGAGAAGACCTGTTGCAACGGGATGGGTGGAGATGGAAGCTGACAATTGCAAGCTATCTTCGTCGCTCAACAAGTTCGACGAGAGTTGGCTACCGATCATCACCACGATGATCATCGCCACATTCAAATATTGCGCACCTTTCAAACCCAGCCAATAGTAGATCGGGATATAAATCGCCATAAACACGATTTGCGCCAAGAAGATCCCAAGCATTTGACCGAAGTTGAAAGTTGCCGGCTGGCCATGAACCACGTTCGCCCCGGTGTTTAACAGAATGCAGAACACAAAAGCGATCAGCATTAAAACAAAAGCGGAAACGTATTTGGATAAAACGAGATAACTCCGGCGTACGGGTAAATTGACTAGAAATTGCTGATTGGGAAGACGCATATCGGCATTCAGCGCCAGAATCAGCACCATCCCCGGCAGCATGCCGTACAAAGGCGAGCCATCCGACTGCACGAACCCGGAGAACACCACCATATAAATGAATAGAAGCCAGAGATACCGCTGCAACAGCAGGAAGTCCTTACGAACAAGATGAATGAGGTTAGGCATTCACTTTCCCCCCTTTTGCCGTAAAATACATAATCTCTTCCAGCGTGGGGCGCTCGAACAATGCATGGGTCCCAAACAGGGCATGAGCCCGCTCCTGGTCTTTTGCGAGCGCCTCGAAACCTACTGCCGTTTCCCTTACGCCGATCAATTCCCGTTTTACATCGGTATCCAGGAGTTCGCTGCTCCCCTTAACGATCACGTAGCGTTCCAGTACCTCGTCTTTGCTGTCGGAGAACACCAATTCGCCGCGGTTCAGGAACGTCACGTAATCCGCTACACGATCCAGGTCGGTCGTGAGATGGGTCGAGAACAGAATCGTATTGTTTTCGTCCAAAATATAATCCGCCAACAGATCGAGGAGCTCTCGGCGAAATACGGGGTCTAATCCGGCCGTCGGCTCGTCCATGATCAGCAGCGTCGGATGGTGCGCCAGTGCCAATGCAATGGCAAACTTCATTTTCATCCCTTTGGAGCAATCCTTGATTTTTTTGCGTTTCGGCAGTTCAAACAGCTCCATGTACTTCGTAAACAATGCCTCATCCCAGCGTTCGTAAAAGGGTGCGACGATCCGCTTCATCTGCTCCATTGTCAGATATTCGTAATAAATATTCTCATCGGAGATGTATCCGATCTGTTGCTTGTAACTGCCTTCGTTCCCCGTAACGGGGTGACCAAGAACGTTGATTCGCCCTTCTTCCGGCAACACCATCCCCATGATTGCCTTAATCACCGTGCTTTTCCCCGCTCCGTTAGGCCCAATCAGCCCGGTAATGTACCCTTGCGGTATGGAGAAACTTAATCCCGACAACGCAAAGTTCCCGTAATGCTTGACGAGCCCTTCCACCTCAACTGCATTCATCCTTTAGCGCCTCCTCCTACTTGATCCAATAGTTTGATCCACTCGATCAGTTCATCCGTTGACATCGGAAGGCTTTTGGATTCTTCCAGAACTTCCCGAAGCTTGCTTTCCAGCGCTCTGAGTCGTTGCTCCCGGATAAATTCTTGATTTCCGCCGGAAACGAATGACCCTTTACCGACGACCGAATCGATTAAGCCTTCCTGCTCCAAATCGTTGTAGGCTCGCTTCGTTGTAATGACGCTGATCTGCAAATCCTTAGCCAACTGCCGAATGGAAGGTAACGCTGTCCCCGGCGCCAGCTTACCTTGCAGGATCGCATCGCGAATTTGCGTAACGATCTGCAGATAGATCGGTTCACCCGAGGAATGGGAAAGCAAAATATCCATGCTTCACCTTCTTGACTGGTTATTTTGTTAACAGTGTATATAAACAATATATACATTATCAACACTAAAATCAATTCCTGTTCATAAAAAAACAGCTGTCACTAACAGACAGCTGTCTCGCCTTCGATCTCTATATCATTCGGGTGATCCCTTCATTCAGCTTCGATCGCCTGATGGAACCATTTCAATAGAATCTCCTGAAATTGCTGACGGGGTGTTGGTGTCGCAATCATCCAATCTTCCTCATCCTTGGCGCTATATCGAATCAGCCAGTTCATATGCGTATTGTTCATAAACTGCATCTGCTGCAATTCCCAACACTCTCCGCTGTATGCATAGAACCGGATCTCGCCTTGGGCTAACGGGGTCTTTATACATTTCGCCAAGGCTATACTTCCTTCCACATCGCCCGTCATGTCCGCCAGGAGGGCGGCAAGCTGATTTCGATCCAGCTCTCCAGTCTGGTTCTTCACCGTATCAAACTGCTTCTTGGACATCATCAATGCGGGAAGCTCGCCCGGCGTCCGTGAATTCCATTTCATCCGGCCGGCCAACGCGCCGCTAAGCGGCTTCCCCCCGTTTGTCCGTTCGATCGATAAACCGCATGCCTCTTCAACCAATCTTTCCAACCGGATCACCTGATCGCCAGCGATATGTAGATATTCCTCATAGCTCCGTTTCCCGCAGGTGTAGGTCAGGCGGCAAGCTTTGCCTGAGGCGGATGCCACGACCAAATCGTCCAGGACGTGCTGCGGTAAGCTTAACCGATCTCCTTGCGTCGATTCCGCCATATAACCCTTGCTTCTCAGCGTCTCTCTTACGTCTCCGGTATCCGGGTCCGGCGTCTCCCGCAAAAAGACATGAAAGGGATGGTTCGGATCCAACCATCGGTTTATACCCAGCCGCTCTGCCAAGTACAACCATTCGCTAGCTTGAAGCACCACTTTTTTCTTGCGGGGAGAATCCGTAATCAACATCCGTCCACCTCCTTCAAATTGGGTCTTGCTTACGCAGTTCGACGCAGTAATCATACCACTATTCGATTTCCCGATGCTCGGAAATTTTTGCCAATCTATTACATTGTACCCATGAAAATAGGAGGTGAAGCATAATTTTCATAGAACATGAAACTTTTTGATTCGAATGTCCGTATTAGTTGTATCGGGCGTTCAAACCACGACTTCTGTCCTGAATTGCCTGTTGTCATCAAACATTTATCTAAACATAATGTTTTCTTAATCTTTTTTTAAGATTTATATTCTACAATGTGTACTATGAAACCACTGTATAGAGGTGATTCTTATGAAAATCTTGATCAACTTCCAAAACAACCTGGTACCGGTTTACTTCAATGTCGATAGCAAGCAGCCTGTGCAGCGTACTTTGAAACTACTGACGAGCGCGCTCGAGTACAAATATTATAATGGCAAGCAAGCGTTGCAGAAGTGCCTAAACTCCCTCATCAGCATTGAAATCGAGGGTTCAGAAGCCATCTTGCACAGCAAGAGCGAGTTTGACTCTCTTGCGCTATCTCTCTATTAATCTAGCGGCAAATCCATAGCAAAGGCTCCGTGCTTCAGCTTATCGCTGAATCGCACGGAGCCTTTTTTTCATTTCGTCGATCCTCATGAGTTGGACAATTTCCGTTCCTTCGAGCGGCCGCTTCCAAACAGCGACTTCCATCGGAGGGTCGCCGCCGTGATCGCCAGCAGCAAACCGTTCAATACGAACACAATCGGGATGGAGATCCATCCTCCCAGCGCCCCGCCGGCAATGGGCCCAACCATATTCCCGAGTTGGCTGGCCGATTGGTTCAGGCTGAAGGCGCGCCCGCGAAATTCCGGTTTCGTCGCCTGTACGATTAAGGCGTTTAGCGCCGGGAACACGGCGGCAAAGAACAAGCCGTAAACAAAGCGTAACACCCCGAAGCCGACGAGAGAGTGAAAGAAATGCTGCAAAATATTGCCGACTCCGCCGCCGATCAAGCCGATCATCAGCGTATTGCGGTAGCCGATCCGCTCCCCGATCTTGCCCCAGAGTGGAGCAGCGATTACTGTGGAGATTCCCACCGCCGAGAAGATGATGCCTGAGCTAAACGACGCGTTGGAAGCTGAAGCTCCTAGGTCTAGCACGTACAAAGAAAGCAGCGGCTCGAGTACCATCACCGAAGCGGTTACGATGAGGACGACGAACAGCTTCCCCATCAGCGGACGATTGGCCGATGCTTCCTTGAGATCGTCCAGCACATGCGAACGCTCGCGGTTGCGGTCAAAGTTCTGCTCCTTCACGAAGATCAGGGCAATCAACGCCGAGATCAACACAACGCAGCCCGACGCCAAAAACGACTCTCGATAACCGATAAACTTGCTGAGCGAACCGCCGACCAGCGGCCCGATAATGCCTCCTGCCGCCCCGGCCGTCGACATGATTCCAAGCGAATAGCCTACATGCTTCTCCGGCGTATTCGTTGCTACCAGTGCGATGGCGGAAGGCACATATCCAGCCAATAGACCGGATAAAATGCGAACGGCAATCAGCTGATAAGGATCTTTGACGAAGAAGTAAAGGAGGTAAACCGCACTTAAGGCAAACCCGGAACGGAGCAACATCGGCTTCCGGCCATACTTGTCCGATAGGGACCCCCAATACGGAGAGATCAAAGCGCCGGCCAAAAATGTAATGCCGAACGCGACCCCCGACCAAAGGGTTAGATGCTCGGTTACCCCAAGATCGTGCGCGATAAACAAGGACATGAATGGAATGACCATAGAATACGCGGTGCTGCAAAAAAATACGCCAAGCCACAGCACGTACAGATTTCTTTTCCAGGGGAAATTCACTTGATCCACCCCCAGCGTTGTCACTTTCTAGCCCTGGAACAACCCGTTATGTATATTTTAGCACGATTTCTTGTCAAGCGTTTCGGATGATTTCTGATTTCAAGGTTTCCGCGGTATAATGGACAGTGTAAATATAGGATTATCCATACCGTATGATCGCTTTGGTAAACGCTTACTTTGCGTGTGCCTGAGGCGGCATGGTGAAAAGGAGCATGAGCGTTATGGCACTGTTTCAATGTCGTTTTTTCTCGGAAGTGTTAGGCCTCAGTACCTCGATGACCGTCATTTTGCCCGAACCCGCACAATCGCAAATCGGGATGTCCGCTCCCGGAGTGGCCGGGCCTTACCCAACCCTCTATCTGCTGCACGGGATGTCGGACGACGATTCCATCTGGTTGCGTCGCACCTCCATCGAGCGTTACGTTTCGGGTTTAGGGCTGGCTGTCGTTATGCCTCAGGTCGATCTGAGCTTCTATTCGGATATGGCCTACGGCAACCGCTACTGGACGTTCGTCAGCGAGGAGCTGCCGCGATTGTGCCGGTCGTTCTTCCCGTTGTCTGAGCGGCGTGAGGATACGTTTGTCGCCGGTCTCTCAATGGGCGGTTACGGCGCCTTCAAGTTGGCGCTGCGCAAGCCGGAGACGTTTGCCGCCGCGGCCAGCTTGTCGGGCGCGCTCGACATCGCGAACAGCCAGCATGGGTTGTCGCCGCTGTTCCAGCGCATTTTCGGCGAGTCTGGGCCGCAGGGGACAGATAACGATCTGCTGACGCTGTTGGACCCGCTCGCTCAAGACTTACAGAACGGCAAGCTGGTTCCCCGGTTGTATCAGTGCTGCGGCACGGAGGATTTCCTGTACGAAGATAACCAGACGTTCCGCGAAGCTTGCACCCGTGCCGGCCTGCCGCTGACCTACGAGGAAGGCCCAGGCTCCCACGAGTGGGGCTATTGGGACGCGAAAATCCAGGACGTGCTGAAATGGCTGCCGATTCAACCGAAGTAAGATAAAAAATTGCCGGTCGGGAATTATCCCTGACTGGCTATTTTTGTTTGTTCCTGACCTTGCGGGTTGGCCTACTCCCAGTCGCTAGCGTATCGTCTCCGTTGCTCGCCTTTGCCGCGCGTCTCCTGTCGGCCAGCTTTGCTTGATGTTGCGGCTCGCACGGAGCGTTGACGGGATTGCTCCTTTTCCGCCTGAAACTTCAGCTCCCGCTGCGTTTTCAGATAGTTCTCAAACCGTTTGCGCTCAAGCTGTCCGCTTTGCAGGGCCTCCCTGACCGCACAGCCGGCTTCTCGTTGGTGACGACAATCCCCGAAACGGCATTGCTTCGCCAGCTCCTCGATGTCGCCAAACGCCTCGGACCACCCGCCTTCGTCGTCCCACAGCTGCAGCTCCCGCATCCCCGGCGTATCAATCATGACCGCGCCTTGCGGAAGCACAAACAGCTCGCGATGTGTCGTCGTATGCCGTCCCCGGCTGTCGTCCTCACGTATAGCCTGAGTTTTCTGCACTTCCTCCCCTGCCATCCAGTTTAGAATGGTCGACTTTCCGGCCCCAGATGATCCGGTAAGCGCAACCGTAACTCCGGGTTTCAGCAAAACGTCTACTTGCTCCCTGCCTAGGTCCTCCAAAGCGCTGACCGCAATAACGGGCACGCCGGGCGCAATCGATTCCGTCTCGGCGACGTAACGCTCCGGATCATCGCATAAATCGGCTTTGCTCAGCACGATGACCGGTGATGCCCCGCTGTTCCAGGCCATGATCAAATAACGCTCTAATCGGCGAAGATTAAAATCCATGTTCAGCGCGGCGACGAGAAACAGCAGGTCAACATTGGCCGCTACGACTTGTTCCGTCGGCACCGACCCGGCTGCCCGACGGGAGATTCGGCTGCTTCGTGGAAGCAAGCCGTGTATGACGGCATCTCCGTCCGATTCGCTAAGAAAGCGCAATGCGACCCAATCCCCTACTGCCGGGAACTCACTGCGTTCGCCCAGCTCGTATTGCAGACGACCGCTCATTTCCGCCCAGCCCTCTCCTCGCTCCGAAGCGATCCGATACTTATGGCCGTGATCAGCGATGATCCGCCCGGGCCAGACTTGCTCTATCCCCAGTCCGCGAAAAGCATTCTCCCGCTCCGCGTTCCATCCTAGTTCTTGTAAATTCAATTCCTTTTCCTCCTTGGGCTGCTTGCCTCAAATCAATAATGAATGACCTTCCGACGTTCCGTTTTCTCGTCTCCTTGGCGGTCCCATGGCTCGCTGCTGCGGCACCTCGCATGCAGCCATATAAAAAAGCCGCGGGGACCCATCGTCCCGCGGCTTCAGTTCACGGCCCACCGTCACCCTAAGGGGACGGCGGACATAAAAAAGCCGCGGGACGTGATAACGGTCCCGCGGCTTCGCGCTGCTTGCATTCGAATAGACTTCCGCTATTCGATCGGATGCAGCGCCTTATTTTCCCGCCAAGGAGACCGTATTTACGCGCACTTCAAGTACCTTCACCATAAATAACAGCCTCCTTCATAAGAATTTGTACACATCATATAGGATGACGGCGGACTTTGTCAATCCTTTCCTGTCCCGCACGGCTCCTGTTCGTATTGTTCCAGCAGCGCTGGGATTTCATTCAGCTCCGAAATCGTCCGCCAAGGCTTGCCGCCTTCGAGCGTCTCGTCCCAATCGTGCTTGCGCCGCAGCCAAATGCCACGGATCCCCGCCTGCGCTGCTCCCCAGATATCGTTGCGGGGATGGTCGCCAACGATCACTGTCTCCCCTGGCAAGGACCCCAACCGCTCCAGGGCCAGCTCATAAATCCGCCGATCCGGCTTACGGATCTCTACGTCCCCGGACACCACGATCGCATCGAAAAACCGGCGAAGGTGAAGCAGATCGATTTTTGCATGCTGCAAATGACTGTACCCGTTCGTGATGATTCCAAGCCGAAGTCCCTTCGCTCGGCAAGCCTGCAGGGTATGCTCCGTATGGTCCATCGCTTTGGCATGGGTCATATAATGGCGGTCGTAATAGGCCTTCAGCTCCTCTATCGTGGTCTCCTTACGCCAAGGCAGCCAATCGATCAGCTCCTGAAAAAAGCCCTCCTTCGGCCTATATCCATCTTTATCTCGCTCAATCATTTCCGCAACCAGCTCTTCCCGTCGTTTCTCGTCCATCGGTACCAGGCATTCTCGCACGAGTTGCAGCGCGAAGCTGCGAAAGGTGTAATCGCGATCCATCAACGTATTATCCAGGTCAAACAAAACGGCTTTTAGCTGCAATCCACTTTCCCCACTTTCCCCAGTTGTCTCTCTCTATTGTAAAACAGCCTGTCAAACAAAAAGCGCACCCCCGGCTCCCCGGGAATGCGCTTCAACGGTTATATCACCTGTTTCGGACGATGGGTCAACATCATTTCCTGATCAGTTACATACAGCGGGAAGGGAGGCAGCTCTTTCAAGTAATGCTCCCGCAACAACAGTCGGCAATCGACTTCCAACTGGCGCGATTCGTCCAGCACCGGAAGCTTGCCTTGATCCTCAACATAGTTGTCCACGGCGGCTTGCACCAGATCCAGATAATACGGGATCTCGCGTTCTTCTTCCGCAAATATTTCATAGGTTTCTCTCGACAAGAAAAAGCGTTGATCTGTAATTCCGCCCAAATAACGCGACAGGCGTTTCATATCCAGACTTCCGTCCGGCAGCAGCAGCGATAACCGGTTTATGCCGTCAGGCATATCGGCTTCATAACGAAGCACAGCGCGTCGAACTTCGTCCAGCTTAACCTTTATGGCTTCAGGGACCAAGACACGGGCAGGTTTGCGTTTTCTAAACCAGGACAGCATGTTCGGTACCTCCTAAACTTCCTTTAAATTTTAGGTAACCGCTTACACTATTAGTGTACTCTAAAAATGTGGGTTTGAACCTTCGAAATCCAAGATGTCATAGGATTGCCACATCATTCTCCCTTTGCCAAGGCCAGCGGATGGTTGGCAATTCCGAGGTATTTGCGGTAGGATGGAATTGTTTTGAAAAATCGTTTGAAATTTATGTAAATGAGGAGGTTCCCATGCTGGATGTCATCATCATCGGAGCTGGGCCGTGCGGTCTATCGGCAGCCATCGAATGCCAGCGTCGCGGACTGCAGGTGCTTGTTCTAGAGAAACATTGCCTTGTCCATTCCATCTATTCATACCCGACGTATATGCAGTTTTTTAGTACGGCCGAACTGCTGGAAATCGGGGATGTCCCTTTTGCGTCGGCAAATGATAAACCTTTCCGCCATGAGGCGCTGGCCTACTACCGCAAAGTGAGCGATCATTATGACGTACCCGTGTTGGCCTATGAAGAAGCGAATGAAGTCGTGCGGCAGACGGACGGCACGTTTGTGGTCCGCTCCGAGAAACGCGGCGGCGAGCCGGCGGAGTATCAAGCTAGACATGTCATTATCTCGACGGGGTATTTCGATCACCCCAATATTTTAGGCATTCCGGGAGAAAATACCGACAAGGTCACGCATTATTTCCAGGAGGCGCATCCTTATACCGGTACGAAGGTCACGATTATCGGCGGCAGCAACTCCGCGGTGGATGCCGCGCTGGAGCTAGTCCGCGTGAACGCTGAAGTCACCGTCGTGTATCGCGGGGATGACTTGTCCGATAACATCAAGCCTTGGGTGCGGCCGTTGTTTGAAAGTGCGGTGAGCAAGGGGAAAATCGCCCTGCGTCTGAACTCGCGGGTGATCGAAATCCTACCCGAACGCGTTGTCATTCAAGAGGCAAACGGCGAACGGACGGAGCTCGCCAACGATTTCGTCTTGGCGTTAACCGGGTTCCGTCCCGACCGCAAGCTGTTATTCTCCGCCGGAGTCGACATGGCCGGCGACATGGAGAAGCCGGTGTTCGATCCCGAGACCATGGAGACGAACGTGCCTGGACTTTACGTTGCCGGGGTAATTGCATCCGGACGTAACGCCAACGAGGTCTTCATTGAAACCGGACGCGGCCATGGCAAGCTAATCGCCGAGCATATTCTCGGTTCGAGAGCATCAAGCAACGAATAAGAATTTAACGGATTTCACCGCAGGAGGTGGATCATGAACCAAATCGATATGACAGCCCTGCTTCTTCTGCTGATGGCTGCGCTCGGTATTTTTAGCAATAACATGCCGATTACCGTAGCGATGATCGTGCTGCTGCTGCTTCGCGTGCTGCATATGCACTATACCTTCCCTTGGCTGGAGAAATACGGCCTGACGCTTGGCATCGTCATTCTCACCATCGGCGTAATGACGCCCGTCGCCAGCGGCAAAATCTCCATCCAGACGTTGTGGGCTTCCTTCTTCCATTGGAAGTCCCTGCTCGCGATCGGCGTCGGCATGCTTGTCGCCTGGCTTGGCGGCCGCGGCGCAACCCTGATGGGCAATCAGCCGACCGTCGTCGCCGGGTTGCTGATCGGCACGGTGCTCGGCGTCGCTTTCTTCCGCGGCGTCCCCGTTGGCCCGCTGATCGCCGCCGGCATTTTGTCGCTGGTGATCGGGAAGCTGTAGCGGAGCAAAAAAAGGTTGTTCTACCGGCAATCGATGCCGGTGAGAACAACCTTTTTTTATTTTGGGGCTGGTTAGGATGCCCACGATCTGGCCTGCCCTGCTGCACCAAGATATATAGAGTTAGAGTTACTATTTCACCTTATTCCCTCATCATTGCCCGTTATGAGCCAAAATAGAGCGAAATGATCACCTTAGTTGACACCAAACGCCTTTATTTCGCCCAAACTCCGAGTAATAGAGTTATGTGTTCACCCTAAAGGTCTCATAGAAGCGTCCAATGTGTGGAATAGGGTGATTAGATCACGTTATGTTTCTACAGTAACGGTTGAATACAGGTACGACTGGTGAATAACGGAACTTATTACCGTTATTTCTCCTTATTCAGCTAAATCGGAGACATTAGCGGTAAAATATGTTCTTATTCAGCTCAGAACCGGCAAAAAAACGGCATCCAAGGGGTTAACTCCGAGAAATAACGGAACTTTTTACCCTTATTTCGCCTATCCGGGCTTAAAAGGTTGAAATAACGCCCTTTTAGGGCCTTATTTGTACGAGAGGAGGAAAAGGTGTGCCTTGCCTTGCCTCAACTCCCCTAACCTCTCCTCACCCCAGCTCCCCGCTCTCCGCCGGGCTCAGGTGCTGGATGTTGTATAACTGCGCGTACACGCCGTCCGGGTTCGCCATGAGCTCGTCGTGCGTGCCGCGCTCGGCGATTTCGCCGTTCTTCAGGACGATGATCTGGTCGGCGTGGGTGATCGTCGACAGCCGGTGCGCCACGATCAGCGTCGTGCGGGCGTGCGACAGTTGCTGCAACGACTGCTGGATCAGGTGCTCCGACTCCAGGTCGAGCGCGGACGTCGCCTCGTCGAGGACGAGGATCGGCGGGTCCTTTAAGAAGACGCGCGCGATGGCGATCCGCTGCTTCTGTCCGCCGGAGAGTTTGACGCCACGCTCTCCGACTTCGGTGTCGTAGCCCTGCGGCAGCTGCATGATGAACTCATGCGCATTGGCCGCGCGGGCGGCCTCGATCACCGCCGCCTCGTCCGCGTCCGGGCGGCCGAATAAGATGTTGTCGCGCACGCTGCCGCTAAACAGGAAATTGTCCTGCAGCACCATGCCGATCCGGCTGCGCAGGCTTTCCATCGTCCAGGCGCGGACGTCCCGGCCGCCCACCGTCAGCGTTCCCCGCTGAACGTCATAGAAACGTGGAATGAGTCCGACCAACGATGATTTCCCGCCCCCGCTCATGCCGACGAACGCGACCGTTTGGCCGGGATTGACTTCGAGCGAGATGTCTTTGAGCACCCAATCGCTGTCTTCGTGATATTTGAACCACACCTCCCGGAACATCACGCCATGGCTACCCTGCGGCAGTACCGCCGCATCCGGCGCATCGGTCATGTCATACGGCTCCTCCAGCAACTCCAGCACCCGTTCCCACGAGGCCGAAGCCTGTGTCAACGTCGTTGATGAATTGATCAACCGTCTCAACGGGGCATAAAGCCGATCCAGATAGCCAAAAAAGGCCACAAACGTACCTAACGTCAAATCCCCGTAAATCACCTGATAACCGCCGTATCCGATCACGAGCAGCGGCGCGATGTCGGTGAGGGTGTTGATGATCGCAAATGTCCAGGCGTTCCAGCGGCTGTGGGCTAGCGCTTTTTGCAGAAACCGGCCGTTGGTGCCTTCGAATTTGTTCCGGTCATGCCGTTCCAAGGCAAAGCTGCGGATGACCGAGATGCCCTGAATGCGTTCGTGCAAATAAGCCTGAATCCCGGCAAGTGCCGCGGAGCGGTCTTTGGTCAGCTTCTTCAAGCGCTTGTACAGCACTTTCACTGCGATCGCGTACAATGGGAAAATCGCAATCGCCACAAGCGTCAGCCACGGGTTCAAATAAAACATAAAGCCAAGCACAAACACCAGGGTAAACATGTCGAGCCAAACATTCATCATGCCGACTTCGACGATGTTCTTCGTCTGCTCGGCATCGTTGATGAAGCGGGAGATGATCTCCCCCACCTTCGTATTCTGGTAATACCGAAGCGATAACCGCTGCAGGTGGGCATACAGCTTGTTGCGTAAATCGAATAAGATCCGTGCCGTGATCAGTTGGGCAAAATACTGCCGCGCATATTCCACCGGACCGCGCACGATCACGAATAGGAACAGCGTTGCCCCAAGGATGATCATCAGTTGCGAGACCTTCTGGTCCAGCTCGATCCCGCCGTTTAACAAGATATCGTCCACGACGTATTTCTGCACCAACGGCAGCAAGGACGGGATACCGAATTTCAGCATCCCGATGAACAAAGTGAGTAAGATCCATTTCGTATAAGGCCTAACGAACGTAAAATAGGCTTTCCAATGTTTCAATTTATGAGCACATCCTCTATTTGTTTCTATCTGGGCTGCACGAATGAAGCCAGCTTTCGGACCAGACTCTCAGCGTATTCGTCCAATCGACGAGCGAGAAGCTCCGGCGTTAACGCGTCTAGCCCCAAATCCGGCCACCCTTGGTATACTTCCGGGGGACCCGGCAGCATTTCGATCAGGCATAGCATATCCCAATAGGGATCGTTTACGTTACATCCGTCCTTCCGAGCTACGGAAAGATAGCTTTCCAAAAAGGCATCTGCCGCCTCCACGCCGTACATTTGTACGAGATTCAATCGGCAATGACCGGTGTCGATCCCGGTTGGGCCCATGCAGGCATTTACCCAATCGACTACGCCGCTAACTTCCCCCTCCTGCCAGAGCACATTCGTTGGATGATAATCGCGATGAATGAACTGCGGTCGGTACGGTGAGGGTAATCCCTGAACGCGGTCGATGATCCTCCCCCACGCCTCGGGAACCCGGGTCCACTCTGGCACAGTCAAACGGGACACCTCGTTGTAAGTAAAATAGCTCCATTCGATCGGCGGACCCTCCGCCGCGTGGATCTCCGCCAGCTTCCAGGCGAGGCCGCCCAGCCAACCCGGCAGATCCGCCGGGTCCAGCACCACCCGGCCGGGCAGCCGGGTCATCAGCACGGACGGCAGGCCGCAGGCGCCGCCGTCCGGATCGCAGGCGACCCACCGCGGCGACGACAGTCCCGCCGCGCTCGCCGCCTGCAACGCAGCCGTCTCGTGCAAAGCGAGCTCCGGCTCTTCTCGCAGCCACTCCGTATTGGTAAATTGCCTCAGTACCGCTTCGTGGCAGTGATCACCCTGTTTTATTTTCAACCCATAAACTGCTGATGAAATGCCGCCCTTCAGGGACGCTCCTGAGATAACCTTAGCCCCTGGACCCACTCGTTCCTCCACCCAGAGGAGCGTTTTCGTCGAAAGCCCAGCGAATTCTCCCACCAGATTCTCATTCATCTCCGGTTGCCCCCTCTCCTTAGATAAAAGCCGATTTTCGCGCTACAAAGCTGAATTTATCCAATGGTTGTGGTATACTCCTTAATAAATTGAGTTGTCGCAAGCATTTCATGGGCAGCTACGAGTAACAGGCCGTTTTAGGAGGATGACCATGTCACGCCGATTTGTGATCGAAGCCGTGATGGTGGCGATATATGGTGAATTGCTGGTGCCGGGTGCGCCTGTGGAATATATTGTACCTTACACCACCGTCATGGAGCTTTATGAATTTCAAAACAGTCCGGAGCCGCTCATGAACGACCCCGTCGACGATATGCACGTGAAGCAGAAAATCAGCGAATTGATCGCTTATCTCGAGGAACCGCTGAACCGCAAGAAACTGGAGCGAGCGCTCACCGTCCCTTGGTCCAAGAGCCCTTCGATCCTGTTCGGCGATCATGTGACCTGGACCGTAGTCAACGCGGTAGACAACGAGCAGTACGGCGAGTTTCTCGATCCGATCGAAACGGAAATCGTGCTAACTGCCCAGCGAGAGAACGTGCCGATCCTGACCGATCAGCTCGAGCTGATCCGGCGGATTATCGAAGCAGAGGTGCCGGTGCAGGTTTACGATATCGGCGATTTTGAATATGCGATGGAAGACAGCATCATTTGATGCTTGATGGGCCGTTCTCGCCCGCTCCATCAAACAAAGGAAAAGGCCCGTAATTGACGGGCCTTTTTGTTCTTTCGTTAGCTTCGAAGCCGCTGAACAACGGCTCAGCCTAATTCAGGGCCGCAGCCTCGTATTCATACTCAATGTCGCCCAATTGCTGATCATAAGTGACATTAAGGTGGTACCCGTCCAGATACCACAAATCCTGGTTCTCCATGTAGAACGTGATGCCCTCGACTTCCGCTTTGAGCCCAGGTGATACAGGCTGATCAACATCAATTCCCAGTGAGAATCCCGGGTGCAGCTTGCCGCCCGCACTATATCGTGCAAAGAAGCGTACGGCCTGCCCCGCCTCAAGTCCAAGCTCCTGCTTAAACCATGCGGCAGCTTCATTACTCACGTTAATCATCCGCTTCTTCCTCCTCTTCATTCATCCCATCTTCTCGGTGACAAATACGAACTTTTCATTCCGTTACATCCAAACTTTTAGCTTTATTGTAGACGAAACTGGGCAAAAAGCCAAACCTTTGTTCGATGTGGTTAGGGATTATTGGATAGTTACTGAGAAAAATAACGTTTGACATCTTCTTTAATGCGGTGCTAAAATCGGGAACATACGAGATCGCTTTCAAGTAATTACCAAATGAGAAAGGGTGAGCACGGTGTTGAAATTTAAATTTATGCCTGCGTATCGCGATGCGCATCACATCAAACAATTAAATACCGGAGCAACCCCTGCAGGCTTGGATGAATCTATGCGCTGACCGCCCCTTATCTTTTAAAGGGTATAAGCGATATCATACACGCGAAGGTTGCTTGCTATAAGTAACGGACGCGACATATGTTATGGTTTTAAGGCATATCGTTTTCGGACGATATGCCTTTTTTGCGGTTTTTTGCTGGTTTAGGACACTTGTAGAGGTTTTCCGGGTAGCTACGCAATCGGGAATCAAAGGAGGAAACCCCATCATGTTTTCGGTATTAAAAAATTTGGGCTGGTTTTTCAAGCGCGAAAAAAGACGTTATATTATCGGCTTGTTCCTGCTCATCCTTGTGGGCGTTGTGGAGCTGGCTCCGCCGCGGCTGCTGGGCAGCGCGATCGATGAGATCGTGGCCGGCACCGTCACTTGGGCTTCGTTAACTCAATATATTTTACTCATTATCGGCGTATTGATCTTAATCTATCTCATCACGTACATATGGATGCATTCCCTGTTTGGGGGATCGAACCTCGTCG
Source organism: Paenibacillus rhizolycopersici (assembly GCF_014947195.2). Classification (NCBI taxonomy): domain Bacteria; kingdom Bacillati; phylum Bacillota; class Bacilli; order Caryophanales; family Paenibacillaceae; genus Paenibacillus; species Paenibacillus rhizolycopersici. The sequence continues at coordinate 93,422 of NZ_JADCNN020000015.1, read as the reverse complement.
AGCGGCTGCTGCGGACCCGGTTCATGAGCCATTTGCTGCGGATGACACCGCCGTTCTTCGAGCGGAGCCGCACCGGCGACCTGATGGCCCGGGCGACCAACGATTTAAGATCGGTTGCTACCACCGTAGGCTTCGGGATGCTGACGCTAACCGACTCGACGGCGTACCTTACCGTGATCTTTCTGGCGATGAGCACGCTGATCAGCTGGAAGCTGACACTAGCTGCGATCATTCCCCTCCCTTTCATCGCCTTAGCGATGAAAATTTATGGGAAGATCATCCACGAGCGTTACACTCTGGCGCAGGATGCCTTTGGGGACATGAACGACCAGGTATTGGAATCCGTAGCCGGCATTCGCGTCATTCGCGCCTATGTGCAGGAACGTCATGATGAACAACGTTTTGCGGATATAACGGAAGACGTTTATAAGAAGAATTTGGCGGTCGCCAAAGTGGATGCTTATTTCGAGCCAACGATCCGTTTATGTGTTGGGCTCAGCTATGCGATTGGTCTCACCTACGGCATTTATCTCGTATTCCATAATGAATTGACCCTGGGCGATCTCGTATCTTTCAACATGTACCTGGGGATGATGATTTGGCCGATGTTTGCAATCGGCGAGCTGATTAACGTCATGCAACGCGGCGGCGCATCGCTGGACCGGGTCAACGAAACGTTGAACGTGAAGCCCGATGTTGAAGACGTTCCGAATCCGGTTCACGTTGAAACGCCGGAGACGATCGTGTTCAAGGATGTCACCTTCCGCTATCCGACTTCGACCATTAACAATCTCGAACAGATCGATTTGACGATTAAACGCGGCGAAACACTGGGCATCGTCGGGCGTACTGGCAGCGGTAAATCCACGTTGCTCAAGCAGCTGTTACACGAATATCCGGCAGGCAGCGGCGAGCTGAGCATCTCCGGCGTGCCGATTCAGCAAATCGCGTTGAACCAGCTTCACGGCTGGATCGGATATGTGCCGCAAGAGCAAATCCTATTCTCTAAGACGGTGCGGCAAAACATCCAGTTCGGCTACCCGGGCGCATCCGATGAGAAGATCCTCGAAGCGATCCGCACGGCGGCCTTCGATCAGGATCTCGGCACGTTATCTGACGGCCTGGATACGCTCGTCGGTGAGAAAGGCGTCGCCCTTTCCGGCGGCCAGAAGCAGCGGGTCTCCCTGGCTCGGGCGTTTATCGCCGATCCGGAGCTCTTAATCCTCGACGACGCCTTGTCTGCCGTTGATGCCCGGACCGAGGCGCGGATCATCGAGAACATCCGCAGTGGGCGCTCCGGCAAAACGACGCTCATCTCCACGCACCGCCTCTCCGCCATCGAACATGCGGATTGGATCGTCGTCTTGGAGAAAGGCAAAATCATCGAAGAAGGTACCCATGAAACGCTGCTGCAGTTAGGCGGCTGGTACCGCGAACAATACGAACGTCAACAGGTGGAATCCAACCTGACTGACGGGGAGGTGTCTTAAAACCATGCACACCCATACGGGAAAAGCACTTTTCAAATACGCCTTAACGGCGAAAAGAACATTTATCCTCGCGCTCGTCATGCTGGCGATCGGCGTGGCTGCCGAACTGGCGGGGCCGTTTATCGCCCGCTCGATGATCGACAATCACATGCTGGCGATCGAGCAACCGTTCTACGAAACAACGGGGCAAGACGCATCTACCGTTGACTACGATGGGCGTACCTTTAAACGGGGCGACCGTTTCGCAGGTAGCGAGGTCAAAGGCGCCGAAGTCCGTGTGCTGCAGGTCGGCAGAAGTTTCGTGTTCGTTGATGCGTCCGTCCCGGAAGTCTCCGGTGACCGCAGTTACGACAATGGCGTTCTGACCCTGACCGGAAAGAACGGCGTAAGCAGCCAATATCCGGCGCAAAAACTAAGCGCGGCAGGCCTGTTTGCTTTTTACAAACCGGAAGTGCCTGGCATAATGTCGCTCATCATCTGGTACCTCGTGTTTCTGGCCATTTCCATCGTGATGGAATTCGGCAAAACCTACTGGCTGCAATCCTCGGCCAACCAGGTCATCCGCAAGCTGCGTATGGACGTCTATGCTCATATTCAGCGGCTGCCGGTGCATTTTTTCGATAATCTGCCGGCCGGAAAAGTCGTCTCCCGCGTCACCAACGACACGGAGGCGGTAAAGGAATTGTTTATCGCCGTATTGGCGAACTTCTTCTCCGGAATCATCAACATGCTGGGCGTTTACGTCGCTTTGTTTATCCTGGACGTACGGCTCGGACTCATCTGCTTGTTTGTTGTTCCGATCATTTACCTGTGGGTCGTTTACTATCGCAAGTTCGCGACGAAATACAACACGATCATCCGCTCGCGGCTAAGCGAGATCAATGCCATCATTAACGAATCGATCCAGGGCATGTCGATTATCCGGATTTTCCGCCGCGAGTCGCAGACCAAGGAAGAATTCGAGAACCTGAACAATGATTATATGAAACACCAAAACAAGATGTTGAACCTAAACGCGTTCACTTCACACAACCTGGTGAATGTGATTCGTAATCTGGCGTTTGCCACCGTGCTCTGGTATTTCGGCTCGGCGCAGCTTGACGCGACGAGCGCGATATCGCTTGGCGTGCTGTATGCTTTCGTCGACGTACTTGGACGATTGTTTCAGCCGATTACCGGGATGGTCAATCAGCTCGCCGCCCTCGATTCCTCGATGGTATCCGCCGGACGGGTATTTGCCCTGATGGACGAACCGGGCGAAGATGTCGTTGATGGTTCGATGCCGCGCTACAAAGGAAATGTAGAGTTTAAGGATGTCTCGTTCGCCTACAAGAAGGACTATGTGCTGAAAAATATCTCCTTCGAGGCGAAGCAAGGTCAGACCGTTGCGTTGGTCGGTCACACGGGCTCCGGCAAAAGCTCGATCATCAACTTGCTCTTCCGGTTTTATGACCCGCAAAAAGGCACGATCACGATCGACGGACAGCCGGTAACGGAGCTGCCGAAGCAATGGATCCGCCAGCATATGGGGATCGTGCTTCAAGATCCGTACCTGTTCACCGGGACGATTCTTTCGAACGTGACGCTGGGGGATGAACGGATTGCCCGCGAGACGGCGGAGAAAGCGTTGATCGACGTTGGCGCCGACCGGATATTAGCCCACTTGCCAAAAGGCATGGACGAACGGGTCGTGGAAAAAGGCAGCACGCTGTCCGCCGGCGAACGTCAGCTGATCTCCTTCGCTCGGGCGCTGGCGTTCGACCCGGCGATCCTCATCCTCGATGAGGCGACCGCCAACATCGACACGGAAACCGAAGCGCTCATTCAATCCGCGCTGGAGGTACTGAAACGCGGCCGGACGACGTTTATCATCGCCCACCGCCTCTCCACGATTCGCAGCGCCGATCAGATTCTCGTCTTGCACCGCGGCGAAATCGTCGAACGCGGCACACACGAAGAACTGCTCGCCCTGGGCGGACGGTACTATCAAATGTACCGGCTGCAGTTGGGGACTACCGAGGCCCCAGCCGCTCCAGGAGCCGGACCTGCAATCTCGCCGGTAGCGAATCCGAGCTAAATGCATGGGGAAGACAAAAACAACCGTTCCTTCATCCTTAGGAACGGTTGTTTTTTTGATGTAAAGGCAAACGCTTGATTTCAACTTGGCTTTCTGCGTCATACCCCACCCAAATGAGCCAATCGTTGGCTTCCAGGATCTCGATAAACTTACTCAAGCGCGGCATAAGCGGCTCGGCGCTTTCCCCAAACTTGGCAAGGACCACTTCGGCAATCTCCCCAACGGTATGCGTTCCGTTGCACGGGTCACAACCACACTCCCAAGCTCGTCGAGATGCACGTAAATGATCCGAATCCAACGGATTTTATATGAAAAACCGAATACATTTCACCCATTTCGCCGATTTCAGCAAATTGTATACGAAAAACCGAATACAAATCGCCCTTTTCGCCGAACCCAGCGAATTGTATATGAAAAACCGAATACAATCCACACTTTTCGACGAATCCAGCGAATTGTATATGAAAAACCGAATACATTTCACACTTTTCGCCAAACCCAGCGAATTGTATATGAAAAACCGAATACAATTCACCCTTTTCGCCGAATCCAGCGAATTGTATATGAAAAACCGAATACAATCCGCCCTTTTCGACGAATCCAGCGAATTGTATATGAAAAACCGAATACAATCCGCCCTTTTCGCCAAACCCAGTGAATTCTATATGAAAAACCGAATACAATCCACGCTTTTCGCCGAATTAGCGGATTGTATTCGGAATTTCGAGTCCAGGTCTGGCCTTACTCAGGTTCGGCTTGCTTCCGTTCCAGTTCTTTCAACTGCTGAGCGATCACATTCCGGTCGAAATGCTCGCCGATAAATACAGCCACATCGGGAACATTCCCCTGAGGGGTGACTTTTAAGTAATCGGCTTCCCGGTAGGCATACTGAAACAGGAAACGACTGGCCGTATCCGTAAATCGTAAGACGCCCTTGCCACGATAGACTTCCCGGGGCAATTCGGCGATAAAACGTTCGAAGTCCTCGCTGTCCACCGGCCCGTCAAAATAGTGCGTGTATACAGTGACATGCTCGTGCGACGCGTGGGTATGTGCGTGGTTGGGATCATGATTATGATCATCGTTGTTATCGTGATTATGATCATGTCTGTGATCCTCGTAGCGAGCATCGTTATGATCATGGCTCTGATCGCGGCTGTGATCATGATGATTGTGTAGAGGATAATGATCCGACTTCTGAGCCGCTTCGCCGTTTTGTATGTACGCTGCACCGCGTTGAGTTGTTGGGTCGGTGTTGTTTTGCCCATCTGCCGCCTTCCATAGTAGCGACAAATCCACATCGCATTTCACCGCCGGGATGATTCGGGCATAAGGATTCGTGCGACGCAAGAACTCCGACATTTCCCGCTGACGATCCGGTTCAAGCAAGTCGATTTTGTTCAAAACCAGCACGGAGCCGCACCGGATTTGCTCCACCATGAGCCGGTACGTTTTTCCTTGCTGCGATGCGTGCAAATCGGCCAGATGGGCCGCATCGACGACGGTGACCATCGGCTTAATATCCAATTTGAGATAAAGCGAAACCTCGGTTACCGCATCGAAGATTTCCATCGGATTCCCCGCACCTGTCGCCTCAATCACGATCAAGTCCGGCTTCTCCCCTTCGATCAGCTCTGCCATCTGCACACTTAAGTCGCCGCGAATGGTGCAGCAGATGCATCCACCCAGCATTTCAGCCATCGGTACTTCGCTTGAAACGAGCAGACCATCGAGGTTCACTTCCCCAATTTCATTCATGATCACGGCCGGACGAAGCCCCTGCTCCATCCAATGACGAATCAACCGCTGGAGCAGCGTCGTTTTGCCGCTTCCTAGAAAACCGGATAATATATAAACGGGTGTCACCCTATTTCCCACCTCATCTCTGATAATCTAAAGCATAAATGCATATGAATGCGAGTTTACACCAACCTTACAGGACATGCAACTACATTTCCCGTACAACCCAAGTCCGTCAAACATGATACAATGTAAATAACATCCAAAGAAAGGAAGCGAACACGATGAGATCCGTCGATGAACACCGGATGGAAGCGCCGGACGAGGTATCATGTCTGGTCATCACCGTCTCGGATACCCGTACGGAAGAGACCGATACGAGCGGTCGGCTGATTCAAGAGCTGCTTCGAGACAACGGGTATCATGTTGCCCGCTATACTATCGTCAAAGACGATTATGACGGCATTCGCCAACTGCTGAGGGAAGCGGCCTCTGACCGAGCGATTGAAGCCGTTCTGCTGAGCGGCGGCACCGGCATCGCTCCGCGGGATACCACCTACGAGGCTGTACGCAGCCTGCTCAACAAGGAGATGCCAGGGTTTGGGGAAATTTTCCGCTACCTTAGCTTTACCGAAGATATCGGTTCGGCCGCCATCCTCAGCCGGGCGATTGCTGGAACGATCGGCGATATGGCCGTCTTCTCCATGCCCGGATCGCAGGGCGCCGTCAAGCTGGCGATGCAGCGCATCATTCTACCCGAGCTGCGTCATGTCATGCGCGAAATCTACAAGAAGTAAAAGGCGAAAAAACCAACTGCTTCCCTGTCCGGAACGAAGGGGAGCGGTTGGTTTTTTTATAGGCAGGCCATTGGCACTTACTCTGGACGATCCCTCATTTGCTCCAGTAACTGTCCGAATACTGCCTTCATTTCCTCCCGGTATTGGCTGTCCTTCTGTGCGCTTGACGCGTAGACTAAAGCGGTGTTGCCCTTGGCTGAGATCAACGAAGCTTGATTGGATACCGAATTGGCCGCGATCTCTCCTTTTCCATCCTCGCTTCCGTATATTTCGGAGATTTCGCGAATTCGATCCTGCTCATTGGGAAACACATGCACGATGATAAAATGCCGCGCATCTCCGTTAATAAAATAACTGTAGCTAATATTCCCGTCCAGCCCTTCGGCATAGGTTTCATGCGTCAATCGAATCCCCCGCTGCGCGCATTCCGCTTTCAAGGCTTGCAGCATCGCTGTGTTAAGCGTCGTGCCGCTCGTTAGTTGGCGTTCATTCCCCTGCCGGTAGCTTTGCATATTATATTTGCTCATTTCATCCTTGGCTACCCGCTGCAGGTTGCCGCATCCTGTCGTCAATGACAGCGCCACGGCCATTCCCAATCCAACCTTCCACCATCTCATTGGCATCCCATCCTTTACCCTTAGCTTGTAAGCCAGCTTCAGCCGATGGTGTTAGGTTGTCTCAACAGCCCCCAAATTATACCATATGGATGATTAGTTTAAGGAAATGACCTGACGGCCGATGGCTTTGCCGGCCAAAACTGTATTCAGAGCTTCTGGCAACTGCTCTAGCGAGTACTCGGTAATGCCCCCGGTCAGCACCTGTTCCGGCTTCCACTCGCCGGACAGAAGCTGCCAAAGTCGGTGGCGCAGCGGCTCCGGACAAAATACGGAATCGATGCCAAGCAGATTAATCCCCCTCAAAATAAACGGGTACACGGACGTTTCGATCCCACCGCCACCGGTCAGCCCCGACAAGGCTACAGATCCGCCGTAGCGTACCGATTTAAGCAGGTCAGCGGTCATCGCACCGCCCACCGGGTCGACAATTGCAGCCCAACGCTCTTTGCTGAGCACGCCTTTGGCTCCCGAAGCCGCTTCCTCGCGGGAAAGGACTTCGGCTGCACCAAACGCGACCAGCTTCTCCCGCGATTCCGGCTTTCCGGTGACCGCGGTTACGGCGAACCCGAGCCGGCTGAGGATCGCCACGGCCATGCTGCCAACACCGCCGGTGGCGCCTAGGACGAGCACGGGACCTTGTCCGGGCGCCAATCCGTTGTCCAGCAGCCGCCGTACCGACAACGCTGCCGTAAACCCGGCCGTCCCAATCGCCATCGCTTCCCGGGGCGAGAGCCCATCCGGCAGCGCCACCAACCAGTCGCCCGGTACGCGGGCGACCTCGGCGAACCCGCCCTCATGCGTGACGCCCAGCCCATAGCCGGTGCATAGCACCCGGTCACCGGGCTGGAATCGTGCATCGCGGGAGGCCATGACCTCTCCGGCCAAGTCGATGCCAGGGATAAACGGAAAGGTTTTCACGATTTTTCCCTCCGGAATACTCGCCAAGCCATCTTTATAATTGACGCTGGAATAATGTACCTTGATCGTCACATCGGCATCGGGAAGCGCCGAAACGTCTAACCGCTCGACCCCCGAACGGAACCCGGATTCGTCCTGGTGTACGCGATACGCGCGAAATGGTTGATCCATTCGTATATCCTCCTAAACTCGTTCATCTTCTACTTAACGAAAAAAGCGGCCATAGCCGCTTCTTCCGGGTTGAATTTGAAAGCTTCAAATAAAGGTTCAAAAAGTCGGATTTTCAGCACCTAGAAGGTTGGATGAAGCTAGGACTGAGTAGCGGAGCGTACATGGAGGTACGTGAGCAACAGAAATGTTTCCGTAGGAAACATACATCGGAAGCATACGCTTGGCCCGGCTGAATTCAAGATTCGAAGTCGAATCCCCTTCTTGGTCCTGCTTCGTGATCACAAGACGACTTTTTAACTACCTTACAAATAGGGGTTTTCGTGTTTGGCTTGGAGAACCTTCCAACGCCGCTCCACTTCTTGCTCGAATTCCGCCAATGCCTCGGCGTTTTCCGGCTTGGTCAAGTGGCGGGTTTTCCCCATCGTCTTCAACCAATCCGTCAGCGGAACGCGATTGTTCTTCTCTTCCGGATTGTACGTAATCGTCGTTTGCCCATGCTCCACCTCGTACAGCGGGAAGAAGCAGGAGTTGACGGCCGCGTCGATGATATTGGTGCCCTGATCGTCCGGCGAAATCCAGTTGAGCGGGCATGCTATCAGTATTTTACCATAAACCAAGCCTTCGTTCTGCGCGTACCACTGGGCTTTGGCTGCTTTTTTCACCAAATCCTGCGGATAGGCTTCACTGCCGGTAAAGACATAAGGGATATTCGTTGCGGCCATGATTTGCGGTGTGTCTTTGTGCTGGAACGCTTTCCCCTTTTGCACCTTGCCGATGTTCGAGGTGGATGTGCGATGACCGAGCGGCGTCGAATACGACAACTGCGCCCCAGTGTTCATATATCCCTCGTTATCATACTCGATAATGATCATTTTATGACCGCGCAATGCAGCGCCGATCGCCGGCCCCATACCGATGTCCATCCCGCCGTCACCGGTAACCATGACGAAGGTGAAATCTTCTTTGAGACCTAACTCGTCAAGCTCGCCGCGGCGTTTTCTCTCCCAGAACATTTCGACGACGCCGGACAAGGTGGCCGCCCCGTTCTGGAACAGGTTATGAATGTATGTCGCTTTATGAGACGAATACGGATAGCCGGTCGTCACCACCATTGCGCAACCCGTATGGAACAGAGCGACGATATCGCCTTCGATCCCTTTGAAGAACAGCTCCAGACCGGAGAAAATCCCGCAGCCCGGGCAAGCGCCGTGTCCCGGTGCAATTCGCTTCGGTTTCTTTGTTAACGCGCGCAGCGGCGGAATCCGTACACCCAGCTTCCCGGTTTCTTCATTCTTGGTGACCGTGATCAAGCCGGTCTTCAGGTCTTCGAATTTCAGCGGATTCATCACCCGTTTCGGTGTCTTCTCCGGATCCCCTGGCGTATGGCCGTAGTAATCGAACGGGATTTCCACCCGGCCCGCTTTCGCCGCGTCAATCGCCAATTGGAACAAGTGATGCCCGTCCTCGGCATAAAACTCCTTGCCGCCAAGGCCATAAATCCGGCCGATCACCTGAGTCGTATGATTGCCGTGGGTAAACAGAGCGGCTTTGATCTCATTGACCATGTTCCCGCCATAAGCGCCGTAGGAATCACCGCGGTCGCCAACTGTAATCGCCTTGACGTTCTTCAATGCCTCGGCGATTTGCTTCTGCGGGAACGGACGAATCATGTTTGGCGCGATCGAGCCGGCTTTGATGCCTTGGCGGCGCAAATCGTCTACAACGTCCTTGATGATCTCGGAGGCCGAGTTCATCAGGAAGACCGCGACTTCTGCATCCTCCATCCGATAGAGATCGAGCATTTGATATTCGCGTCCGGTCAATTCGGCATACTCGCCTGCGATCCGTTCGAAGACATGTTCTGCATTATACATCGCAACAGATTGCTGGTAGCAGTTATTAATGTAATCCGGTTCATTCATGTAAGGGCCAACCGTAATCGGATTGTTGCGGTCGAGCGTATGCGGGAAATTACCCGGTGGCCGATCGCCAACAAATTTCAGAACATCTTCCTGATTGGCGAAGGTGTGTACACGCCGTTTCTGGTGAGAAGTAAAGTATCCATCAGAGGCCACCAGCACCGGCAGCCGGACTTCCGGATCCTCGGCCAGCTTAATCGCCATCAGGTTCATATCGTAGACGGCTTGCGGATCGCGGCACATCAGAATCGGCCAGCCGGTGTTCAGCGCAAAATACAAGTCCGAATGGTCGCCGTGAATATCCAGCGGCCCGGAGATCGAGCGGCAGACCAGGTTCATGACCATCGGGAACCGTGTCCCCGATTGGACCGGCATCTGCTCCAGCATGTATAAATAACCTTGGGCGCTTGTCGCATTGAAGACCCGGCCGCCGCCGGTGGAAGCGCCGTAGCAAATGCCTGCCGAGCTGTGCTCCCCGTCCGACGGGATCAGCTTGATGTCATGCTGACCGTTCGCTTTCATCAGATCGAGGAATTGGGCTACCTCGGTAGATGGGGAAATCGGAAAATACCCCATAATATGATAATTGATCTGGCTGGCCGCATAGGCTGCCATTTCATTCCCCGACTCATAAACCACGCGCTGCTCGATCGTGCCGGAGCGGCGTTCTTTTTCCAAATCGATCGCCATTGTCAAAATACCACCTTTCCCGCTTAATTAGCGAATCGCCAAATCGAACAGATGCGGCACGCGATGCGAGTCTGCGTACCCCTCTTCTTCCCGCTCCCCGGATAAAGCATCGGTCGGGCAGGCATGAATGCATTTCAAGCAACCTTTGCAATATTGATAGTCGATCCCTTTGAGGAACATTTGCGGACGACCCTTCTTGTCGGGACGCTCCTCCCAGACGAAACAATTATCCGGGCAAACGTTGTCGCATTGGGCGCAATGAATACATGTCTCTTCTTTGAAGTGCGGCATCATCCCGGAACGGGAAATGCTGAGGTCCTTCAGAATGCTGTTCCCCGGATTGATGACGATCCCGCCGATCGGCTGAGTTTCATATCCAAGCACCGGCGTATCCGCCCGGACGAAGGCCGGCATGCTGACACCTTCCGGTAAAGCGAAGGTTTCAAATACAACTTCGTTGTAGCCCCGCTCAAATGTCGCCAAGGCCGGAGCTACCGTTTGCGGATATTTCTTCTCCAGCGATTTGCGGATGACGTCCTTCATCGTTTCCGGATCAAGGAACGGGCAAAGCCGGAACATCGCACCAAGCATCGCCATGTTCACCCGATTCTTCTCTTCCAGCGCGATGCCGGTAGCGTCGATGACCGCGATCGTGCCGCCAATCAGCTTCATTTTCTCCTTCAGTTGCTGAGGGGTTTTGCGCGAATTGACCAGCACCGTACTATCCTCGTAAATCCCGCTGATCACGTTCACCGTCTTCGCCAGCGCCTCTTGAAATATCCCCACGATATGCGGGCGTTCCACCGGCGACGTATCGCGGATCGGCGTATCTAAATCGCAGAAGCGGATATGCGCCTTTACCGGCGATCCCTTTTTCTCCGAGCCATAAGAAGAAAAGCTGACCCCATTCAGTCCGGCTCCTTCAACCCCGGCTTCGGCCAGCATTTTCCCAGCCAGGTTCGCACCCAGCCCCCCAATGGATTCCAAACGGATTTCAAAAAATCCCAGCTCGTTTAATTTCGGTAATTGTACCACGCGCTTGACTCCCTTCTTCGCAAATGCGAGTTCATCACGACGTAAATAAGTGCAAAACATCACACAAAAAGATATCTTTCTTAATTTTAAAATTTATCATAGATGCGATGTGACTTATGTAACAAAAGTCATATAGACATTCTTGTTTGGGCGAATACACCACACTGTCAAGCGATGAATAGGATAGCGCAGAACTAATTTCCAGGAGGAACCTAAAGGATGATTCCAAAGTACCCTTATTACAGTTCGAAAACAGTATGCGAGGAGCAGCCGATCACCTTCCCGCCACAGCATCAACCGAGACAACCGGGGCTCCAAACGTTGATGGCGCCGCCCCCCATTTCGGAGAATCCCGCATATGTCGGAAGCGGCAAACTGAAGGACAAGGTCGCCATCCTGACCGGCGGCGACAGCGGGATCGGACGGGCCACGGCTATCGCCTTCGCCAAGGAAGGGGCGGATCTGGCTATCGTGTACCTCTACGAACACGAGGATGCCCAAGCCACCAAGCGGCGCGTTGAAGAGTTGGGCCGACGCTGTCTGCTGATCCCCGGCGATTTGCGTCAAGAAGCTTTCTGCAGAGCCGTTATCCATCATACCCTTCAGCAGTTCGGCAAAATCGATATCTTGGTGCTCAATCAAGCCGTTCAATATCCTCAGGGGCAAGGGATTGAGGCCATTACTACCGAACAGCTGCACCAAACCTACGCTACCAACATTTTCCCTCACTTTTATATGACCAAGGCGGCGCTTCCCTTCTTACGGTCCGGAAGTACAATCATCAGCACGGCTTCGATCACCGCTTACGCCGGCGCACCGTTGCTGATCGATTATTCCTCCACCAAGGGCGCGATCGTCTCCTTCACTCGCTCTCTGGCGCTATCGCTCGTCGATCGGGGCATCCGCGTCAATGCGGTGGCACCGGGACCGATCTGGACCCCGCTGATCCCTTCCAGCTATTCCGCGGAATACGTCTCTACATTCGGCCTCGAAACCCCGATGAAGCGAGCCGGACAGCCGTTTGAGCTGGCACCTGTGTACGTATTCCTGGCCTCCGACGATTCCAGCTTCGTGACCGGGCAAACGATTCACGTCAATGGAGGCGCAATGATTACGAGCTAACGAATGGCGGTAAACGAAAAGCACCCTTTCCGAATGGAAAGAGTGCTTTTCGCATTTCATTTTCGATTTAATGTCCCGCCATCAAGCTGGGATCTGCTTGAGCTCCTTCGACCGCTTGGTCCTTGGCGGCTTCAGGTTGCTGCTTCGGTTTAGACAGCATCAAGGTCAGCAGGAATCCCACCGCCGCGATGCATGCCGCCAGGAAGTAAGTATCTCCAAAGCCGGATGCCGCGGCTTCCAGCGGATTTCCGCCTTGCGCTGCTTTCGTCATATGACTAGTAATCTGCGAGGTTAGATAACCCGTTAGGCCTGCCACCGCAAAGGAGACGATCACCTGTTGCGCGGCCGTCATAAGCGGGGTAACCCGGGCGACCAAATGACGTGGCGCAGAGTTAAGGATATGCGTATTGAGCGGCATCATCGTTAACCCCATGCCACTGCCCAGCAAGCCCAGCGGCACCAGTACCATCGCCAAAGAAGTGTCTGCCGTGATTCGCGACAGCAGGAACAATGCCGTGGATACGACGCCGAGGCCGATAAAAGCCAGCGGACGTGCTCCAACCCGGTCAAACAATCGTCCGCTGATCGGCATGAACAATGCCGACATGAGCGCTTGAGGCAGTAAGAAGATCCCCGTCTCCAGGGCATTGTAGCCTCTCACTTGTTGCAGGTATAACGGAGTAAGAATCATTGAACCGAACAATGCCGCTTGAGCGAACCAGACCAGGATGATCCCCCGGGTAAAATGGGATGAACCGAACACCCGTAGTTCCAGGAGTGGTTGCTTATGTCTAATTTCAACGAGAATGTAAAGAAGTAAGGCAAGGGCTCCGACGCTAAGACCGATGATTGTCGTCGCCGAAGTCCAACTCGTCCCCCCTTCGCTGACTCCATAGGTCAACATCGCAAAAGCGATCGGAGCCAGAATCATCCCTAGTTTATCAAGCTGCGGTGCTTCCCGACGTTCGGACTTAGGCAAGAATCGGAGCCCGATGAGAAAGGCTAGGATCCCGATCGGCAGATTAATCAGAAAAATCCAGTGCCAGCTTACGTTCTCCACCAGCCAACCGGACAATACCGGCCCCAGCGCAGGTGCCAGCAGCATCGGAACGCCTAGTGCCCCCATCACCGCTCCCCGCTTCTCGGGTGGCGCCAATTTAAACACCATCGCAAACCCAATTGGCGATACCATCCCGCCGCCTAGGCCTTGAATGATGCGAAATACGATTAATTGCTCTGGCGTTTGCGCCATGGCGCATAACACGGACCCAACCGTAAACAACGCGATCGTCATGAGAAAAATCCGTTTCTCCCCAAATTTATCGGTCATCCAGCCCGCTAAGGGAATCACGGCAGATAATGCCAACGTATACCCGGTGATCGTCCATTGCACCGTCTTCAAGTCGGTGGCGAAGAAGTCGACCAGTTTCGGTACGGCCACGTTAACTACCGTGCTGTCCAAGATCACCATAATCATCCCGACGATCACGGCCATCAGGGGCGCGATAATCGAACGGATGGAAAATTCCTTGGTTTCGATCGAACTTTCCACAGTTTTTGGCATTCTCTCACTCAGCTTTCTCTTTAGTTTAAACACCGTTTTAAACAATGTTTAAATCAAATTTAAACGGATGCCCCGATTTTGTCAAGACACCGATCTCCGGTAGCTCCTTCAATTTCTGGTTGGCACCCCCATCGCCTTGTTCTTGACACCGCATGTGAAAGCGTATTATGTTGAATTTAAACATCTTTTAATCCTACCTTGACATTTGTTATACTTGGCAGAAGAATGGATGGCATAAAGGAGCGGTACGATGAGCAATTGCGCGGAGGGGCTATCGACCAAACAGAATATCATTCAGGCAACAATGGAGCTCATTAAGACGGAAGGGGCCGATCAGGTCACCTTGCGTAAAATTACCGCTGCTGCCAATGTCAATCTCGCCCTGGTGAATTACTACTTCGGCTCGAAAGACAATTTGATCAACGAAGCGTTAAAGCTATTGTTGACTTCTTTTCAAGCGAACTTTTCCGTTCTGGACGACACCTCGCTTCATCCCAAAGATCGATTGAAGGCGTTTCTGCTACAATATGTTGAGTTGGTGCTTCGATATCCCGGATTACTGCATGAAGTTCTGGGCAAAGGCCGGATTACCTTCGAATCTCGACAGGATTTCACCAGCTTTATGAAAACGACCGGATTCGGCAAGATCAGCGGTACTTTGGAGGAAATTACGGGCGAAACCGATACGGAAATCCTATATATTATGATGATGCAAATTAATGCAGCCGTGTTGTTCCCGCTGGTGTTGTCGAAGCAGATTAAGCACTTGGAGAACCGACCAGGTAAAGAAGCCGTCGAGCGGCAAATCGATATTTTGTTTGCGCACTATTTTGCGAAATATGAGTCCCGTCGTTAACTTGTCGAATCCGGCGGCCAAACCGCCGATTTATAGCGCTTTTTGCGCTTTCCCGAGAAATAATTTCCTAGCAAAAAAGATCGCTCCGCCGGTAAGGCGAGAAGCGATCTTTTTGTGTTGCAGGACGTATCGAACGGCTCTACTCCTCTTGATGGCCCAGATAGTCCTCGATCATCTTTTGCTTTAATTCCCATGCTTCCTGACTTAAGCTGATGCGGTAAAATTCCGGATTCAGCTTACGCAGATACTCCGGCCAGAACAAATCCAACTGCTCTCGGTGATACTGACGGATTTGGTCCAGTGACGGCAGCTCATAAACGAGCCGACCATCCACGAAGATCGGTTGCAGCATGGCTACGGCTTCGTAGTTTTTCACCGACTTTTTGATGTAAGGATGTACTGGGTCGAACAACCGAAGGCTGCCGCCCGTCCGTGCTTGCTGCTCCTGCGGAAAACAGATGTAATCCGCAATCGCTTTACCGCTGTCTTTACTAACGATCCGCAGTACGTCCTTCTTGCCCGGGGTCGTGACTTTCTCCGGATTGCCCGAGATTTTGATCGTTGGCTCCATCCGTCCGTCCTTCTCCCGTTCTACAAGCTTATAGACCCCGCCCAGTGCCGGTTGGTCCGCCGCCGTAATCAACTGGGTCCCCACGCCCCAAATATCGATCTTTGCCCCTTGGGCCTTCAGGTTAAAAATCGTATTCTCGTCAAGGTCGTTGGACGCGACGATTTTGACATAAGGCAGGCCGGCATCATCCAACATTTTGCGGGCTTGGATGGAGAGGTAAGCCAAATCGCCGCTGTCTAGGCGGATGCTGCCGAGCCGCTTGCCGGCGGCTTCCAGCATTTTTCCGGTATGAATCGCATGCGGAACGCCGCTTTTCAACGTATCAAACGTATCGACCAGCAGCGAAACCTGATCCGGCAGCGCCTTCGCGTATAACTCGAAGGCTTCCTGCTCCGAATCGAAAATCTGCACCCACGAATGAGCGTGCGTCCCTTTGGTTGGAATGCCGAAATTTTCACCGGCCAGCAAATTGGACGTTGCGTCAAAACCGGCTACGTAGGCGGCCCGTGCCCCCCAAATAGCCGCATCGGCCTCCTGTGCCCGTCGGGTGCCGAACTCCAGCAGCACGTCGTTCTCGGCGACCCGCTTGACCCGTGACGCTTTGGTAGCGATTAAGGTCTGGAAATTCATGAAGTTTAACAGCGCCGTCTCGACCAGTTGGGTCTCCGTGATCGTCCCTTCCACGCGAATCAACGGCTCGTTCGGGAAGCAAAGTGCGCCTTCCTTCATCGACATCAATGTGCCTTTAAATTCGAACCCGCGCAGAAGGTCCAGAAATTCCGGCTTATAGTGCTCCTCCTGTTTGGCCAAATAAGCTAGATCCTCTTCGGTAAACCGGAGCTGCCGAATATAGTCCACGATCCGCTCCAAGCCTGCAAACACCGCATACCCGTTGCCGAACGGGAGCTTGCGGAAGTAGGCTTCAAACACCGTCTTTCGCAAATGCGTTCCGTTCATCCAATGCGCGTAGATCATATTGATCTGATATTTATCGGTATGCAGTGCTAAACCCGTGGTTGGCATCCCTGTTCATCCTCTCTGGGTGTTGGTTATGGCGGCTCCCAAACTGTTGCGGAAATGGCCCAACGCCCAGGTATGCCCATCCGGGTTGAAGCTGGCTACCGCATCTTCATAAACTGTAATAGCGAATCCTTTGTTGTAGGCGTCCACCGCCGTATGCAGCACGCAAATGTCTGTACACACGCCGATCAGATGCACTTCCGTAATCCCGCGTTCTCGCAGTTTCAGTTCCAGGTCCGTCCCGCAAAACGCGCTATATCTAGTTTTGTCCATCCAGTAGATCCGGTCCTGGTTCTGCTTATATACTTCAGCCAAACGGCCATATAAAGCGCGCCCTTCTGTATCCCTCAAATTATGGGGCGGGAATAACTTCGTCTCCGGATGCCACTGATCTTCCCGTTCGTGCAGATCAACGGCCATGACGACAAAATCGCCTTGCGACGCAAAAGACTCCGTCAACCGGCAAATTGCCGGTTCGATGTCGATTGCCGGTTGGCCAACCGGAAGGTTGCCGTCCACAAAATCATTCGTATAATCGATGACGATCAGAGCTTTCATGATCTCACTCTCCCTTCGTACTATCCATTCACCGACAGCCGCTAGTTATGTAGTTCTTGCTTGGGATTAGGTATAGATGGACAGCTGCGGTGTGAAATCGGTAAACCGGTACAACTGGGCAGGACGCTGCGAATACTGGTTGGATAACATCGGTTTGCCCAATTCGTCATGGACTTCCTCCAGTATCCCCTGACGGCTCCGCGTCGATGTAATTTTACGGATAAAATTCAGCTCGGCAAAGTCCGGAACAACGGTTTGAATCACCTGATACAATTCGCCTAACGTAAAATGCGGAGGCAGGAACTGCTTGGCGATCGTTGTATGCAGCATTTGTTGCTGGATGCGTTTATAGGCGTCCTGCAAAATTTCGCGGTGGTCGAAGGCAAGCTGCAAATCCTCCAAGGCCTCGTGAACGGTAAAGAGACCCACTTCCTGTGCATCATCTGCCGATTGTCGTTTCTCCAGCACCCATTCTTCCACCAGCGCGAAAAAGGCATGGGAGATAATCCAACCGCGTGGATCCCGCCCCGGCTTGCTGTACACGCCTAGATACTCCAGATGGGAGCCGTCAACGCCGGTTTCTTCCTTCAGTTCGCGGCGCGCCGTTTCGTACAGCGATTCATCCTCCTGCGAGAAACCGCCCGGCAAAGCCCAGGCACCGGCAAATGGCCAGCTCCGTCGGCGGATCAGCATGACCTTCAGATCAAAGTGCGGCAGCGATTTGGTCGATGCCTTTCGTTCCTGCCTCGTCAACGTAAACATGACGATGTCGGCCGGGATTCCGTCCGGCGTCCGATATTTTTTAACCTCATTAACTACCTGCTTTTGTTCTTCGTTCATCACGTATCACCACATCGTCTAGGATAACGCCGGCCGACCGATAAGTCCGGCATTTGCGAATTCATGCGATATTAACCTGCCGACGGTTCCTTCGCTCATTTCGGCAAACGGAATGTTGCCGTCGATATGCAACCAAGGGTTCCTTCTTCGTTGCGAACCTCGGAGCGTAACGTCATAGTCCGAAAAGTTTCATGCAACGGAAATGCCGACACCACGAGTTCTCCTGTGCGCATCGGACTCAAGAAATTTACATTTAAATGGGTTGTCACGCCGAGCTTGCCCTTAACCGTGGCCACCAGTGTCCCCATCGCTTGATCCATCATGGACGACAGCACACCGCCGTGCACAATGCCCATGGAGTTGAGATGGGCTGCTTCTGCCGTCAGGCCGAGCTCCACTAGCGTTTGATCGGCTGAGATGAGGCGCAGCCCCAAAAGCCCCCAGAACGATTGCTCGTCGCGACGTAGTACTTCTTCACTCCAATTCACGTGTTGCCCCCCTATCCTTGCTTCTCTCTGTATTATAATATTCCGAAGAGATGGTGCTTCAAACAACCACCCCCATAAAAAAAGCGGAGGGATTGCCTCCGCACCGACTGTTTCGCTTTACTCTCCGTAACCGGAGGAGACGGCCGGCTCGCTACCCGACTCGACATTTACTTTGCTGGCTACCGTATCGCGAATGACGGAGACGACCAGCTGGAGCAAATAGTTGATATCGCTTTGGCTTTGCTGGAACTCCGTTACGATCGGAATCCCATCCAGTTCGTCCTGCAGTTCCTCGATTTCGCGTTCGATTTTTTGAACCATCGCTTGATTCTGGAACGTCTCGAATGCGACGATTTCTTTCTGCTTCTTCTTTATCGCACTGATCAGCGTCTGAATGCGTTCATGCTGCTGAACCAGCTTCTCCGCTTTTTGAAACTGCTGTACTTCCTCGCTGGTGCCGATCAATTCGGCCAATTCCTTAGCTTTACTCATAATATCCTCGCGAATCACAAGATCCCGCGAATCGAATTTTGGAATTCCGCTATCGGTTTGATCTTTATGCTGTTCCACCGTTTTTAACCTCCCCTGGGTTACGCCAATTTGGCGGTTTGCTCTATAAGATTGCCTTTGATGTACCAAGTCATCGGATCGGTGATCTCCACTTGAACAAATGTACCGATCAATTCCGCTCCGCCCTCGAAATGAACAAGCTTGTTGCTGCGGGTACGGCCGGACAACACATTGGTGTTGTTCTTGCTTTCGCCTTCGACCAGTACCTCAACGATCTGTCCGCGCTGCTCCTCGTTGCTGACGCGGCTGAATTCATTAATGGTATCGTTCAGCCGAGCAAGCCGTGCCTTTTTCTCTTCCATCTGAACGTTGTCTTCCATCACAGCAGCCGGCGTCCCCTCCCGCGGAGAGTAGACGAACGTATATGCCGAATCGAATCCAACCTCGCGTACAAGGGACAACGTATCCTCGAACTGCTCCTCGGTTTCACCCGGGAATCCGACGATGATATCCGTCGTCAGCACGACATTCGGAATTTTCACTTTGATTTTACGCACGAGTTCGAGATAATGCTCGCGAGAATACTTCCGACTCATCTTCTTCAACACTTCACTGCTGCCGGATTGCACCGGCAAATGAATGTGCTCCACCAAGTTACCGCCTTTGGCCAGTACATCGATCAACGCATCGTCAAAATCGCGTGGATGCGATGTCATAAACCGGACGCGCGGAATATCGATTTGGCGGATATCGTCCATCAGATGGGCAAAAGTATAGTTAATGTCGGTAAAGTCCTTGCCATACGCATTGACATTTTGCCCGAGCAGCGTCACCTCTTTATAGCCTTGGCGCGCCAGTTCTCGCACCTCTGCAATGACGTCCTCCGGACGACGGCTGCGCTCCTTGCCGCGGGTAAACGGCACGATACAATATGTACAGAACTTGTCGCATCCGTACATGATGTTCACCCACGCCCGCATGCCTTCCCGTTTCTTCGGCAAGTTCTCGATGATGTCGCCTTCCTTGGACCAGACTTCGACCACCATCTCTTTGCTGAACAATGCCTCCTGTATCAGATGCGGCAAACGGTGAATATTATGCGTGCCAAAGATCAGATCCACGAACCCGTGTTTCTGCAGGATGCGCTTGACCACGCCTTCTTCCTGTGACATACAGCCGCAAACGCCCAGCAGCAAATTCGGCTTCTCCGTCTTCAAGCCTTTGAGATGACCCAATTCGCCAAACACCTTATCCTCTGCATTCTCCCGAATGGCACAGGTATTCAGCAAAATGATATCCGCAACTTTACGATCTTCGGTCGCCCGGTAACCCATAAGCTCCAACAAACCTTTAATCGTTTCGGTGTCATGCTCGTTCATCTGGCAACCAAATGTATATACGATATAATGCTTGCCGTTACCGATCCCCTTCAGCTCGTCGGGAACCGCGTTCTCGTACAGGACCTGTACGTCTTCTTTCCCCCGCTGCTTCTCCATGCGATGGTTCGGTTCGGACAAAATTTGAATATCCCGGCCTCGGATTCGGATTTTCTTCCCGTGTTCATCCTCCGAAATGACCCGGGCGTCCGAGAAGTCAAAATATTTGGAATAATCTTTCGTTTCCTTAGCCATGTTGCCCGTTCACTCCTTTACCTGATCTATCTTCGTTCCTTATGGGCATCATCATAATACCTAAAAATGCATTACACTAAATTATAACATGGGCGGGCTTGGATATCCAGATAAAGGCCCTCGCCCCGCTAAGCCGGACGCATTCCTGCGAATGATAAATGAAACGCCAAAAGGCCCGTTCTCTCGGACGGGCCTGGTTCGATTCATCGTTTAAAATCCCTTGTATTGTGGTTCTTCGCTTTCCAGCTGCGAGACGCGGCTTTCCACTTGAGTCACGATTTGTTGCGTTTGTTCCGCACATTGCGTAAACAGATCTTTCGCTTGTTGGTTTTGCGTGTTTAAAGCGAATTGCTCCAGGTTCGCTTGTGCACTTTTTAAGGATGCTAAGGTCGTTTTGACTTGAGCTGCTACTGTCATTATTTCACCACCTTTATTTTTGCATGATGCTTTGAACAAAGCATAATTTCACCTTTCCAAAACAGATTCATACGCGTCATCTTCCTTCCACATTTTGTCTTACTAAATTCACGCACCCCCGCGCATAATTGGGTTATCTCGCCTTGGATTGTCTACGAAAGGAGCATTCCCCATGCCGATGTGGTTGGAAGTCGTCGTCCGAACGCTGGTGGCCATCGTCGTTTTGTTCATTCTCACCCGTCTGCTCGGAAAAAGGCAAATTTCTCAGCTTACCTTCTTCGAGTATGTTACCGGGATCACGATCGGGAGTATCACCGCCTATATTTCACTGGATATTAACACCGACTGGTATCTCGGATTGATCGCGGTTACCGTCTGGTTTCTCGTCTCCTTCGGTATCGAATTCCTGCAGCTCAAGAGCAAGAAAACACGGGATTGGCTCGACAGCAGCAGCACGGTACTCATCAAGGACGGCAAAATTTTGGAGGATAACCTGAAGAAGGAGAAGCTGACCAACGAAGAACTCATGGAGCAGCTAAGGAAGAAAAGTATTTTCAAAGTAGCTGAAGTGGAATTTGCAGTTATCGAGACCGATGGACAAATCAATGCGATGTTGAAGAATGAATACCAGCCTCTCACACCATCCCAATTGGGAATCAAGGTTGCTCCCGAGCCTGAGCCGCAAACGGTGATTATCGACGGTAAAATCATGGACGAGCCGCTCGCGACGCTGGGACTCAACCGGAAGTGGCTGAATACCGAACTGGAGAAGCTTGGCGTTTCGTTGGATAACGTCAATCTGGGGCAGGTTGACGCGTATGGCCAGCTTTACGCCGATCTGTACGACGATCAAATTACCGTGCCGCAGCCTCAGGAAAAAGCCGTCCTGCTCGCCCAGTTAAAGAAGTGCGAAGCCGATTTAGAAATGTTCGCCCTCTCCACGGACGAAGAAGCGGCGAAGAAGCTGTACGAGGATTGCTCGGCCAATCTACAGCAGGTCATCGATCAAGTCAAACCGTTATTAATCCAATAGGAGGATGGGGAGCATGGCCAAGAAAAAAAATAAGCAGTTGACCCCGACGCAACAGCAATATCAACGGCTGGCGAATGCTCATGAGCCGAAGCGTCCGGTGGCCGTCAATTGCCTGCGGGCCTTTTTGGTCGGCGGACTGATTTGCCTGATTGGAGAATGCATCCGACAGGCCTTTATCCATTTTGCCGGAATGAGCGAGAAAGAAGCCGCCAATCCGACTGTCGCCATCCTTGTGATCGTCTCCGTCCTGCTCACTAGCTTTGGGGTTTATGATAAAATCGCGCAATGGGCCGGGGCCGGTACGGCCGTTCCTGTTACGGGGTTTGCGAACTCGATGGCTTCAACGGCGATCGAGCATCGCCCGGAAGGACTGGTACTTGGCGTCGGTGCGGGGATGTTCCAATTAGCGGGCTCCGTGATCGTATTTGGGACGGTAGCCGCCTTTATCATCGGCTTGATTTACGCCGTGTTTGTCCCAGGGTATGCCGGAGGAGGACACTAACATGCTGAAGGGCCATCAAAGCTGGGTATTTGAAAACAAGCCAAAAATCATCAGCACAGCCACTGTCGTTGGACCGTTTGAAGGGCAAGGGCCGCTGGCCGAAGATTTCGATATTATTCATGCGGACCTCTATATGGGCCAAGACAGCTGGGAAAAAGCCGAAAAAACGCTGTTGGAGGAGTCGGCCCAACTGGCGATCAGGCATGCCGGCTTAACCAAGGAGCAGATCCAGTTCTATTTCGGCGGTGATCTGATGAACCAGATCATCAGCAACAGCTTTGCTGCACGGACGCTCAGCATCCCCTACATCGGCATGTTCGGCGCCTGCTCTACCTCGATGGAGACGCTGGCAATGGCTGCTTATGTCGTCAATTCCGGCGGTGCGAAATACGTTGTAGCCGGGACATGCAGCCATAACGGCAGTGTGGAGAAGCAGTTCCGCTACCCGACGGAATATGGTTCACAGAAGCCGCCAACCGCCCAGTTCACGGTTACCGGTTCGGGTTCCGCGGTGGTGTCTCCCGAAGGGGATGGGCCATCGATCACTTCCGCCACCATCGGCAAGGTTATCGATATGGGGATCACCGACCCGTTTAATATGGGCGCGGCGATGGCACCGGCAGCCGTCGATACGATACAAGCCCATTTTCGCGATCTGCAAATCGAACCCTCCTACTACGACTTGATCGTCACCGGAGACTTGTCCAAGGTTGGTTATGCCATCGCCAATGACTTGTTCGTCCGCCACAACATTCCGATCAAGCAAACCACCTATCAGGATTGTGGAATGATGATCTATGATTACGAGAAGCAGCAAGTCCAGGCCGGTGCCAGTGGCTGCGCCTGCTCCGCGGTCGTCACTTACGGGCATTTGCTGAACCGGGTCAAGCGTGGTGAGTTAAAACGAATCCTCGTTGTGGCTACCGGCGCGTTGCTATCTCCCCTTTCCTTTCAACAAGGGGAGAGCATTCCTTGTATTGCCCATGCGGTATCCATTGAGGCGTAAGCTTCACGCCAAAAAGGGCTTGACCCTGGCTTAAGTAGCCTAGGTCAAGCCCTTTGTTTATTCGTTCACCTTATCCGTTCAGTCGACGATTTCAGCCGTATCGCCTGTCTTGGCACCGGCCGCATTCGCTTCGTCCGTGTCGATGTGCATATCAAGTGCAAAGTTGTCGGACACGCGGGCGATGACGTTCTCAAGCACCAAACCGCGTTCGCCGCCCAAGCGAACCTTCAGGAGCTGCTTGTCTTTGATGCCCCATTTCTCCGCATCGGAAGTGTGGAAGTGAATATGGCGCGCTGCGACGATTACGCCTTGTTCCAGTTCGATTTCACCAGCAGGTCCTACGACTTTGATGCCAGGTGTGCCTTCAATGTTACCGGACTCGCGCACCGGTGCTTTGACGCCGATGGCGAAGGAATCCGTGCGGGAAATTTCCAATTGGGAAGCCGGACGAGCTGGACCCAAGATGCGGACTTTGTCGAACTGGCCTTTCGATCCGATGACAGCCACTTGTTCATTTGCGGCAAATTGCCCCGGTTGCGACAAAGGCTTGAATTCAGTTAATTGGTAGCCTTGTCCAAACAAAATTTCAATATGCTCCTGCGTCAAGTGAATATGACGCGCGGATACGCCGACAGGTACAGTTTTGCTCATGTCTACAAACACTCCTCGTAAATTCTCTATATCGATGACGATTCACATCGCTACTCATTATACACCTTATGACGAAAAAAAGGAAAAGGCGTCCATCGGAAATGGACGCCTTTAACCCCATTATTTAAATTCTGCTACAAGATTGTCAAACTCGCTTTCGGACAACGCCAGCGATTGATATGCCAGCGGCTCTTCCTTGAAGCCGTGTACGAGATCCTCGTAGCTCTTCTTCGCTTTGTTTTGATAGATCAGCCCGGTAATCATGCTGTTTGTCTCCATCAGCTTCGCCATGGCCATCGCCCGGTTGCTTGGATCATAATCCGGAACGGTCTCTAGATTGATGATGTTCTCTTTGAACCAGTCGTACGTGTTCACCTTGTTGAAGGTAACGCATGGGCTAAACACGTTGATCAAGGAGAAGCCTTCGTGCTGGATCCCTTGCTCGATCAGCGACGTGAGCTGCTTCAAATCGCTGGAGAACGACTGGGCCACGAAAGTGGCGCCGGACGCCAAGGCGATTTCAAGCGGTGACAAGGTCGATTCCACCGAGCCTTCCGGGGTACTCTTCGTCTTGAAACCTTCGCCGCTGCGCGGGGAGGTTTGCCCTTTGGTCAACCCGTAAATCTGGTTATCCATCACGATGTAAGTGATGTTGACGTTACGACGAATCGCATGCACCGTATGGCCCATCCCGATCGCGAAGCCGTCGCCGTCGCCGCCGGAAGCGATAACCGTCAGATCGCGGTTCGCCAGCTTTACGCCTTGGGCAATTGGCAGTGCGCGGCCATGAATCCCATGCAGACCGTAGGCATTAATATATCCAGAAATCCGACCGGAGCAACCAATCCCGGAAATGACGGCGAGGTTCTCCGGTTCAAGACCTACATTCGCCGCGGCGCGTTGGATAGCGGCTTGAATGGAGAAATCGCCGCAGCCCGGACACCAGTTAGGTTTAACGTTGTTACGGAACTCTTTAAACGTTGCCATTTTTCACCAACTCCTCCTGCGCTTTATTCCCGGATGCCTTCTTGCATTCCTCGTAGACTTCCGAAGGAAGGAACGGATTGCCGTTATATTTCAGTACATTCACGATCTTGTCGTGGTAGCCGATGTTTTGTTTAATCAAATTCGCCAATTGGCCGGTAGCATTGTTCTCCAGAACGACCACTTTCTTCGCCTTCGCGATTTGCGGCAACACCTGCTCGGTTGGGAACGGATGCATCAGTCGCACGGTCATGTGGTTCGTCTTCACCCCGTCTTCGGACAGGTGTACACGGGCTTGATCAATCGTTCCTCCCGTTGAACCCATGCCGATAATGAGCAGATCCGGTTCGGCGTGTGGCGCTTGCAGGTGAACCGGGTTAGTGACTTCAAGCTGAGCAAGCTTCCGCAGACGTTTATCCATCATTTTCTTCCGGTTAACCGTACTTTCCGACGGACGTCCGGATTCATCATGCTCGACCCCGGTCACATGGTGAATGCCATTCTTCTCACCTGGCAATACCCGTGGGGAGATGCCATTCTCCGTAAAGGCATAACGGTTAA
The DNA here is from genome assembly GCF_014947195.2 of Paenibacillus rhizolycopersici. Taxonomy (NCBI): domain Bacteria; kingdom Bacillati; phylum Bacillota; class Bacilli; order Caryophanales; family Paenibacillaceae; genus Paenibacillus; species Paenibacillus rhizolycopersici. Next base: position 67,654 of record NZ_JADCNN020000015.1, on the reverse strand, counting down.
ACATGCTGGAATCGTCGCGATCCGGAATATCCTTCACAAGGTAGCCGCGATCAATCGAAACCTTGCTGTAATCCAGCATTTCGCACGACTGCTTACCAAGGGATAATTGCAAATCCGTAGCTATGATCACCGGCACTTGGTATTTTTCAGCCAGATTGAAGGCTTCCACTGTATCATAGAAGCATTCTTCGATCGAGCTTGGTGCAATGACGATCTTCGGAATTTCCCCATGCGTGCCATAGATCAGTGCATTGATATCGCTCTGTTCCTGCTTTGTCGGCAAACCTGTACTTGGACCGCCACGCTGCGTATCGACGATAACAACCGGTGTCTCGGTCATCCCAGCCAAGCCGATCGCCTCCATCATCAGGGACAGACCGGGTCCCGCCGATGCCGTCATTGTACGGACACCTGCATAACTCGAACCGATCGCCATCGTAATCGCCGCGATTTCATCCTCCGTTTGTACGACCGTTCCGCCGAATTTCGGCAATTTCTTAATCAAATATTCCATAATTTCAGAAGCCGGTGTAATCGGGTAAGCACTCATAATCCGGCAGCCTGCGGCTACAGCCCCTAAGCCGATCGCATCGTTGCCGATCATGAACAGCTTTTGCTTACCGTCAGCGGGCTCAAGCTTGAATTCCTCCAGAGGACCTCCTGCGAGTTCCAGTACGAAATCCGCTCCCCGTTTGACCGCTTCGATATTCTTCTCAACAATCGCTGGCCCTTTACGGCCGAATTCCTCTTCCACCGCTTTATTGAATACTTCTAGCGGAAGTCCGAGCAACGCCCAGGATGCACCGGAAGCTACCATGTTCTTCATCAGTGAAGTCCCAAGTTCTTCGGCAATACTGGTAATCGGCACCGGGAACAAACGAGCATCCACGCCCTCCGGTACCGTCGGGTTAAACTTGGCATCCGCCACGATCACCCCGCCGCTACGCAGCTCCTGTGCATTCAAATCGATACTTTCTTGGTCAAAAGCGACTAAAATGTCCAAGTCGTCGGAAATCGCGCGAATCGGCTTGGTACTGATCCGGATTTTGTTATTCGTATGACCGCCTTTAATACGGGAGGAGAAATGCCGATACCCGTACAAATAATATCCCAGCCGGTTCAAAGCCGTCGAAAAAATCCGATCCGTACTTTCAACGCCCTCGCCCTGCTGTCCACCGATCTTCCAAGACAATTGACTAATCAAGATCGCCCACCCCTTTAATCGTATCGCAATGGAAAAAATAGAATAATAATGAAGTTTGAATGTTAACGTGCAAGAGGTCACATTCTAACCCCTTGTTTGTGAACATTCTGTTTCAGAGTCATGTCAATTTTATGTCTCAACCTGGTAAAAAGCAAGCGTTTTCTAGCCTTTTTTCATATAGTAGTTTTCGATCAATTCGTTCTCACAATTGGATGAATTAAAGCGCTTACTTGTGAGAAGGCAACCAAGCGCGCAGGAACGCGGCTGCGTTGTCGTACAACCATCCGCGGACAAGCTCTTCCGGATAATATTTGAGCAAAGTTTCCTGCCAAACGGCGTAATGTCCCGAATGTCGGAAATCGGTTAAGTGCGATTCAATCCCATCGAAATCGGACCCGAACATTAAGTTAGACGATCCCCCTAACGAACAAATCCGCTCGATATGTGGCAGCAAATCTTTGCTGGACGCGCTTCGCCCCTCTTTAACAAACCACGGTACGGTAGTCACGCCGATTAGACCGCCCAGCTTGATGATCGCCTTGATCTGATCGTCGCGAAGATTCCGGGCATGCGGGCAAACCTGGTACGCGTTGGAATGGGAAGCGATAAACGGCTTGCCGGCTGACTCCGCGAGCTCCTGAAGCTCCCAAAATCCTTTGACCGACAAATGCGAGACATCCAGAATGATTCCGAGCTCATGGCAGAGATTGACCAGCTCCAGACCGGCTGGCGTAAACCCGCCGTTTCGCGGCTCCATGACCCCGTCGGCGGCCCAGTTGGCATAATTCCAGGTCAGTCCGAGAAAGCGAACGCCTTTCTCAAAACATACGCGGACATAATGCAAGTTACCCTCCAGCCCGTCCGCCCCTTCCAGCGACAGCAGCCCTCCGATGGCCTCCCCACGCTCCAAGGCATCCAGATCCTCCACAGATTGTACGGGAAGCACCCCCATAGGTTGAACGCGTTCTTGATAGACATCGATTTGTTCTAGGATATGTTCCATTTTCGGGGGGCCCAGCCGCTGAGACAGAAAAACCGCGAACGTTTGCAGCTTCACCCCGCCCTCTTTCAAACGGCGTAGATTTACATCGAGGCGGCGATCCTTCGAAAAATCCAGCTTAGGATCTAGCTGCAGTTTGCTTAAGGCGTCGCAATGAAAATCAATGATCGGTCTCGTCATGATCCTTCCTCCTTCGTTACGTATAGTTTGCCGAAAAAAACAAAAAAGCCTGTCTACGGATGTAAACAGGCGTCATCTCTATTAAAACGTTATCTCGGTTCTACGATCAATTTAATAGCGGTACGATCCTCGCCATCGATCACGATGTCGGTAAAGGCTGGAATGCAAATCAAGTCCACGCCGCTTGGCGCGACGAATCCCCGGGCGATCGCTACGGCTTTGATGGCTTGGTTTAGAGCCCCCGCCCCAATGGCCTGAAGTTCAGCAGCGCCACGTTCTCTGAGTACGCCAGCCAACGCGCCGGCAACGGAGTTGGGGTTGGATTTTGCTGAAACCTTTAATACTTCCATGGTTAGTACCTCCCTGGGAATATTCGTTGGATTCCACTACTTAGAAGATATTCGTGAGAATTCGGGATATTCCTTCTTTTTCTCGGAGGAGAAGTTTCGGGAGGCCTTGTTCCTAGGGACTTCCTGGCGTTTCACCGCATCGCCGTGGAATCGTTTTCCGGTTTCCTAATCCATCAACCATTCGTCTTCAAGCAAGCGAATTTTTTGAATTTTCTTCGCCTTCCCCGTGGATTCATCGATATCGACGATCACGGCGTGGAAATGCCATTTCCCCTCGCAGACTTGAAACCGGACGGGAAGCTGGGTTGTGAACTTGCGCAGCACCGCCGTGCGTTCCATGCCTAGAATGCCTTCGCGTGAGCCGACCATGCCGGCGTCCGTCAAGTAAGCTGTTCCCTGCGGCAGAATCGTATCGTCGTTGCTTTGCACATGCGTATGCGTCCCCACGACAAGCGAGGCACGGCCATCCAGATGCCAGCCCATGGCGATTTTTTCTGATGTTGCTTCAGCATGGAAATCGACCAGAATACACTTGTGCTTCTTGGATAGCTGACCGACGATCTCATCGGCAGCCCGGAATGGATCGTCGATCGCCGGCAGAAAAGTACGGCCCATCAAATTCACCACTGCCAGTTCCTTGCCGCCTGCTTTGATCACGGTAAATCCCTGCCCCGGCGTGCCTGGCGGATAATTAGCCGGCCGGACCATGCGCGGCTCGTCATCGATGAAATCGAAAATTTCTTTATTGTCCCATGTGTGGTTGCCCATCGTTAGGCCGTGTACGCCTTGGTCGAAAAACTCTTTGGCGATGTTGGCGTTAATGCCCCGGCCCGCCGCGGCGTTCTCCCCGTTAGCGATAATGATATGCGGGTTATATTTCGATTTTAAATGGGGCAGCGTGGCTTTCAGTGCTTTCCTCCCCGTATTTCCGACGATGTCTCCGATAAACAGAACTTTCATGGTGGTTCCCTCCTCTGACCAATGACCCTAAGATCGCATGGACTTGGGGTCGTCCAGGCAATGAAAAAGCGGCCCGCGAGGGGCCACTTTTCAGCATAACCTTTACTTGGCGTATTCAACCGCCCGCGTCTCGCGGATGACGGTAACTTTGATATGTCCCGGATAATCCAGTTCACTTTCAATCGTCTTGGTAATGTCACGCGCCAAGCGGAATGCTTCCGCATCGTCGATCTTATCCGGCTGCACCATTACGCGTACCTCGCGGCCCGCCTGAATGGCAAACGATTTCTCGACACCTTCGAACGACTCGGAAATTTCCTCGAGCTTCTCCAACCGACGAATGTAGGTTTCGAGCGTTTCCCGACGTGCACCCGGTCTTGCCGCCGACAGAGCATCGGCCGCGCCAACCAGCATGGCAATGACAGAGGTGGCTTCGCAATCGCCGTGATGAGAGGCAATGCTGTTAATAACCACCGGATGTTCCTTATACTTCTTAGCCAGTTCCACACCGATTTCGACATGAGACCCTTCCACTTCATGATCAAGCGCTTTACCGATATCGTGCAGCAATCCTGCCCGTTTGGCAAGAGCGATGTCTTCGCCCAACTCTCCAGCCATCAATCCGGTCAGATAAGCGACTTCCATCGAGTGTTTCAGTACGTTCTGACCGTAGCTTGTCCGGAACTTGAGTCGTCCCAAAATCTTGATCAAATCCGGATGCAGGGCATGCACGCCCACTTCGAACGTAGCTTGTTCGCCGTATTCGCGAATGCGTTCGTCCACTTCCCTGCGGGATTTCTCGACCATTTCTTCGATCCGGGCCGGATGAATCCGTCCGTCCGCCACCAATTTCTCCAAGGCGGTCCGAGCGATTTCACGGCGAATTGGGTCAAAGCCCGACAAGATCACCGCTTCCGGTGTATCGTCGATAATGAGATCGATCCCAGTCAAGGTTTCGAGTGCGCGGATATTCCGGCCTTCCCGGCCGATGATCCGTCCCTTCATCTCTTCGTTCGGCAGCGTTACGACGGAAACCGTCGTCTCCGCCACATGATCGGCAGCGCAACGTTGAATCGCCAGCGTAATAATCTCGCGGGATTTCTTATCCGCTTCTTCCTTCGCTTGCTGTTCAATGTCTTTAATCATCTGCGCGGTTTCATGGCGTACTTCCTGCTCCACGTTGTTCAAAATGATCGAACGGGCATCTTCCATCGTAAGGTTGGAAATTCGCTCCAGTTCCTGAACCTGACTCTTGTAAATCAAGTCGATTTGCTGTTGTGTTTCTTCGATTCGTTTCTCTTTGCTGACCACTTGCTCTTCTTTACGTTCAAGCGATTCTAATTTTTTATCCAGCGACTCTTCTTTTTGCAACAATCGTCTTTCTTGTCGTTGTATTTCATTCCGACGTTCACGAATGTCTTTATCAGCTTCGGCTCTAAGCTTATGGACTTCGTCCTTAGCTTCCAGAACCGTTTCCTTTTTCAGTGCTTCTGCGTCCTTCTTGGCATTCTCCAAGATTTGACTGGCCGCGTGCTCTGCACTGGAAATTTTAGCTTCGGCAAGAGACTTGCGAATAAAATACCCGATCACGAACCCAAAGAATAAAGCGGCTGCAACGAGAACGATCCAGATTCCAGCGTTCAATCTGTTCACCTCCCCGTTGTTTCCTCCAAGGCATTCCTTGGGATGTTTGCAATTGTAGTTACTTTTCGTTTCTAGGTTCATCATTCATACAAAAAATTCATGACTTGCCCATTCAGTTCAGCAGTTCATGCTGCAATGCATGACCCTTCCGCTATTCAAGCGGCGGCACTTTGCCTTCATGATTGGAGAACATAAATCCTATCGCAGACCCATAATTTTGGAAGGAAAAAAAGGGCTTCTCACGATATGGATTCATGTTCATTTTATTATTTGACAAAAGATATTGTCAAGCTAATGACAGGAGTTCCCTCCCGTCCTCTTATTCTTCGTCCCAATCGTCCATTCCATGCATTTGTTCCCGGTTGCCGAGTTCGCGCATAACCCGGGACACAACGCCTCCACTAAATCCACGGCGCTGCAGGAAAGCCCCCGTTTTGCGTTTGCGGTCAAGCGGTTCTCCCGTCGTCCCTTGCCACTTCTTCAATCCTAGCTGAAGAGCGCTCTCAAACTCGTCATCTTCACTAACTTCGCCGAGCGCCTCCTCGATATGCGACTTAGAGACGCCTTTCTGACGTAGTTCATGCTTGACCCACAGCTTTCCCTTTCCACGCAGCTTAACGCGTTGAGAAGCCCATTCCTGAGCGTATACGGCGTCATCCACGTAACCTTCCGACTGAAGGCGGACAAGAACGTCCTGAATCGTCTCCTCACTCCAACCCTTTTCCCCCAGACGTTGCGCGATCTCGTACGTCGTTCGCGGTTTCAAGCTTAGATACTTCACAGCGTCGGCATATCCCTGCTGGCGCTCGTCAGCCGCTACGATTTCCTCTAGGTCTACTTTGGTAAATACCGCGCCTTTAATCATGCGGTATTTGATCATCACGTCCTCATGGACCTCCAACGAATAAACGCCAAATGAGATTCGATAACGATACTTCGGCCGCTTCAGCATCATCACGGACGTAATCACCAGCTCGACGTCCTCGGGGAAGGCGTCCAAACCGGCGGAGTCTTCCGTTTCCGCCCCGTCCGGATCCCGGTTGACATCTCGCGGCCGCGGTTCCCAGAACGACTCGTCGGAAATATCTACGATTTCTTCTTCGCTACGTTGGCCGGAGGAAGATCCGCCTCTTCTACTCGCGGCTTTTCCGCGCGATTGTCCCCACGTACTCACATCAAATCCCTCCGGTTCAGCCTAAGCTATTCATCGATTTCCCAAGTACTGCAAAAGCGCCCTGCCCCGGCGATTTACCGACGGTCAGAGCGCTTGATCATTACAGCTTAACGAGCTTATTCTTCTCCAAGCAGCGCTTGCTCTTCCTCAAGCTCCGCTTCCACTTCGTTGGGCGAAGCCGGAGCTACCGACGTAGTCAAATTACTGGACTCGCGGATCTTCTGCTCAATCGTATTCGCGATCTCCGGATGTTCCTTCAAGAACTGCTTTGCGTTCTCGCGACCTTGTCCAAGGCGTTCACCGGAATACGAATACCAGGCACCGCTCTTGTCCACGATATCCAGCTCCGTCCCGATATCGATGAGACTGCCTTCTTTGGAAATGCCTTCCCCGTACATGATATCGATCTCGGCCTGTTTGAAAGGAGGAGCCACCTTGTTCTTCACGACTTTGATCCGAGTCCGGTTCCCCACCATGTCGTTGCCCATCTTGATTGTTTCAATACGGCGCACATCCAAACGTACCGTGGAGTAGAACTTCAGCGCGCGTCCGCCTGGCGTCGTCTCCGGGTTGCCGAACATTACGCCAACTTTCTCGCGCAACTGGTTAATAAAGATCGCGATCGTCTTCGACTTGCTGATTGCCCCCGACAGCTTCCGCAGCGCCTGTGACATAAGGCGGGCTTGCAAACCAACGTGCGAGTCCCCCATTTCGCCTTCGATCTCCGCTTTAGGCACCAGTGCCGCAACGGAGTCGATGACGATAACGTCGACCGCGCCGCTGCGCACGAGCGCTTCGGCGATCTCCAACGCTTGTTCCCCCGTATCCGGTTGGGACAGCAGAAGTTCGTCGATGTTCACGCCCAGCTTGCTGGCATAAGACGGGTCCAATGCATGCTCGGCGTCGATGAAGGCAGCTTGTCCACCGATCTTCTGAACTTCAGCGATCGCGTGCAGCGCTACCGTCGTTTTACCGGAAGATTCCGGCCCATAGACTTCGATAATCCGTCCGCGAGGAAGTCCTCCGGTACCCAGGGCGATATCCAAGGCGATCGATCCGCTCGGGACGATCTCTACCTGCATATGCGTTGATTCTCCAAGTTTCATGATTGAACCTTTACCGAATTGCTTTTCTATTTGGCGAAGCGCCATCTCCAGCGCTGCTTTACGATCTGACAATCAGCTCACATCCTTAAATTAGATATAAATCATCGGATACTTAAATAACATAAATTCATTATAATTCATGGCCATTTGTAACTTCTCACGTATATCATTGTACCTTGTTTTGGTATGTTTGCCAAGCGTTTTTTCGAACATACATTCGTAAAAAAATCTCCCCCCTCCCAAACCTGGACTCAACCCTTCCAAACCCTCCCTTACCGTAAGGGAGGGCCCGCTGCCCTTGGGCATTCCGCAAACTGGACTGACGTTGGAGGGACTGAGGCGCTCGCTAGACGCTCTCCCCTTCCGAGGATTCGCTGACTTTGGCACATGACACGCTTTACAAGGCTCTATAGACGCTGTTTCCTTCGGAAATGCGCTCACCACGGCGATAGAGTTATGTTACATCTAGATATGTATGAAATTTCATATATAATTCGTCGAATTTGGCTGTAATTACGGATTATACTCGATTTTTCATATATATTTGCTGATGTTGTCCCACTAGGGCAGGATTATATTCGATTTTTCATACATAACAAGCAAATTAGTTCTCAGGGGGCACCATTATATATGATTTTTCGAACAGATTCTTGTCCCCACCACTCGCACCACAACCTAGTCTGACGACAGCCGGCACTTCCTACTTACTTATCTTGCTTAGTTACCTCTCATTAGTTATCTACTTAATTGCCTCCTTAGTCACTGCTTGGTTCTCACTCTCATCCCCTCCCCATAGTTACTCCAACAACAAAAAAGAACCGCAGCACAACTGAAACAGTTTGCTACGGTTCTTCCGTGTCTTGATTATATGTCATAATCTTCCATAGTGCAAGCACCTACTTATTCACTTGCCTAGCGTGTTGCCGAAGAGCTTCCCAGCCCAGCCCTTTCGTCCCCAGCCCCTCACTCACTTCTGAATGAAAGGGATAAAGGTCAAGGGGAAGCTGACGATACGCTATTGACGTCATTATCCTGCAACGCTCTCCACAACCGATACAACAATGTCTTTGCGGCACGTAGCCGGATCGTCTCGCGGTTACCCTTGAGGTTCAATTCAAAGACTGAGGTATCCGCACCCCGGCGCGAGATCGCAATGTACACCAAACCGACAGGCTTGCGCTCGGAATGGGCCGGACCCGCCACGCCGGTGATCGACAGACCAAGGTCGGTGCCTACGGTGAGGCGTACCTGTTCCGCCAATACCTTGGCGGTTTCCGCACTGACCGCGCCTGGGGCGCCGTCGCCCTCCAGCAGGTCATGCGGCACGTTCAGCAGCTTCTCCTTCATCTCATTGGAGTAGCACACGATTCCGCCGGAGAACACAGCCGAGCTGCCCGGCAGCGCTGTGAACATTTCCATAAGTAGTCCGCCGGTGCAGCTTTCGGCAGCACTTAGCGTTAATCCGCGAGTAGCCATCAAATCGAGAATCGTCTTCTCGATCGGCTCATCCACGTTAGCGTACAGATGCTCCGGCAGCCGCGAGGCAATCTCCCGCTCCATCGCATCTAGCTTTACCGTCGCATCCGACTCGCTTGCCGCTTTGGTGGATACGCGAATGGTCACTTCGCCCTCCTTCGCATACGGCGCAACCGTCGGATCACTTTGAGCCTGGATGAGGTCGAGCAAACGCGTCTCCAGCGCCGATTCTCCAATCCCGGCAAATTTCAGCATCCGCGAATAAATCGGCATCTCGCCGGTCAGCACATGCTCCAGAATCCAAGGCTTCGCCTGGCGCTCGAACATTGGCTTCATTTCCTTCGGCGGTCCAGGTAACACGATATAAAACTTTCCGTCTACAGAAAGCGCATTGCCCACAGCTAATCCCGTTTCATTCGGAAGCGGTGTGCCTCCTTCAATAGCCAGCGCCTGGCGACGGTTGTTCTCTGTCATCGGGACTCCGCGGCCTTGGAAGAATCGCTCAACGTTCGCCATCGCTTCCGAATCGATATAGAGGGTCCGTCCCAACAGCTCGGCCAGTGCTTCTTTAGTCAAATCGTCCTGCGTCGGACCGATCCCGCCGGTAAAGATCAACACATCGGCCCTCCCCGAGGCCGTTCTCACCGCCTCCGCCAGCCGTTTCATGTTATCTCCAACCACGGTCTGAAAATAAACGTCCATCCCCAACGCCGCAAGTTCTTGCGACAGATACTGCGCATTGGTATTTACAATTTGGCCGAGCAACAGCTCCGTCCCGACCGCGATAATTTCCGCTCTCACCTTCGCATGCCTCCTTCACCTTTCCGGCCGACCGAACGCCAACATCAGTTTATGCTTTGGAAAAAGAAAGCACGCTCTTATTTTTTACGAAATAATCGATGCCCGAATAGAGCGTGATGACGGCCGCCAACCACATCGCAACATCGTCGAACGGGAACGAAAGCCATTCGAATGGAAAGTTGTTCAGCAACAACGCGGAAATCGCGATGATTTGCGTAATGGTCTTCGCCTTCCCCCACTTGCTGGCTGCAATCACGGAGCCCTCCAACAGTGCGACTTCACGTAGGCCGGTTACGGCGAATTCGCGGCTGATGATGACGACCGCGATCCAGGCGTCACATTTGCCCATCGCCACAAGTCCGATCAGCACGGTGCCAACAAGCAGCTTATCGGCTAGAGGATCAAGCAGCTTGCCTAGATTGGTGACCAGATTATATTTGCGGGCGATGTAGCCGTCGATCCCATCCGTACTGGCCGCGACGATAAACAGAACCGCTGCGATCAACTGATGGACCGGCAGCGAGTAAACGCCGAGCGTAATCTCATGGGACAGCCACCCGGCGTCGACCAGCAAGAAGACCAGCATCACCGGAATCATAAAAATACGGGTTAATGTGATACGGTTGGGCAAATTCACAGGACGGCCTCCCCGGATAGATCATAGTCAAAAGCATGCGTAATCCGCACCTTGGTCAGTTCCCCGAGCCCGACGGGGCAATTCGTAACGAATACCTCGCCGTCAATTTCAGGAGCATCGTATTGCGAGCGGCCCACGTAAACGTCGCTGCGGCCGTCGTAACGCTCGATCAAGACGTCCAGCACCTCGCCGACAAACTTGCCGCTGTTCGCATTAGCAACCTCTCGCTGAATCTCCATCAACGTGTTGGCTCGCCACTCCTTCACAGCCTCGTCTACTTGGTCCGGTAAACGCGACGCCGGCGTATCCTCTTCCTTGGAATAGGTAAAAACGCCAAGCCGATCGAACTTCACCTCGCGCACAAACTCACATAACCGCTCGAAATCCTCCTCGGTTTCCCCGGGGAACCCGACGATCAAGGAAGTGCGCAGCGAAACATTAGGAATCCGTGCACGAATCTTGGCAACTAGCTCACGGATATCACGGTTCCGTCCAGGGCGGCGCATACGCTTCAGAATTGCGTCTTCGCTGTGTTGCAACGGCATATCTACATATTTGCAAATTTTCGGATTCGTCGCCATCATCTCGATCAGCTCGTCCGTAAAAAAGCCGGGGTAAGCGTAATGCAGACGCACCCACTCAATCCCCTCCACCTGGGTCACCCGGTCCATCAGCTCAGCCAGTTTAAACTCCCCATATAAATCGGTACCGTAATTGGTCGAGTCCTGCGCGATAAGGCTGATTTCCTTCACGCCTTGGGCGGCCATGCTTCGCACTTCCTCAAGGACGGATTCCATTGAGCGACTGCGGAACTTCCCGCGCATGATCGGAATGCTGCAGAACGTACAATTGTTGTCACAGCCTTCGGCAATTTTCACGTAAGTCGTATACCGTGCCGTGGTCAGTTTGCGTGGCAGCGCCTGTTCATAATTAAAGACAGGATTGCCAACCAGCGCCGGCTTCTTGCCCTTAAGCGCCTCGTCGACGATCCGGTTGATGTGGTGAAAATCCCCCGTACCGACGATTCCGTCGATCTCCGGCATTTCATCCATTAATGTTTGCTTATATCGCTGCGTCAAACATCCGGAAACGATCAGCGCCTTAAGCCGCCCGCTTTCCTTTAGATCGGCGAGCTCAAGAATCGTGTTGACCGACTCTTCTTTGGCTGCATCGATAAACCCGCAGGTGTTGACGATTATTACGGTTGCGTCTTCGCGATTATCCACCAAAGAGTAGCCACGCTGATCAATCAGGCCCGACATAATTTCCGAGTCAACCAGATTTTTCTCGCAGCCGAGCGTCACGATTTTTACCTTTTCTGTCATGAACCATTTCCCCCATCGCCTAAAAGCCAAAGTTCCCGTCATCGAACGATTGAACAACCTCTACAAGTATAATATTCCAGTACCGATGCTGTCAAAAATATGAAAATGGCCTCCGCAGCTCAAAACCGGCGCCGCAAGAGACCTTTAAGAGGTTGTGCACTTTACGCTCTATTTAAAGTTGGTGAACTGCAAATCCACCGTCAAATCGGCTTTGCGTAACATCTGCATGATCTCCTGCAAATCATCTCTGCTTTTGCCGGTAACGCGAATTTGGTCGCCTTGGATCTGGCTTTTGACCTTCAGCTTGGAGTCGCGGATCAAGATGTTGATTTTCTTGGCATTCTCCTGGTCGATCCCCTGCTTCAGGTTAATCCGCTGCCGTACCGTGCCGAGCGAAGCCGGTTCAATCTTGCCATAATCCAGATTCTTGATCGGCAAGCCTCGCTTGATCATTTTCGATTGCAGGATGTCGATGACGGCGCCCAGCTTATAATCATCGTCGGAAACGATCACCAGCACGTCCTTCTCCAGCTTAAGCTCGCTTTTACTCCCTTTAAAATCAAACCGGTTTGCGATTTCCCGTTCGGTTTGATCGATCGCGTTGGTCAATTCCTGCATGTCCATTTTTGAAACGATGTCGAAAGAATTTTCCGAAGCCATAAGTCACATTCCTTTCTCGGTTTCCAATCTTTTCATAATTAAATTATATGTAAAAAAATTCGCAAAGTCGAGTATCCCTGTCATTGCGGTCTCCTGACAGCCAAAAAAGCGCCGTTAGACCGGACCGGTCTCAACCGCGCTCTTCGTTCTCGAACAAGCAGTTGGCCGGGTTCCCGCCTAGGCTTATTCGCTCCCTGTCGTTGTTTCGTTGTTGGTAACGGTGCCGTCGGTTTCGGTCCCCGTATTACCTGCTGTACTGCCGCCAGTCCCGTCATCCAAACTCAGGAAGAAACGGGATGTCGTCTTGCCGTCCTCGATCGGTTGTTCCGCTACCGCAATCGCGGTCTTAGCCGAATTCCCCGACAAAATGTACAAACCTTCCGGTACAACGTCATACGTCAGCACGTCGCCGTCTTTGGTTTTTCCGAAATACAGCTTTTCCCCGCTTTTGCTTCCTTTGCGAACTTCTACCCAGCTTTCGCCGCTTGCCGTTATAACGACCTGTACCGGCTGGGTTCCGGGATTTTGAATCTTGTATTTCGTTGTGCTGCCTTCTGTTCCATCCGGGACGACGGTAATTTGATTGCCGGGTTCATTACCCGGGGTTTCATTGCCCCCATTCCCCATATTACCTGCATTGGTGCCGTTGTTCGTCCCCGGATCCGTTACAGTATCCGTCCCGTTTCCGGCGCCCTTGTTTCCGCCCACGGCATCGCCGGCCGTTCCGTTCCCCGCATTCGTGCCATTTTGATTCCCATTTGTTGGCGTTTTCCCTTGAGTCACCGGTGTAGGATCCGGCTCCTTATTCCCCTCGGCTTCATCCTTGTTGTTGCCCCAGACCGAGAAATACATATAAATAACGATTAAAATCAGCACGGCAAACGACCACATCAGCGTGGTGGACAACCATTTCGAGTTGCGCTCGTTGTGCTGCCGGCTGCGTCGTTTTTGAATGACCGGTTCCATCGTGGGTTCCGGAGCTGAAGAAGGCACATTTTGCCGATGTTCGGCAAGCAGTTCGTCCGCATCCAAGCCAACGGTTTCCGCATACGTTTTAATAAAAGCCCGAACATAGAAGCTTCCAGGCAGAACCTTATAATCACCCATTTCGATGGCTTCCAAATATCGTTTGCGAATCTTCGTCATTTCCTGTACATCATCCAGCGACAAACCTCTGGCAAGGCGGGCTTCCCTTAACTGCTGGCCCAATTCCGACACGACCATCACCTCCTGCTATGCTATGATTAATTATGCGGCAAACCCTTACAGATCGTCCGTATAAATTGTCGTGAACGTATCGTAAACGATTTGCTCCTCCGGATTGTTACGCAATTCTATAATAATGTCAAAATTGTCATAACTGTATTCAGACTCTTTAACAAATACATCCGGATGCTCTATGACTTTGGTCGAAGGCATGGACATCAACTCCTGTAAGAGCTGATGATGCTTTTCATTGGAACGTAACGTACTGATGATACCGTCTATAATAAATACATTGTGGGGATCCATTTCGTTCTCAGACAATTGGCTGCGTACCGTTTGCCGTAAGAGCGTTGAAGATACAAACGTCCATCGCTTCATGGCGCAGACGCTGCCGGCAATAATCGATTCCGTCTTGCCAACGCGAGGCATGCCTCGGAGTCCAATCACCTGATGTCCTTCCCGCTTAAACACCTCTCCGAGAAAATCAACCAATATCCCTAGTTCATCCCGAGTAAACCGAAACGTCTTACGGTCATCGGAATCCCGGTCGATGTATCGGCCATGGCGCACGGCCAACAAGTCGACAAGCCGTGGATTGCGTAAAGCGGTCACCGTAATGCTGTCCACCTTGTTCAACAACTGGCTGACTTGATCGATTTTGCCGTCATCGTCCGTTTCCAGAAGTAGTCCTCGAGTCTTACCTTCAACGCCGTTGATCGTCAATATATTGATCTCCAGCATCCCTAACATGGAAGCGATATCCCCCAAAAGTCCCGGACGATTCTTATGTATTTTGTATTCCAGATACCATTGTTTCTCTACCATCCCAGACACCTTCTCCATATCCTCATGCATCATTCGACAAAATAGGTCTTAATTCCTGCTGTTTTGCAAAAACAATTTGCAAAACATTTCTTACCAATATTGATATTACATGTTCATATGTGTTTTATGATATATAAAATGAAAATGAAAGGCAAGCGGGTGGGAAAAATGGGGGAAAAGCTCCCGGAACGGGAGCTTTTCAAGTGCCAAACTATGCGTTTTTCTTGGCCAACTTCACCATCAAACGGGCGATGGTTTTCCGCTCTTCTTCACTACCGACATCCCAAATTTCTTTGAGGGCACGGTTGGATTCGTTTTGCGGATCGACTTTGTCGTCCAGAAAACCACCGATTTCATAAGCAAGGTTGGCGATCGCCTCTTCGCTGAAACCGGCTTTTTCCGCATGCTCGACGCGTTCACCCAGGAATTTCTTCCATGTATCAAAATTTTTGAGTACCGTTGACATGATTAAATCCTCCTTCGCTTGGCGATTTAAAATCAACAGTCGTAATATGCGAAAATCCCGTGGGTTTTATACGCGAGCCGCGGAATCATGCGGATAGCAAAACCTGCGAATCAAGGGGCGATCAGGTAATCCAGCCGCCATTCGGGCTAATGATCTGTCCCGTGATATAACCCGATTCCGGTAACGCCAAAAAATAAACAAGTGACGAAACCTCCTGCGGCGAACCCAGCCGTCCAGCCGGGATATCCTCCTCCAGCTGGCGGAGTTCTTCCTCGTCAAAGCGTTCCATCATCTCCGTCTTGACCGCGCCCGGAGCCACCGCATTCACGGTGACGCCGGAGGGGGCCAGTTCTTTGGCTAACGCTTTGGTGAACGAATTAACTCCGCCCTTTGCCGCTGAGTACACCGCTTCGCAGGAGCCTCCTGATATTCCCCAAACCGAGGACACGTTGATTATCCGCCCAAAGCGCTGACTGATCATATACGGCATGAACATCTGGCTGCACAGAAACACGCTTTTTAAATTGACGTTCATCACGTCGTCCCATTCCTCTTCAGTTACATCGGACAACAGCGCGTAATGCGAGATCCCCGCATTGTTAACCAAAATGTCGGGATACAGCCCGTAATTCTCGAGCCTTTCCTTCATCCGCAAAATTTGCTCCTTGCTCCGCAAATCAGCAGCGACTGTATAAGCCTTGGCTCCAAGCTCTAGGCATTTGCGAGCCACTTCATTCGCCGCCTCGTGCGAGTTCATATAGTGAATGACCACGTTCATGCCGACCGAAGCAAACCGCAGCGCCACCTCGGCGCCGATCCCTCGGCTTGCCCCGGTGATCAGTACGGTCATGTCCGCGATATTCTTTCCTAACCCATGATCAACCGCCATTTACGGACTCACCACGATCGATACGGCCAGCTGTTCCCAATCGATATGCTCGCGCAACCGTGCATTGATGTCTTCCAGAGTAAGCGATTCGTAAAGCGGCAGTACCGCGAAGAGGTCGCCGCCCCGGAAGTTGTAACGGGTGAACTCGTGAGCGATGTTCTCCGGCGAATTCAGCATGCGTAAATAACCGCCGATTTTCTTCTTGCGCGCCCGTTCGAAATCTTCTTGATGGAATCCGGAAGCCAGCAGAGCTTCGGTCTCTTCTTTAATCACGGCCAACATCCGGTCCGGATCCTTGGTGTCTCCACCGATCGCTGAGAAAGCGTAATTGGGATTGCTGTTGTATTCATGGCCAAAGCTGTCGGAGATCAGATCCATGTCATACAGCTTTTGATACAGCTTCGTACTGGCCCCAAACAACAGATCGAGCGCCAGCTTCGTGGCGAGGTCTCGGCGCAGCAACTCCTCGCCGGTCAAGCCAAGCCGCGTCTCCTTAAAACCGAACAAGCATTTCGGCTGCGACACCGGCAAGCGGGATTCCCGCCGTTTCTCGGATACTCCCTGCGGCTCCGCCTCAAATAGACGATTAATCGTTCCCTGCGGCTTATATTCTTTCTTCTCCTGATTGTCCCGGACCAGCTTAAACACTTCTTCGGGATCGACCCCGCCAACGACGAACAGCAGCATATTGCTAGGGTGATAAAAGGCATTGTAGCACGTATACAGCGTCTCCTTGGTGATCGTTCCAATCGATTCCACCGTGCCGGCAATATCGATATGAACGGGGTGCACCTTATACATCGCCTCGATCAAGCCGAAATACACCCGCCAATCCGGGTTATCCCGATACATGCCGATCTCCTGACCGATAATCCCTTTTTCCTTCTCGACGTTCTGGTCGGTAAAGTAAGGGTGCTGCACGAAATTGACCAGCGTTTCCAGGTTAGCCGGAATGTTCTCCGTCGCGGAGAACAGGTATACCGTTTGGTCGAAGCTGGTAAAGGCATTAGCGGAAGCGCCTTGAGAAGCAAAAGTGGCAAAAATGTCCCCCTCCGGCTCCTCGAACATCTTATGCTCCAGAAAATGCGCGATGCCATCTGGAACCGCGATGTCTTCCTGCCCTTCTACCCGGAAATGATTATCGATCGATCCGTATTTGGTCGAGAACGTGGCGTATGTTTTTTGGAAGCCCGGTTTGGGAAGCACGTAGACCTGCAGTCCGTTCTCCATCGTTTCGCGATACAGCGTTTCCTGCAAAGCGTCGTAACGTATCGTTTCCATCCGCCTACCCCTCCTTCTGGCCTGTCAAAAAGTATATCGTATCGAGCTGGACGGTTTCCGCGGCCGCCACAACATCCTTCGGCTGCACCTGTTCCACTTGACGGAGCAGTTCCTCCGCCGGCCGGTCTTTGCCGGATAAGACGCGGTTGAAATCATAGGCGATCATTTCAAAAGCGGAATCCTGCATCTCCAGTAAGCTGTTGCGGATCATCGCCTTGGTCTGGGACATTTCCAGCTCGCTGATTTCTCCGTCGCGCATGCTCGCCAGCTGGGCTTCGATAATGCGAAGCGCCTTTTCATAGTTGGCGATTTCAATCCCCGATTGAATGGCAACGATGCCTTTATGCCCGTCGTAACGCGAGGCTGCGTAATAGGCCAAGCTCTCTTTTTCACGGACATTGATAAACAGTTTGGAATGCGGGTAGCTACCGAGAATGCCGTTATACAGCAGCAAAGAAGCGTATCGCTCATCTCCGTAAGTGATCGGCGTGCGGAGGCCCAAGTTTAATTTGCCTTGATTAACATCAAGAACTTCCTTGACCGTCCGAACTTCACCGCCTCGGATATGGACCTGCTCCGGCTCATATTCCGGCGAGATCGATCGACTCAAGCTGAAATGCTTGGAGACCAGCTCCTCTACCTCGGCTAATGTCGTATCGCCAACCACATACAAGTCCATGTGAGCCTGCTGCAGCCAGTTCTGGTAGGAGGCGTACAAAGACTCCGGCGTAATTCCGTCCAATTGGCTCCGCTCTCCAAGCGGGTGAAGACGGTACGGATCGTCCTTAAACATCTCTTCTGTGCAGCGTTCAGCGGCGTAACGAATTTTATCGTTGATGATCCCTTCCAGCTTCTTGCGGACCGACTCCCGTTCCGAATTGACGTATGTCGAGCGGAAGGCACCGTTTTCCTTGGCCGGTTTGGTCACGACTTCGCCAAGGAAAGCGAAGCTTTGGCCGAGGAGCGAATGGTTGCTCTTCACGAAAGAATCGTTGATCGTATCCATCCGGAACTGAACCATCTGGTAGTTGCCACGTTTATATACATCAAAGCCGAAGCCCGCCCCATACATATGCTCGAGCTGCTCGCGGAACTGCGTGGTTTCCGGGTAGGATTCCGTACCTCGGCGCAGCACGAACGGAGTGAGGGCGGTAGCGGTTACCGTTTGCTCTTGCAGCGGCAATCCCGCGTAGAGGGAAATGGCAAATGTTTTGAATCGGTTGGTCGGCAGGACGTGAAGCCGGATATGGCCTACGGAGCCGCGCTCAAATCGCGTTTTGTTCAAACCCAAAACTCCTTTACTAGAAAGTCAGTTCCATTCTATACCAATTCAAAGGAAAGAAGCAACCTGACGACAAGCGGCTGCTCCTTCGATAATCAACTATTTACATACAGAAAATATGCTCTCCGATCGTCTTGACCTGCGGTCGCGACCAGATCCATTTCGAGGTCGCCGTTCTTGGGTTGAAATAGTAAATGCAGCCTCCCGACGGATCCCAGCCATTTAGCGCCTGCTGTACGGCTTTGCGGGCTTGTTCGTTAGGCTCCAGCCAGATTTGACCGTCCGCAACAGCCGTAAATGCGCCAGGCTGAAAGATGACGCCGGACACGGTGTTAGGAAAACTCGGCGACTTCACCCGGTTCAAGATCACCGCCGCTACGGCAACCTGGCCTTCAAACGGCTCGCCGCGCGACTCCCCGTAAACGGCGTTAGCCATAATCCGCAAATCGTTCTCCGACAATCCCATGGCGTTGGAGGCGGATAGATCCGCGGATTCCGCTTTCACTTTACCTGCACCGCCACCCTCTCCACCGGTTTTATTTCCCGTTCCGGTTTGAGGTTTCGCCGCCCCACCGGCATTGGCGTATTCCATGCCTGGCTTCCAGTTTTTCGTGGCGTTGTAAAGCTTTAACTTCGTTTTTGGGCCAGCGAGGCCATCCGCCTCCATCCCAAACTCCGACTGGAACCATTTGAGGGCGTCACGCGTCTTGGGACCAAAGTAGCTGTCTAACTTACCGTGGTAAAAACCAAGATAAGAAAGCCTCCCCTGCAGCTCATACACGTCTTTCCCGAATGCCCCATAATCGATAACCTGCTCACTGAACGCGGGCTGTGCTTTATAGGTATTGACTTTGCCTTCGTCAAGCGTATGCCGGAGTACGTTCGCTCCGTATCCGATTCCGAACAAAAGCAGCACTAAACCGGAGGCAAACCAGATCTTCGCTTTCTTCATATGTTTAGCTCTACCTCTCTTTTTAGAAGTTGTTCAACAAGGATGGGTGACTTTAGTATGACAAGCGTCGTCCCTTCCTATGCACCCTAAGTTTCGAGTACTCCTAAAAAAAGAAAGGGGAAGGATTCCCCTAATCCTGACAGATCAGGAGGAGATCCTTCCCATTTTGTATTGCTCCATTGACATTAATACTTCTCTTGGTTTACTGCCTTCATAAGGTCCGACGATCCCTCGCGCTTCCATGGAATCGATCAGTCGCGCAGCCCGGGTATAGCCGACGCGCATCCGCCGCTGTAACAGCGAAACGGAGGCTTGCTTCGCTTCTAGCACGATCTGGACGGCTTGATCATAAAGCTCGTCCAACACCTCTTCCGCCTCGTGCACTTCATCGTCGACCTCGGGAACCAAGCTTTCGTCATATTCGGCTTGACCTTGCCCCCGCACAAAACCTACGATGGTCTCAACTTCCTGGTCGCTCATAAACGCGCCTTGCACCCGTATCGGCTTAGAGGCGCCCATCGGCATATAGAGCATGTCCCCGCGACCTAGCAGCTTCTCGGCGCCCGCCATATCGAGGATCGTCCGTGAATCCACCTGAGAGGATACCCCAAACGCGATCCGCGACGGGATGTTGGCTTTGATGACGCCGGTAATGACGTCGACCGACGGCCGCTGCGTGGCAATAATCAGATGGATGCCGGCAGCACGGGCCATTTGTGCCAGCCGCGCGATGGCATCTTCGACATCGCTGGCCGCGACCATCATCAAGTCCGCCAGCTCGTCCACGATGACCACGATGTAAGGCAAGATGGCCTCCGGTCGATCCGCCATCATGTGATTGTAGCCTTCAATGTTCCGTGCTCCCGATTTGGAGAACAACTCATAACGTTTCTCCATCTCAACGACGATTTTCTTAAGTGCCAACGAAGCTCGCCGGGGATCCGTGACAACAGGGGTCAACAGATGAGGAATCCCGTTATAGACATTGAGCTCGACCATTTTGGGGTCGACCATCATAAATTTCACTTCATCCGGCTTTGCTTTGAACAAGATGCTGGTGATAATGCCGTTAATGCATACCGATTTCCCTGAGCCCGTCGCTCCGGCTACCAGAAGGTGAGGCATTTTCGCCAGGTTTCCGACGATCGTCTGACCGGAAATATCGCGCCCGAAAGCAATGCTCAGCTTCGATTCCGCATCCATAAACGTCGGTGTCTCCATCACCTCACGCATCGTGACCAGCGATACCTCGTTGTTCGGCACCTCGATGCCGATTGCGGATTTGCCCGGAATCGGCGCTTCCATACGGATATCTTTAGCGGCTAAGGCCAAGGCAATATCGTCCGTCAAATTGACGATTCGGCTGACCTTCACGCCGATATCCGGCTGAATTTCGTAGCGCGTCACCGCCGGTCCGCGCACAACCTCCAGCACCCGAGCTCGAACGCCAAAGCTTTCGAGCGTGGCCTCCAGCTTGCGGGCGGTCTGCATGTAAT
This sequence comes from Paenibacillus rhizolycopersici, assembly GCF_014947195.2. Lineage (NCBI taxonomy): Bacteria > Bacillati > Bacillota > Bacilli > Caryophanales > Paenibacillaceae > Paenibacillus > Paenibacillus rhizolycopersici. The sequence continues at coordinate 46,740 of NZ_JADCNN020000015.1, read as the reverse complement.
CGGCTTGATCACCGGATTTGCCCGCTCCGGCCGGTTTGGAGAGAAGCCGGAAGGAAGGCATTTTATACGGCTTCGGTGCCGGTTTAGGCGGAGGGGGCGGAGCTATTTCTTCGCTAGGGCTAACAACGCCACCCTCTCCTTCGAGTCCTGACTCGCCACGGTTCACAGCATCGGCGTTCCCTGCTAATGCGTCGTCAAACGCATCGTCAGCTTCCCGCTCTGCTAAGGAATCGTCATGGAGGTCGGGGATACCTCGCTCGGCTTCTTCTCCATCCTCATCGTGGTGCAGGCCTTCCCGTTGAATATGATCGAAGAAATCGCGGATGATCGGGCCGGTGTCGTTGCCGCGATGATCCTCCAGTTGACCTCTCTCCGTCCCTTCTTCCTTGCCGATGTAATTCAGCTCATTCCAATTGATTTCCGCTTCAGCGGTATGTTCGGCAGCCTCGACATCTCCCTGTTCATCCGGATTTGGCGGTTCTATCCCTGGTTCATCCGGTCTTCCCTTAAAATTCAGCAATTGGAAAAATACCGGCTTCTTCCGAGTTGAAGCAATTACAGCCTCGTCATTATCGTGAGGTTCCTCCTCCGGATCATCGTAAGAGGTTACCGCCGGGGTCGATTTCTCTACCCGCTTGGCTTTGCCGCGTACCGGTACAGGACGCAGCATCCGCATTTTCTTCCCAAGACTCTCGCCTAACACGGCCAATTTAGAACGCAATATTCGGAATAGATCAACGTAGGACAGTCCTGTGACCAGCATAAAGCTGATGGCCAGCAGCACGATCATAATCAGCTTGGCACCGGCCATGCCAAACAGAGAGTAAAGCAAGGCGAATTCCAGGGCGCCGACATAACCGCCGCTGATATCCAGCCCCAGCAAGCTCATCCCAGAATCGCTCACAGCGGGCTGAAACAGCGCCGCTTGCAAATCGCGATGAATCTGGCCGAGAACGTTGCCCGTAGACAAAGGGACTGCCGGAGCCAGTTTATGCTGCATGGCCGAAATCGTACTCATCAACGTCAGCGACAGCACTGCCAGCAGCACGCCGCTGCGGCGGGCGTTCCAGCGATTAGGCCATTTTCGATTAATCATGACAGCTAGTCCTATGTAAATGCCGATCACAGGGATCACAAAATAAAATTTGCCGAGGATCAACGCGGCCATTTTCGATAACGTTCTTCCTACGGCAGCCTCCCCGGACAATGCGATAATGGATAAGGTAATCAGGATGATTCCGTATATTTCGTATTTGAGCATGCTGCCAATGGCAGCCTTCTTCTTCTTCCGTTTCCGTGGCAAACGAAAACACCCCCTAGATGAATATTATACCATAATCACCGAGGGGGGACCTAGAGAAGATACCGTTGACGGCATTTATCTCATTTCAATAAAGTTGGAAAAAAAGCGATTTGCCGCCCGGGCGCCAGCTCCGGGTTCAAATAATCCTCCAGTTGGCAGCGCAGCAACCGTACGATCGTCGCCCGGTTACCGGCTTCCATCCGCACCTGCATCAGTACGCCGTTCAACTCGATTTCTCCGTACGCCTCTTGATTCTCTGCATTTTCCCAGTAGGCTTCTTCCGGAAGAATGGTGTAATGGGTCATTGTGTGATCCCTCCCGCTTGTCTCCGGGATTCGATCAACGAATTCAGCTGGGTCAACCCCTCGCCGATACCTCCGATCGCATCGATAAGCCCATACTTCACGGCATCATTGCCTCCAACTGCAGTTCCGATGTCCCGATTTAATTCTCCGGTTTTGAACATCAGCTCCTTGAACAACTCCTCTGTGATATGCGAGTGTGTCGTGACGAACCGCACGACACGCTCCTGCATTTTCTCGATATATTCGAACGTCTGGGGTACCCCGATGACAAGCCCCGTCATGCGAATGGGATGAATGGTCATCGTCGCGCTTTCGGCAATTAGCGAATAATCGGAAGCCACCGCAATCGGAACCCCGATGCTATGTCCCCCTCCGATGACGACAGTAACGGTCGGTTTGGACAAGGAAGCGATCATCTCCGCGATCGCAAGCCCCGCCTCCACATCGCCCCCTACCGTATTGAGAATAATTAACAGTCCTTCGATCCGTGGATTCTGTTCAGCCGCAACCAATTGAGGAATCAAATGCTCGTATTTGGTTGTTTTATTTTGCGGCGGCAATACCAAATGCCCTTCGATCTGACCGATGATCGTCAAGCAATAAACATTGGATTCACCTGGTGTTGGTACCGCTGTTTGTCCCAGCTGTTGAATCATTTCCGGTACCGTGGCCTCTTTCTTCTCGGCCTCGTTTGGCGGCAGCTCGGATTCGCTGCGAACGGTTGATTTGCTCAGGTCCTTGTTCATGGTCAAGCCTTCCTTTCGGTGTCGGCATATCCGACGAAGTCTCGTTACGCTACGCAGCCCTTAGTATGCCGACAACCTTCTTCACTCTATACAAAACATGAAAAAGCCTCCTCTCCTGCAAGGAACCGTCCAATTACCGGCAGGAAAAGAGGCGACTGTGTGCTATACGATTGTTATACTTCCATAATGATCGGCAAGATCATCGGTCTACGGCGCGTTTGCTCATACAAGAATCGGCCGAGCGCATCCTTGACGTTGGTTTTCAACGATGCCCACTCGTTCACGTTCTCGCTCATCAGCTTCTCGAGCGTGCTGGATACGATCCGATTCGCCTCATCCAGAAGCCCTTCCGATTCACGGACATAAACGAAGCCACGGGAAATGATATCCGGACCGGACACGATCGTACCGTCCTGCTTGCTAAGCGTAACGACGACAACCAGGATGCCGTCTTGGGACAACAGCTTGCGGTCGCGCAAAACGATATTGCCGACGTCGCCAACGCCAAGTCCATCGATCAGCACGTTGCCGGCAGGCACTTTCCCTGCTTTACGGGCTACGCCGTTCTGAATCTCGATGGTATCCCCGATATCAACCAGGAAAATGTTATCCGGCTCCACGCCAACCGACTCGCCGAGTAGCGCGTGTCTGCGCAGCATCCGGTATTCCCCGTGGATCGGAATGAAATATTTAGGCCGCATCAAATTCAGCATCAGCTTCAATTCTTCTTGGCTGCCGTGACCCGATACGTGCACGCCGGAGTTCGATCCGCTGTAAATGACTTCCGCGCCGAGGCGGAACAGCTCGTCGATCGTCCGTCCAACATACTTCTCATTGCCCGGTACTGGAGTTGCCGCGATGATAACCGTATCCCCGGGAAGGATATCGACCTTCCGGTGCGTCGAGCGAGCCATCCGCGTTAAAGCGGACATCGGTTCCCCTTGGCTGCCCGTGCACAGAATGACTACGCGGTCCGCCGCCATCTTGTTAACTTCCTCCGGCTCGATGATGATTCCGTCCGGAACGTTCAAATAACCAAGTTCTTCTGCAATCGTTACGACGTTAACCATGCTGCGTCCGATAATCGTCAGCTTCCGGTTCGTTGCGTACGCCGCGTCGATGACTTGTTGAATGCGGTGCACGTTGGAGGCGAAAGTCGCCACAACGACGCGTTGCTTCGCTTTATGAAAAATATCGCTAAGAACGATGCCGACATTCTTCTCCGAAGGCGTGAAGCCCGGTCTCTCCGCATTGGTGCTATCCGATAAAAGTGCTAAAACCCCATTTTTCCCGATTTCGCCCATCCGGTGCAAGTCCGCATATTGATCATTGACTGGGGTATGATCAAATTTGAAGTCGCCGGTATGAACCACGTTGCCTTCCGGGGTTTCGATGCATACGCCAACCGAATCCGGAATACTATGATTTGTCCGGAAGAACGAAGCTTTCATCGTCGTTCCGAGCTCGATCACGGAATCGGCGTTGATCAGCACGCGTTTCGTTTCGCCAAGCAGCCCCGCTTCCTTCAGCTTATTCTCGACAAGCCCTAAAGTCAGTTTTGTTCCGTAAACCGGAACGTTTAAGTTCTTCAACACATATGGCAAACCGCCGATATGGTCTTCGTGTCCGTGCGTCAGCACGATGCCTCTTACTTTATCGCGGTTCTCCGTCAAGTAAGTGATATCGGGAATGACGATGTCGATGCCAAGCATGTCCTCTTCCGGAAACTTAAGCCCGGAGTCGATGACCACGATGTCATTGGCATATTGAACGACATACATGTTCTTCCCAATTTCTGCGACGCCGCCCAATGCGAAAATCGTCAATTTTTCATTATTCATTTTTTTAGACAAGTGAATCTAACCCTCCTAATTATTTTGGACGTTGTATCGAAAATTCCTATGGAAATGGCTCCGACCACTGCGTTTGATTACCAATCTTTGATTGCAGGAATAAACAACCGCCTCGATCAAGACGGTCTGGTCGTGTCTCCAAATCATCATCTAAATGGTTGTTCAATCAAGCTATGGTAATGCCACATTGCTTCATCCAGCTTACAGCGATTTAGCATAACGAACTCCGCCTTCGCTTGCTGATGTAAGCCATTCTCTTGAACGAGCCATTTAATTTAAAAATTCACCGCACCCAGTCACTTGAAATCATTATACATGATTAAATTGGCAAAAAACAAGTCAGATGCTTTACCTACGTTTAACGTTACCTTGCACCATGACAAAAAAACCGATGCCTTCGTTGAAGGCATCGGTTTATGGAAATGCAGCACATTTTTGGTTAAAAAGCAAGATGGAACCGTTTAGAGCATGCTGCGAATCCGCAACGCTTCTTCTTCATTCGGCGGTACAAGCGGCAGCCGCACTGAACCAACGGGATGACCGGTCTCGTTTAACGCATATTTCACCGCAACCGGATTCGGGCACTCGAACAAAACCTTGAATAACGGCAGGAGCTCCCGATGCAAACGACTTGCTTCATCGACATGTCCGTTGAAGAATTGAACGACCATCTCTTTAATCGTGCGGCCAGCAACATGGCTGGCGACGCTGATGACGCCGTAAGCCCCCACTGCCATCGCCGGCAGTGCAGAAGCATCATCCCCCGAGTATACTCTAAAATGGTCTGGTGCCTGAGATACGATCGTGGCAATTTGATCGAGCGGCGCGCATTCCTTGGTAGCCACAATGTTAGGAATCTTCGCCAGCCGCAGCGTCGTATCTACGCTTAAACTGACCACCGTACGGCTCGGTACGTTATACAGAATGATCGGCAAGCTCGTAACGGCCGCGATCGCTTCAAAATGGCGGAAAAGGCCTTCCTGATTCGGCTTATTATAGTACGGGGCGACCAGCAGGATTCCGTCAACGCCGCATTTTTCGGCTTCACGCGTCAAATTTACGGAGTGAGCAGTATCGTTGCTGCCTGTGCCAGCGATGATTTTGCAGCGCCCGGCCACATGCTTCACCGTAAAGGCAAATAATTCAAGCTTTTCTTCGTCCGTTAGCGTAGGGGACTCTCCCGTTGTTCCGCTTACGACAAGGCTGTCGGACTGTTGCTCCTCCACCAAATAGTCGATCAGGCTTGCGGTCTGGTCCCAGTCAATTTTCCCTTGATCATTAAAAGGCGTTACCATGGCTGTAATTACTCTTCCGAAATCAATCACGCCATTTCCTCCTCCCGTCTCCCGCTTCGCTTTATTATTACTGCCCTATCAGCATTCCCTGCCTTTTCCCTATGCGATCCAACGATTTCGAGGGTTAACGACCCAGTTCGAATTTGGCATGCAACGCCCGCAGCGCTTGCACCATATCGTCCTTATGCACCAGCACCCAAATCGTGGTATTCGAATCTGCCGATTGCAGAATTTGAATCCCATGCTCGGTCAATGCTTCGACAATCTTTGCCATAATCCCCGGTACCCCGTTAATCCCGCCGCCGATGACCGAAACCTTGGCACAGCCGGTGCAGATTTGAGGTGAAAGCTCCAACGACTTCAATACCGCTTCAGCCTTGGCCGAATCTTTGTCAAACACGGTATAAACGACGCCTGTCGGGGTCACATTAATAAAATCAACGCTGATGTCATTCTCCGCCATCGTCTTAAACACTTGCAATTGCAGGTTATCCGGGCCCTTTCCAGCCGATTCCACCCGAATCTGCGTCACGTTCGCCACGTAAGCGATCCCAGTCACGTAACGGTCTACGATCCCGATCTGGACATCCTTAAACCCTTCGGGGTTAGCGACCAGCGTTCCTTCTCCCTGCGAAAAAGTCGATCGCACGCGAACAGGGATCCCTGATTGCATCGCGATTTCCACCGCACGGGGGTGAATGACCTTCGCGCCCTGATGCGCCATGTTGCAGATTTCTGCGTAGCTGACGTATTCCAGCGGCTTCGCATCCTCGACGATCCGCGGATCCGCGGTTAATATCCCATTCACGTCCGTGTATATGTCGACCATCTCAGCGTGCAACGCAGCTCCCAAGGCCGTTGCGGATGTATCGCTACCTCCGCGTCCCAACGTCGTGAAATCGCCGCCCTGATTTTGACCCTGAAATCCCGTCACGATTACGACATCCTTCTGCTGCAGTTCTTCCAGCACCCTTGTAGGGACGATATCCAGAATTCTTGCATTGCCGTACTGGCTGTCCGTTCGGAAACCGGCTTGGGCTCCGGTTAACACGACGGAGGAAATGTTCCGCTCGGTTAACAGACTGCATAGTTTGGCTGCGGAAATAATTTCACCACAAGCCATTAACAAATCTTGTTCGCGAGGCGGCAAATAGCCATCCCCCTCGGCAACCAAATCAAGCAAAGTATCTGTCGCGTAAGGATCGCCTTTGCGGCCCATGGCCGAAACCACCACGACGAGCCGGAAACCGTTATCCAGTTCCCGGCGTACGTGTGAGATGACATGGTCTCTTGCTTCCTTCGTTGAAAGAGACGTGCCACCAAATTTTTGCACCAAAATGCGCATGGATATTCCTCCAGTTAATAAGTGCGGAGTAAAGCGATGACTTCATTCCGTAAGATTTAGTAAGATTAACGAACCCAGAGCTTCGAAAACATACCCCTTCGCCGCAATGATCTCCGCGATTGTAAACGGCATTCCATGCTGCGCCTTTGAGCAAATTGTTCCGATACTTTCTACCTTTGTTGTTGAGTCCGTCCTGAGAAAATCGCGGCGTGTAACGGCCTGCATGGGTTACTTGAGCACCTGGCATGCCCTCTGCTGCCGATTACCCATGAAAGCGTTCGATAATCAGCGGTTGCAGCTGTTTGCCTTCAAGCGCAGCATAGCAAGCTTCAGGTACCAGTTCCATATTGGCTACCAGCGAATTCGGTTTACCGATCGGATTATCTTGACCGAATGGAACGAAATACACGTTTTTAGCCACGATTAATTTAGCGATGTTCGCCAAATTAAAACCTAAACCGTCATTAGTCGACACCGCGATGACGAGTGGACGCCCGTTTCGCAGTTGGGCTTTCGCCGCCATAAGCACGGGACTGTCCGTAACGGCGTTAGCCAACTTGCTCGTGCTCGTTCCCGTGCAGGGCGCGATAACCAAAACGTCGAGCAGCTTGCTTGGACCCAGCGGTTCAGCTTCGACAATTGAAGAAATAATATCATTCCCTGTAATATCTTTCAACTGTTTACGCCAATCTTCTGATTTACCGAAACGGGTGTCGGTCGTAAGCACCGACTGGGATATGATCGGCACAACCTTCGCCCCTCCGTCAACAAAACGCTGAATCTGAGGCATCACCTCAGCAAACGTACAATGCGAGCCCGTAATGGCGTAACCTACCGTTTTTCCCTGCCAATTCACTGTTCATCCCCCCGTAATAAATACTCATCCAAAATCGACTGACAAATCGTATTTGCCATAATAATTCCAGCCGTTTTGGGAGCGACGATACCGGGGATGCCAGGGGCTAAAATCGCCTTGACTCCGCGCTTCTCGGCGAAACGGAAATCCGTCCCACCAGGCGCCGAAGCAAGGTCGATGATCACCGCCGTGCGGGGCAGTTTCGAGATGATTTGCGCTGTGACTATCATAGTCGGAATCGTATTAAAAATCAAGTCAACATCCGCTACGTTAGCGGCCAAATCCCTTGTGGCAAAAGGCTTCCAGCCCATTTGCACCGCTCTGGCCACGTCGTCTTCCCGGCGTACCCCTACCCTTACATTCGCTCCCAAACCCTGCAGCGTAGCCGCCAGCGTAAAACCTGTTCGCCCAATCCCCAGCACGATGCAAGTCGAACCGTGAATGGTAATGTCCGTATTCTGGATCGCCATCATCACGGCGCCTTCCGCTGTCGGAATCGAGTTATAGATGGCGACGTCGTCACGATCGAGCACCTCGATGATCTGGAAACCGTGATCCGTGCTCATTTGCTTCAAGAAGCTTTTGGCAATCCCGGTATAGACCAGTGTGCTTTTTCGAATAGCTGCGAACCATTCGTGTTTGATGACCAGTTGTTCCGCAGAGAACGGCGCTGGGACAACGCCGTGGTCATCGCAACCGATTACCGGAAGGATGATGACGTCGGCACCGGCCAGCAATCCTGGACTTAACGTCTCCTGCGATACTCCCTTCAGCGGGGTCTCCAACCGATCAAAGCCAACAACCCGTACCGTTGCGTCTAGTTCCAGACATTTGTTGATGACCTCCACCTGCCTGGCGTCACCACCGAGGAATACAATCGTTATTCCAGTCAGCATTCTTAGACGGCACTCCTTCCAAGCAACACAGTATAGAGCATCTTATGCCGTTGCCCACGAAGTGGTGAAAAGGGAGGATCCAGGATATGTAAATCGTCATCGCAGCACGATGACTCCCGTTTATCAAGCCGCTTTTTCTTTGCTTTTGAAGAACTTATGGTGTAACTTCAAGATCCTCACACCGGTATCAGCTCTTATTTACCCTCCCTGCTATACTTGGATTTACCTTTATATTGGACGCCCCAAGGCCCGGTTGTTATAAGGACAATGGCGTCATTACAACGAGGTGATCTTGTTGTCGAGTTGGGTGGGCTTACGCCTTCACAGCTATTAATCGCGCTTTCCAAGGGAGTACCTGCTGTGAAAAATGAACATTGGTTAAAAATGATGGGGTGCAGGAGAAGAAGAACATTCGGAATGTAGCTGTAGATTTACGAGACCATACGGAGGGTTAGTTCGGCGCCAAGACATTATTGAAGAACGAGACGCCCAAATGGAGAAGTTAAAGGAGATCGCATCTGCTGCAGTTCAAGGGAATAGCCACAATAGTATAAGATCGTGCGGTGTTGGGCGGTTTCTCTCATGTACTAGTCCTGGAGAAAACAAGGGACATTTAGGTCGCTATTTCAACCAAATCCCTCTAAATCTCAATAATAGAGGACATTTAGGGCTTAATTCTGAGCTGAACTGGGCCTATTAAGCAACTTTTAAGAGCGATGAATGAAAATAAGGGTAAAAAAGTCCTTTATTTCGGCTATAACCCCTGCTTAACCGAAAATAAGAACCTTTTTTACCCTTATCCACTAGTTACCTACAGAAGAAATGCAGGTTCAAATATGCCCTTTGCTCCTACGCTTTACTTCGTTCCCGTATGGCCAAATCCACCGTCGCCGCGAACGGTCTCAGACAGCTCGTCCACTTGAACGAGATTCACCTCAGGAACGATCTGGAACACCATCTGTGCAATCCGTTCATTCCGCTGAATCACAAACGGCTCCTGCCCGAGGTTGATCAGCAGTACCTTAATTTCGCCGCGATAATCGGCATCGATCGTACCCGGCGTGTTTAGACACGTAATCCCGTGCTTAAAGGCCAGACCGCTGCGCGGACGGATTTGCGCCTCTAGGCCGCCGGGCATCGCAATGGCGATCCCGGTCGGCACGAGGGCACGTTGCCCCGGCTGGAGCGTCAGTTGCTCCGTAACGGCAGCATAGAGGTCAAAGCCGGAGGCTAGCTCCGACATTTTGCGAGGCAGTTCAATATCTTCATTTCCCGCTAAACGGTTAATTTGTACTTCAAACGACAAGTTCATCTCTCCTTACTCCCGAAATCACACGATCCGAGGAACCCACCATCGCAAGCGAAAACGGTTGGCTAAACATAGCCTTCATCACCTGATTGACATCGTCCATCGTCACCGCCTCGATCCGGGCGATCATTTCATCCAAGGTATAATGTCTGCCGAGCATCAACTCGTTCTTGCCGAGTCGATTCATCCGGCTTCCGGTGCTCTCCAGGCTCAAGATCAAGCTCCCCTTCAATTGTTCCTTGCCTTTACTCAGCTCACCGACGGTAATCCCGTTGACCGATACGTCGTGCAGGATCTCCTTGGTCAAGTCCAGCACTTCCTTGGTCTGGCGAGGCGCGGTTCCTGCGTAAACCGTAAATAATCCGCTGTCTGCATGCGAGCTATGATAGGAGTACACGGAATACGCCAAACCGCGTTTCTCGCGAATCTCCTGGAAGAGGCGCGAACTCATGCCACCGCCAATCGCATTGTTAAGCAGCACCATGGCGTACTGCTTCTCTTCGCCAACCGATAATCCCGGAAAAGATAAGCAAATATGGTTCTGCTCTGTTTTCTTGCGATGAAATCGGAGTCCACCAAGAAAATCGGGTGATTCCAACGCGCTGGAACTTCCTCGGTTCGAAAAGTCTCCGAAATATTTCTCTAGCAGATCGATCACGTGATCGTCTATGTTGCCGGCAACGCTGATGACCGTGTTCTCGATCGTGTAGTGCTCCCGCATATATTCCCGAAGATGCTCGGATTCCATTGCGCGAAGCTGCTCCTCGGTTCCTAAAATCGGCAGCGCCAGCGGATGTTCCCCGTAAGCCGCCTGTGACACGAGGTCGTGCACCATATCGTCTGGCGTATCTTCGTACATGGAGATTTCTTCGACGATCACGTTCTTCTCTTTCCGCAACTCTTCCGCATCGAACAAGGAACGGAAAAACATGTCCGACAACACGTCAACCGCGATCGGTAAATGCTCATCCAGCACTTTGGCATAATAACAGGTATATTCCTTTGACGTAAATGCGTTTACATTCCCGCCGATCGCATCAAATTGCTCTGCGATATCCTTGGCGCTGTACCGCTCCGTACCTTTAAATAACATGTGTTCGATGAAATGTGAAATTCCGCCCCGTTCAGGGCTCTCATTGCGGGAGCCGGTTTTGACCCAAATACCGAACGAGACAGAACGACAAGTCGGTATTTTCTCCATAACCACCCGAAGGCCGTTTTTCAATTGCGTTTTCTTCACGAGAGGCCCTCCTAAATGTTTTGCAAAGCATTTCTGTGCATCGTTAATAAATGCATCCCTATCCTACCAAAAAAAGGCGGCAAGCTCAACTCTGAGGAACCTCGGCTTCGATCCGGTCCGGCGACAACGTCTGCTCTACCGTGCCTAGCGTCAGCCCTTTACTTCGGATGGCCTGAATCATCCCCTCAATCGCATCCCGGCTGGATGCCGTCGGATGCATCAGAATGAGCGTTCCCGGCTCCACCTTGCTGCCGATCTTACTGATGATGCTGGATGCCGGCGGGTTTCTCCAATCCACTGTATCCAAGGTCCACAAGACCGTCTTGAGCCCTTGTTCTGCTGCCAGTTTAACGGTTTGCATATTATAATCGCCCGAAGGCGGAGCAAACCAGCGGTTCTCCACGCCCAGCTTCTCCTTCAACAGGTCTTTCGTCTTGGAGATCTCGAGACGAGCCCGGGTTACTTCCAACTCGCTCATATTCGGATGCGAGTAGGCATGATTTTCAATTTGATGACCCCGCCGCTTGATTTCAGCGGCCATCTCTTCATTCTTCTTTAACCAGCTGCCATCGAGGAAGAAGGTAGCTTTCACCTTCGACTTATCCAACGTATCAAGCATAGGCACAAGATATTCGTTGCCCCAGGCGACATTGATCATCAGCGCCGCCATCGGCTTATTCGGATTCCCCCGGTATATCGGCTGGGCACCCAGATCATCCAGATTCACCTTCGGTTTCAGCTCGCGATATACGTATTCGATTTCAGCACCTTCTGGTTGCTGCTTGGCCTTGGCGTAGGTGAGTTCAATATCCACCTCACGGCCGTTATAACCGGGAATGGCTTTCCAGACCCGGTCGACGACGGCGTCCACCGGCGCAATCCGCCGCTTTGCGGCCTCATCTCGGATTTGAGCCAGAAGTGGATCTGGAGCCTTCGTAGCCCCGCCGCTTTCTTGATCTTGCAAGCCTTTAGCGCCAGGGCCTCCGGCCAGGTCGTTAATCAGGCGGAAGGCGAAGCTGCCGCCCTCTCCCTCTGAGCTTTCCGCGACAAAAGCCCGAATGCCAGCAAACTGCCCCAGTATCATGACAAAGGCAATGCATATCGCGATGACCGCAAACTTGTTCCGACCCATGCTGAAGCTCATCCCCTCAAACGGTTTTTGTCCCCATCATATGTTGACAAGCCCGTAGATATGCTTCCTTTCCGGAAGCATTAAAAAAGAGCCAGAATTGATTCATTCTGTCTCTTTTCCCGCAAGGATGGCCTGCGTCGTCAAGCTGCGTTATTTAGTTGGAAGAGGATTTTTCCGTTTCTGCGGTTAGTACCGCTTTGCGGGAAAGATTGATCCGTCCTTGGTTGTCGATCTCGGTTACCTTGACAGTTACCGTATCACCGATCGCCACGACGTCCTCCACTTTAGCTACGCGTTCCGTGGACAACTGGGAAATATGCACCAAACCGTCTTTCCCCGGCAAAATCTCGACGAAAGCGCCGAATTTTTCAATCCGTTTGACGGTACCTACATAAATTTCACCGACCACGACTTCCTTGACGATCCCTTCGATAATCGAACGCGCTTTGCTGTTCATCTCTTCGTTCGTAGAAGCGATAAATACGCGGCCGTCTTGTTCGATATCGATTTTCACGCCGGTTTCCTCGATGATCTTGTTGATGATCTTGCCGCCTGCCCCGATGACATCGCGGATCTTGTCCGGATTGATGTGCATGATAACGATCTTCGGCGCGTAAGGGGACAAATGCTCCTTCGGCTTTTGAATGCGCTCCATCATTTTGGACAGGATAAACATCCGACCTTCTCGGGCTTGTTTCAAAGCATCGGTCAAAATCTGCCGGTCGATTCCGTCGATCTTGATATCCATTTGAATAGCCGTAACGCCTTCCGAAGTGCCTGCCACTTTGAAGTCCATGTCGCCGAGATGATCTTCCATCCCTTGAATGTCAGTCAGGATAGACACGTGCTCGCCGTCTTTAATCAGACCCATCGCCACCCCGGCAACCGGAGCTTTGATCGGAACGCCCGCATCCATCATGGCCAGCGTGCTGGCGCAGATGCTCGCTTGGGACGTCGAACCGTTGGATTCCAATACTTCCGATACAAGACGAATCGTATACGGGAATTCGGTTTCCGGCGGAATCACCTTCGACAACGCGCGTTCGCCTAGAGCGCCGTGACCGATTTCGCGGCGGCCCGGAGCCCGGAGTGGACGAGCTTCACCAACGCTGAACGGCGGGAAGTTATAATGGTGCATAAAGCGCTTGGATTCTTCCAGATCGATGCCGTCAAGAATTTGAACGTCACCCAGTGCCCCCAGCGTACATACGCTCAACGCTTGCGTTTGACCGCGGGTAAACAGACCGGAGCCATGCGTACGTGGCAACAGATTAATATCGCATTCGATCGGACGAATTTCTTCCAATTTACGACCGTCAGGACGCACTTTATCATGGGTAATCAACCGGCGTACTTCTTCCTTAACGATGTCATGCAAGACTTCCTTCACATCGGCAAGCAATTCCGGCGATTCTATGTATTTCTCTTCGAAATGAGCCACCGTTTCATCGTTGATGGCATCAATCGCATCCTGACGTGCATGCTTCTCGGCAATTTTCACGGCTTCAACCAGACGATCCTGGGCCAAAGCGCGAACTTCCCGGTTCACATCTTCATTCACTTTATGGAGCTTCACTTGCATCTTCTCTTTGCCGGCTACTTTCACGAGCTCTTCGATGACGGCAACGATATTCTTGATTTCATCATGGCCGAACATGATCGCCTCGAGCATCACCTCTTCAGGCACTTCGTTGGCTTCCGCCTCCACCATCATGATGGCGTCTTTGGTACCGGCTACAACCACGTAAATGTCACTGGCTTCTTGCTCAGCCACGTCCGGATTAATCACGAATTGCCCGTTAACCCGTCCAACCGCTACGCCGCCGATCGGCCCGTTAAACGGAACATCGGAAATGCTCAGCGCTGCAGAAGTCCCAATCATTGCCGCAATTTCCGGCTCGCAGTCTTGATCCACGCTCATGACCAGGTTTACGATTTGCACGTCGTTACGGAATCCTTCCGGGAACAGCGGGCGAATCGGACGGTCGGTCAAGCGGCTAGCCAAAATGGCCTTTTCGCTCGGACGTCCTTCCCGTTTAATGAAGCCACCGGGAATTTTACCGACTGCATAAAGTTTCTCTTCATAATTGACCGTCAACGGGAAAAAGTCCAAGTCCTTGGGCTCCGAAGAGGCCGTAACCGTACAAAGCACCGCCGTATCTCCGTAGCGGACCATGACGGCCGCGTTTGCTTGCTTGGCCAATCGGCCGGTTTCCAAAATGAGAGGTCTCCCCCCCAAATTCATTTTCACTTGATTCTGCATGAAATCCCTCCTTATCACCATTACAAGTTCGGTACTGAGTTCATTATTTCCTGCTTTTCGGCAATTCATAAGATGAACGGCTGTCTAGCAATAGAAAGATGTCCTCATAACAAAAGCTCCTGAAGGAGCTGATCGTGGAAGCTTATCGTAACAAGCCCCTAAATGGGTAAAAAGCAACCCGGCCGCACACGCACGCTTCGCCAGCGTCCGCCATGCAACTAGGCTGCTTTTATCAAACTTTCGAATTAACGACGCAATCCAAGTTTCTCGATCAAAGCGGAGTAACGTCTCACGTCTTTGTTCTTCAGGTAAGCCAACAACTTACGACGTTGACCAACCATCTTCAGAAGACCGCGACGGGAATGATGGTCCTTCTTGTGCGTACGCAAGTGGTCCGTCAAATTCACGATGTTCTCCGTAAGGATAGCAATTTGCACCTCAGGGGATCCGGTATCGGACTCATGAGTTTTGTGCTCTTGGATCAATTGTTGTTTACGTTCTTGAGTCAATGCCATCCTGTTCACCTCCTTTATCTCAAATCGCCGTTAGCCTCGTCGCCGGCGGTGAAACCGCGCAACCAAGCCAAGGTTCTTGCTGCCGCTTGGAAAAAACATGTTCTTCCGCATGACAACGTTACATAGTATATCATAGCCGATAGGCAAAGTAAATGCCAAGTCCGGCTTGATTACGGGGAAGTCTTCAGCAGACGTTTAGCGGTATCTGCATCCCGTCCGATTTGGGCGATCAACTCATCCAGCGAAGTGAACTTGCGCTCCTCACGGATATAATGAACCAATTCCACGGACAAGCTCTCATCATAAATCTCACCGGAAAACTCAAATAGATGAGCTTCGAGCCAAAAGATCTTCCCATCCTCATGAAAGGTTGGCTTGACCCCAACGTTCATCACACCGGTGTAGGTGGTGCCGTTGTGGGTAACCCGCACGGCGTATACCCCGCTGGCCGGCACGACATAGTGTTCCGCCAGTTTAAGGTTCGCTGTCGGAAAACCGAGCTGGCGCCCACGCTTTTCACCGTGCATGACCGTCCCTCTCAGCGAGTACGTCCGACCAAACCAGCGATTGGCTAACTCGATTTCGCCCTCCTGCAGTGCCTTACGAATACCCGAGCTGCTGACCTTCTCCCCATCGATCAGGAACGGCGGCACCGTGTTCACGTCCAGAACATTGCCGCTCAACTCGCGAAGCATCCCTGCGTCTCCTTCACCCCGGTAACCATAGCGGAAGTCAAAGCCAACAACCGCCGTGTGTACCTTAAGCGGCACCAAGATCCCGGATACGAAATTTTGCGGACTCACCCGGGAGAAGGCATCGTTAAACTCGACGATATATACGAAATCCACGCCCATTTCCCGTAAAATTCGCTCCTTCTCCTCCGGGGGCGTCAAGTAGCCGTCATAATCGCCTTTCTTCATGACCTCCTTCGGATGCGGATGGAACGTCATGACGGAGGCGGGAAGGCCTAGTTCGCCAGCCAGCCTGACAGCAGAATCAATCACGCTGGCATGCCCCAGGTGAAGCCCATCAAATTGACCGATCGCCAGCACTTGCGGGCGAGCATTTTGTTCAATAAATCGTTCGGTTAGTGGATATGATAATCTTATCGTTTCCATGATCGTGTCACCTGCAATTTCCCTCGGAATGCGCATTTCATGAGTCCTATTCGGGTAAAAACACTTTGACTGCCTTCACAGCCATCGTCTCCTCTTCCACCCGGAAAATGCCTAAAAATTGATGTTCTGGGCTGTAAAGCCGTACGGTTTCACCGCGTTTGACCGCTGGAGATACGACGGTAGAAGACAGCCGTTGACCTTGCAATGCCGCTTTAACCTTATCGGCCTCGACGATATGGGCCGGCAAATGCTCCACAGCTCTATCAACCGGCAGTAAATGCTCTTGCAGCGTTCCGCCCGCGACATGCCTCGCTACCTCGTCCAGCGTCAGACAGTGCGACTCCGCGATGCCGGCCGACATTGTCCGCTTTAACTCGGTCATCGCAGCAGGGACGCCTAGAGCTCGCCCGATATCGACGCACAGTGTGCGGATGTAAGTCCCTTTGGAACATAACGCCCGGAAAGAAATCCGAGGATGAGGACCTTCCGGATGGAAAGCCAGCAGCTCCAATTCATGAATCGTCACTTCGCGGGGCTTACGCTCCACGGTTTTACCTTCCCGCGCCAACTCATACAATCGCTTGCCGTCTTGCTTCAGTGCGGAATACATCGGCGGAATCTGTGAGATCGTTCCAATGAAACGGGACAATACCTGTCGAACTTCCTCTTCCGTGACCCGAACTTCTTCCACTTGTTCGATGATTTCGCCCGTCATGTCCTCCGTATCCGTAGCAACGCCAAGCACTAGAGTCGCCTCATATTCCTTCGGCAATTCTTGCAAATATTCAACCATTCGCGTTGCGCGACCTAGACATAACGGCAACACGCCTGTGACTGCCGGGTCTAGCGTGCCGGTATGACCGATCCGTTTCATCTTCAGAATGCCGCGGCATTTGGCGACCACATCATGAGAAGTAAACCCAGCCGGCTTGTGGATAGGCAAAATGCCTTCGTATGCATTCATAACTGCAGCCTCACTTGTTCCAGAACCCTTGGGATGATCGTCTCCAAGGTACCCTCGATGCGAGCACCCGCAGCACGGACATGTCCGCCTCCACCAAAGCTTTGGGCGACCCTTGCCACATCGACGGTCCCGGCGGATCGCATGCTCACCTTAACGGCATGTTCGTTAATGACTTTAAACAGCAGCCCTACTTCGACCCCTTGAATATTCCGCGGATAATTGACGATGCCTTCCATATCCTCGTGAACCGCACCGGTCGCTTTCAAATCTTCGTCATCTACGGATACCCAGCCAATCTTCCCGTCTTCCGTAAGCTCAAGACCATTTAGTGCCCGGGTCAGTAAGCGCAGCTGCGGCAACGTCATTTGCTCCAGCAACAGCTCGGATAATCCGGGACCGTCTACGCCGTATTCCAACAGTTTGGATGCGGCCGCCATGACCTTCGGCGACGTGTTGGAATACCGAAACCCACCGGTATCCGTCAACAAACCTGTATAAAGCGCTGTTGCAGCCGACTCGTCCAATTCGAGTCTCATATAAGCAAGAAGATCGAATAAGATCTCGGCAGTGGCTGCCGCGCTCGGTACGACGAGATTGACCGAACCGTAAAGATCATTGGTCGGATGATGATCAATATTCAGCAGCTGCGCGCCTTCGGCAAACCATTCGTGCGTGGTACCTACTCGTTTGAAATCGGCGCAATCCACGCAAATCACATGATCAAATTTACGGTCAAGCGGCGTGACCGACAAGTCGAGAATTTCCTCCGCATGCCAAAGGTAACGCATCCGCTTGGGGATCGACCCTTCGTTGACCATCACGAATTTTTTGCCCAGACATGACAGAAGCCAGCCCACCACAAGGGTGGAACTGACTGCGTCACCGTCCGGCTGAACATGCGACACGATGAGGAAATGATCATTCTGAGTCAAAAACTCCTTGCTCTGACTCAGCTCCCGTTCATAGGTCGTCTGCATAGCCGTCTCCTTCTAGAGGACATCAAAAACTCATCTTTGGATCACGATGTATTTCATGTAGCCATTCGACATCGAATCTTGAACTCACCAGGTCCCTCCGTTGCTCACGTAGGCTTACCTACGCTCCGCTACTCGGTCCCCGGTTCATCCAACCTTCTCGGTACTGAGAAGCTGAGTTTTTGATTCCATTTGAAATATCATTCTTCATGTTACATATCATTCTTCGTGCTCGTGCGTGATTTCGCCGAGAATCTTCTCGATCCGGCTGCCGTAAGCGATGGATTCGTCGATCTTGAAGATCAACTCCGGCGTGTGACGCAGCCGAATTCGTTTTCCGATTTCAGTGCGTAAGAAGCCAGTTGCTTTCTCTATCGCTTTTAAGGATTCGTTTTTCTTCTCTTCGTCGCCAAACACACTGAGATAAACTTTGGCCTGTGACAAATCGCTTGTCACATCGACCCCGGTCACCGTGACAAAACCGATGCGCGGATCTTTCAGTTCACTCTGGATGAGCACGCTAAGTTCTTTCTTAATCTGTTCGCCTACGCGGCCGGTACGATTTTTGGCCATTTTAGACACCCACCTTACTTCGGTTCAACCTTTTCCATGATGAACGCCTCAATGACGTCGCCTTCTTTAAGGTCATTGTAATTGTCCAGGGTAATCCCGCACTCGTAACCTTGGGCGACTTCCTTGGCGTCGTCCTTGAAACGTTTCAGTGAATCGATTTTTCCTTCGAATACCACAATCCCGTCGCGAACCAAACGCATTTCCGCAGAGCGGGTTATTTTGCCGGAAGTCACCATACAGCCGGCGATGGTCCCGACTTTGCTGATCTTGAACGTATTGCGGACCTCAGCGTGGCCGATAACGGTTTCCTTGTAAACCGGATCAAGCATCCCTTTCATGGCTTGCTCGATCTCTTCGATCGCATTGTAAATGACGCGATGCAGTCGGATATCGACCTTCTCTTGCTCGGCCGTCGCTTTCGTTTGGTTGTCCGGACGAACGTTGAAACCGATCACGATCGCGTTCGAAGCCGCCGCCAAGATAATGTCGGATTCGGTAATGGCACCGGCACCGCTATGGATGATCTTGACACGAACACCTTCGACTTCGATTTTCTCGAGTGAACTTTTGAGCGCTTCAACCGAACCTTGCACGTCGGCTTTGATGATCACGTTAAGATCTTTAATTTCGCCTTCCTTGATGTGGCGGAACAGATCATCCAGTGTGACGCGCGTATTCGAGCCCAGATCGGACTGACGCTGCGTAATAGCCCGCTTGTCAGCAATTGAACGAGCCTTGCGTTCGTCTTCGAATACCATAAACGGATCGCCGGCTTGAGGCACTTCGTTAAGACCGGTAATTTCCACCGGCGTTGATGGGCCAGCTTCCTTTAAACGACGTCCACGATCGTTAACCATCGCACGAACACGGCCGAAGCAATTACCTGCGACGAAGGCGTCGCCGACTTTCAGCGTCCCGTGCTGAACCAGTATGCGAGCAACCGGACCGCGGGATTTATCAAGTTCGGCTTCGATGACCGCGCCCCGAGCGCGTTTATCCGGGTTGGCTTTGTACTCATTGACTTCCGCTACGAGCAGAATCATTTCAAGTAAGCCTTCCAATCCAAGTTTTTGCTTCGCCGAGACATTGACGAAGATCGTGTCGCCGCCCCATTCTTCCGGCACTAGTCCATATTCTGTCAATTCCTGTTTCACTTTATCCGGATTGGCGTCCGGTTTGTCGATCTTGTTTACAGCAACGATGATTGGCAATCCCGCCGCCTTGGCATGGTTTACCGCTTCGACCGTCTGCGGCATCACACCGTCGTCTGCAGCAACCACAATGATCGTAATATCAGTTAACTGCGCACCGCGAGCACGCATCGCCGTAAACGCCTCGTGGCCCGGGGTATCTAGGAACGTGATCTTCTTGTTGTTGATCTCAACTTGGTAAGCACCGATATGCTGCGTAATCCCGCCGGCTTCGCCGCCGGTCACGTTCGTCGAACGGATGGCGTCAAGCAATGTGGTTTTACCATGGTCGACGTGGCCCATAATGGTCACGACAGGCGGACGTTCCTTCAAATCTGCTTCCTCGTCAACCTCTTCCAGCGTTTCGAAACGGTCTTCTTCAACCGGAATCTTCACTTCGACCTCAACGCCGAAATCTCCCGCAAGCAGCAAGATGGTATCGATGTCGAGCTCTTGGTTGATCGTTGCCATCACACCAAGCAAGATCAGTTTTTTAATAACTTCGGAAGCGTCCTTGTGCAACAATTTGGCGGCTTCGCCAACCGTCATCGTACCGCGTACGATAATCTTCTTCGGCGTATTGTCGATCTTCTCACGTGGTGGCTGCTGCGGGCCTTTGCCGCGTCCGCCCTTGCCACCGCGGCTATTTCTATAATTGCCGCCGTTTCGGTTATCGTCAAAACCTCTTTGGTTTCTGCCGCCATTATTGTTGTTATTACCTCTTCTCTGACCTTGCCCCTGGCTTTGGCCTTGACCTTGGCCTTGGCGCTGGCCTCCGCCGTTCCCGCCGCCATTATTGTTATTACTTGGCGTAAAGCTGCGGTTTTGCTGCTGCGGTCCGCGATTTCCGCCACCTTGGCCTTGGCCTTGGCGTTGTCCGCCATCATTACGTGGCTGGCCACCTTGACCTGGTCCCCGGTTGCCTTGCGGGCTCCGGTTCGCACCGGATGAATTCGTCCCGCCTTGGCCTTGTGGACGAGAACTTTGATGATTACCGCCGTTCGGACGGCTCGATCTTTCCTGAACAGCTGTGCTGCCGCTTGTATTGTTTGGGTTTGTTTTTGGTTTATTATTCATGCTTACCTGCTTTTCCTGTTGATTTTGGTTTTTAACGGGTGCGTTTGCGCTGCTTTGTACTTGGCGTCCATGATCTCCGCGATGACCGGAAGGTTCTCCGGATGAGGCTTTCGGTGTTTGGCTTCCTCCTGCGGAAGCCGGTGCCGGCGATTTGGCAGGAGAATCGTTTCGTCCCGAGTTTTCTCGTTTCGCTGCCGCATTGCTCTTAATATCCTTGAAAAACTGTTCCACACGGCCAACGGTATCGTTCTCCATCACGCTCATGTGATTGTTGACCGGGATATTAAGACGCTTAAGAATCGTAATAATTTCTTTGCTGCTCATGTTGAGCGATTTGGCGTATTCGTACACCCTGAGCTTATCTTGTTTTTCTTGTTTACTCAATATACTCCACCTCCGATGTTTTCAAGATCGCTTTGCGTATCAACTCGGTAAACCCCTGATCGATGAGAGCCAGAACGACCCGTTCCGGCTTGCCGACACTCCCCCCGAGCGTTTCCCGGTCGAAACCAATCATGAGCGGGATCTTGTAGGTCCCGCATTTGTCGCGGAATTTCTTCTGCGTATTGGCTGAAGCATCCCCTGCTAAGATCACAAGCTTAGCTTCTCCCGATCGAATCGCTTTCAGGACGATTTCGTCACCTGTCACCAGTTTACCCGCCCGCATCGCGAGGCCAAGTCCCGACAACGGCTGGGCCTTATTCATCTTCGTCCTCTTCCTCCGCCCGCGCCTGAGCAGCGAGGAATTCGTCCTCCACAGCCAGGAAATCGCGAGCCAGCTGCTCATAAACCTCGGCCCCGACCGGAGCTTTCAAAGCACGGTCAAGCGCTCGCGACTTATGGGCAAGCTTGAAACAGGCGGTTTTGCCGCAGAGATAGGCGCCTCGACCCGATTTTTTGCCCGTCAGGTCGATGGATACTTCACCCTCTGGAGAACGCACGATGCGGATCAACGCCTTCTTGGGCATCATTTCCTGGCAAGCCACGCATTTGCGTAGCGGTACTTTTCTTTGCTTCATCCTTGCCACCCCCCGATTAGTCCACGGAGATGGAATCCTGAGGCAATTCGCCTAGATCGGTTTTTTCTCTGCCGAATTCCTCTTCCGCTTGGGTTTCGCTCTTAATGTCGATTTTCCAACCGGTCAATTTGGCTGCAAGGCGAGCGTTTTGTCCTTTAATGCCAATCGCCAGCGACAGCTGGTAATCCGGCACAATGACGCGAGCCATTTTCTCCGCCTCAAACACCTGAACTTCGAGCACTTTGGATGGGCTCAGCGCATTCGCAACATACTCCTCGACGCTCTCCGAGTAACGAACGATGTCAATCTTCTCACCGCGAAGTTCATTCACGATTGTTTGTACGCGTGTGCCTTTGGGTCCAACGCAAGAGCCCACAGGATCGACTTCGCTATTGCGCGAGAATACCGCAATCTTGGAACGGAAGCCGGCTTCGCGAGCCACGGAACGAATCTCTACCACACCGTCGAAAATTTCCGGAACCTCCAGCTCGAACAACCGCTTCAGTAAGCCCGGATGCGTACGGGACAGCAAAATTTGCGGTCCTTTCGTCGTGTTTTCCACCTTGGTAATGTACGCTTTAATCCGATCGCCGTGCTTGAACTTCTCGTTAGGCATCAATTCATTCAACGGTAAATGGGCTTCGATCTTGCCGAGATCAACGTAAATGTTGCGCAGATCCTGACGCTGCACGATCCCGGTTACAATATCCTCTTCCTTCTCTACGAACGCATTATAGATAAGTCCGCGTTCCGCTTCGCGAATGCGCTGCGTGACGACCTGTTTGGCGGTTTGTGCCGCAATCCGGCCGAAGTCGCGAGGAGTTACCTCGATTTCGGTAATGTCGTCAAGATGATAGTTGGGATTAATCTCGCGTGCCGCAGGCAGCGAAATTTCCGTGCGCGGATCGAGGACCTCCTCAACTACGAGTTTGCGGGCGTACACCTTAATCGCGCCGGTATGGCGATTCATATCCACACGCACGTTTTGCGCCGTATTAAAGTTTCGCTTGTAGCTTGAAATCAGCGCCGCTTCGATCGCTTCGAACAAGATATCCTTGCTGATCCCTTTGTCCCTTTCCAATTCATTCAAGGCTTCGATAAAATCCATGCTCATTTGCCTCGAGTTCCCCCTTTCATGATTCCCGTAGGTCACACTAGAAGTAAAATTCAAAAAGTCAGGTGACTTTTTGAACTACCTCTAGAAAATAATGGCCAATCTTGCGCTGGCTACTTTGTTATATGGAATGGCGTGACCCTTCTTACCGACTTCGACGACCAATTCGCCGTCCTCGAAGGAAAGAAGTCGGCCTTGAAATTCTTTCAGGCCGTCTACCGGTTCGTATGTAGTAACAAATACGTCTTTGCCGACCGCCTTGGATACATCCTCGGCTTTCTTCAGGGGACGTTCCGCTCCCGGCGAAGACACTTCTAGAAAATAAGCCGACGGAATCGGATCGTTCTCGTCGAGCTTCTCGCTAAGGTATTCGCTGATCCGGCCGCAGTCATCGATATCGATGCCGCCGTCTTTGTCGACGAATACGCGGAGGAACCAGTTACTTCCCTCCTTGACGTATTCCACGTCAACCAGTTCAAAGCCGTTCTCCTCCAAATAAGGCGTGACCATTTGCTCGACGGTCGCTTTGATCTTTGGTGTGCTCAAGCGTACATTACCTCCAATAATTCAATCCTATATACCAAAGATTAAAGAGTGGGTTTCCCCACTCTTTAACAACGGTTCTATCTTCATGATTGCCAAAAAAATTATAACATAGTACATACCAAGTGACAAGTAAAACACCTTTACTGTGTAAGGTTGTTTAAAAAGCCATCTTTCGATCACGAAGGGGAGGCCAGGAGTATATCCGGCGTCGAATCTTGGATTCAACCGGGCCTTCCGTTGCTCACGTACCCAATGCGTACGTTCCGCTACTCAGTCCCTAGTTTCTTCCAACCTTCTCGGTGCTCCAAACCTGTCTTTTTAAACCTTGCTTGTAGTCGTTGTTTAAAGAGCCATCTTTCGATCACGAAGGGGAGGCCAGGAGTATATCCGGCGTCGAATCTTATAATTAAAATAATGACAGCTGGTTGCTTTCCGGCAAGCCGCGGAAGCAGCCCATGGAATTCAGAAGCTCGACGATCGTTTTGCTCGCTTTGGATTTCTGCTGGAAGTCCTCGATCGAGAGAAACTCGCCTTGCTCCTTCGCGGCGGCGATATTTTTAGCCGCATTCTCCCCGATGCCGGCAAGCGCCGAGAAAGGAGGAATCAACGAATCGCCGTCCACGATGAATTTGGTAGCGTCCGAGCGATACAGGTCGATCGGTTTGAAATGGAAGCCGCGAGCCGTCATTTCGAGCGCCATCTCCAGGATTGGCAACATATTTTTCTCTTTCGGCAATGCCTGGAAACCCTTCTGCTCGATCTCTTCGATTTTGCGATAAATCGCTTCATACCCTTGACAATACAGCTCGATATCGAAGTCCTCGCCGCGGACCGAGAAATACGTCGCATAATATTCGATCGGGTGATACAGTTTGAAATAAGCGGTCCGCACCGCGGAAATAACGTATGCGGCGGCATGGGCCTTCGGGAACATGTATTGGATCTTCAGGCAAGAGTCGATGTACCATTGCGGCACTTTGCATTTCTTCATTTCCTCGATCCATTCCGGTGTCAGCCCTTTCCCCTTACGAACGCTCTCCGTAATTTTAAAGGCCAATCCTGCATCCATCCCCGCTTTATAGATCAGGAACAACATAATATCGTCCCGACAACCAATTACGGTTTTGATGTTGCAGGTTCCGTTCTTGATCAGCTCCTGCGCGTTCCCAAGCCATACCCCAGTTCCGTGTGATAGACCGGAAATTTGCAGCAAGTCCGCAAAAGAAGAAGGCTGCGATTCAACCAGCATCTGACGAACGAATTTCGTTCCCATTTCCGGAATGCCATAGGTCGCGACCGGTGTGCGGATCTGTTCCGGCGCAACTCCGAGCGATTCCGTCGAGTTGAACATGCTCATGACTTTCGGATCGTTCATCGGGATCGTTTGCGGATCAATTCCGGTTAAATCCTGCAGCATCCGCATCATCGTCGGATCGTCGTGCCCTAGAATATCGAGCTTCAATAGGTTGGCGTCAAAGGCGTGGTAATCGAAATGGGTTGTTTTCCACTCCGCCCCCGTATCATCGGCCGGATATTGCACCGGAGTGATGTCCTCGACTTCGATGTAATCCGGAACGACAACAATCCCGCCGGGATGCTGACCGGTACTGCGCTTAACGCCGGTACACCCCGTCGCCAAGCGGTTCAATTCCGCTCCGCGCCAACTCTTGTTATGTTCCTCTTCGTATTTCTTGGCGAATCCGAATGCCGTTTTCTCCGCAACCGTACCAATGGTACCCGCGCGGAAAACATTCTTCTCCCCGAATAGCACTTTGGTGTAATTGTGGGCCACCGGCTGATATTCGCCGGAGAAGTTAAGGTCAATATCCGGTACTTTATCGCCTTTAAAGCCCAGGAACGTCTCAAACGGGATGTCCTGGCCTTCGCCCTTCAGCTTGCCGCCGCATTTCGGGCAGCTCTTGTCGGGAAGGTCAAAGCCGCTGGGCACGCTGCCGTCCAGGAACCACTCGCTGTATTTGCATTCGTGGTTTAAGCAAATATAGTGGGCCGGCAACGGATTCACCTCGGAAATGCCAAGGAATAGTGCGACCACTGACGAACCAACCGACCCCCGGGAGCCGACGAGATAACCGTCTTGGTTCGACTTTTTCACCAGCCGCTCGGAGATCAGATAGTTGGCCGAGAACCCATATTTGATGATCGGCTCCAATTCCTTCTCCAACCGTTTAATGATCACTTCCGGCAAATCCTCGCCGTAAACCGATTTGGCCGTATCGTAGCAGGTTCGGCGAATTTCATCGTCCGCCCCTTCGATAATCGGGGTAAACAGCTTGTCCGGGAACAACTCCAGCTCTTCAAACCTGTCGGCTAGCGCCGCCGTGTTAGTCACGACCACCTCGAAAGCTTTCTCCTTCCCGAGAAAAGCGAACTCCTCCAACATCTCTTCCGTCGTCCGGAAATGCGCGTCCGGCTTGCGAATATCTTTTAATGGACTGAAGCCGGTGATCCCATGTATCGTAATGTCGCGGTACAGCTTGTCTTTCGGATCCAGGTAATGCACGTTTCCAGTAGCGACAACCGGTCTATCCAGCTTCATGCCAATCTCGACAACTTTGCGGATGGCCGTTTCGAGTTCTGCTGTGCTGCCGACCAACCCTTTTTCCACCAAATGCATGTACATCGTAAGCGGCTGGATTTCAAGCACGTCATAAAATTCAGCGACCGTTTCCGCTTCCTCAACCGACTTGTTCAACACGGCCTCGAAAAACTCGCCCTTCTCACAGCCGGACAGGATCAATAGTCCCTCGCGCATCTCCACCAGCTTAGATTTCGGGATGCACGGTACCCGCTTGAAATATTCGGTATGCGACATCGAAATGAGCTTAAACAGGTTTTTCTTACCGACCTGATTCAACGCATATATCCCGCAGTGGAACGGACGGGAATTAGACAAGTCCTTCCCCACCTTGTCGTTCAGACGATCTAGGGATTTATACCCTTCGATTTTGGCAGCGTCTTCCAACAGACCGTTCAAAATCTCGCCAAGCGCCAATGTATCATCGATCGCCCGGTGATGGTTCTCCAGCGAAACTTTATATTTGGCGGCCAACGTATTCAGCCGGTGATTCTTCATGGAAGGGAATAGCATCCGGGCTAACTCCAGCGTATCCAGCACTGGATTTTCCATGATCGGAAGCCCCAGTTCCTTCAGCTTGGCATTAACGAAATCATAGTCAAACCGGGCGTTATGAGCGACCAGAATCGAGTCCCCCGCAAACTCGACGAACCGTTTCAACACCGGCTCCACATCGGGTGCGTCCTTCACCATATCGTCGTTAATATTCGTCAGTTGTTGGATATGGTAGGGTATCCGTTCATGCGGATTGACAAAGGTCGCATAGCGATCGATCTCCTTGCCTTCCTGCATCTTCACGGCCGCAATTTCGATGATTTTGTTCTGCGTTACCGATAAGCCGGTGGTCTCGATGTCAAATACGATGTAGGTCGCCGTCTTCAGATCATCCCCTCGCGGGTTCAGCACGACTGCGACATTGTCGTTTACCACATTGGCTTCGACGCCATAGATCATTTTGATGCCGTTTTTCTTCGCTGCCTTCGCCGCATCCGGATAGCTTTGCACGCCGCCGTGATCCGTTACGGCAATCGCCTTATGCCCCCACTTGGCAGCCATCTTCACATAATCGCCAATTGGCGTTACGGCGTCCATCGTGCTCATGGACGTATGCAGATGGAACTCGACGCGTTTCTCTGGAGCATTGTCCTTGCGTCCCGGCGGCGCAGATACTTCGCATAGATCCGACGGGATCATCACTAACTCGGGTACCGGCATAAAGCGATCCATTTCTACTTTGCCCCTCGCTTTGATCCACTTGCCGTTAGCGAGCTGGCCCATGACCTTCAAATCTTCTTTATTCTTGGCGAACAATTTCAGCTGAAGGGAATCGGAGAAATCGGTTAAGAAAAACACAAATAACGTGTTGCCGTTCCGCAACTCCTTGCGGTCCAGGCCAAAGATCGTTCCTTGAATCGTAATTTTCTTCTCTTCGTCTTGAACTTGCTGAATCGGAACGGGCTGCTCCTTGATGTCGTTTCCGAGCTGCAGCTTGATGACTTCTCCTTCAACTTCTTCCGGAGGAGCTTCGACCGCGACGCTCTCCATCATCTGTTGAATGACCTCGCGTTCTTCCTCTACAATCCGTTGTTGGAACTCTTCAAACGCTTCGACGTCAGGTTCGCCGGTTTGCAGCTTGACCCTTAACGGCAGGGCAAAATACGTTTCGTAATAAGCGGTGATCGCTTTATCGATTTGTTTCTTGCGGGCCAATTCCAGCGCCATGGCGTCCCCCAGCGTCACCGTCACCATGTCTCCGTCCACGTCAAACCCGGCTCGGGCCATCCAACCGTTTACCGATGGGATTTGGCGTTTCACCCATTCGAGAAATAGCGACCAATATTCGCCGACGATGTCATTGGCAGACAGATTGGCTCCGTAGTGAAATTCGAAAGTAATGATCGCAATATGCTCCATCCGTTCTCTCACACGCAGGCAAAATGTACGATAGGCCTGGGCCGGAACCAATGTGTCCTTCTGAATGGTGATTCTCCATTCCCGATTGCTGCGGCTGACCTCCACCTTTTCGATATGCCCGTCAAGAAAATACGGGTCGATCAGTGAAGCGGGTACGTCTGCCTGCTTCATCAACAGCTCCAGCCGGTTTCTCTTGTCTTGCGTCTCGGTCATGTCCTCTCCCCTCACCTTGCTAGCTGACTTATTCCCATGAATCGAAAAAAAGGGCCTCCAGCAATTGGCCAGCGGCGTAAAAAGCCTGCAGGCGCTGACTGCCGAAAGCCCTCTTGTGGTTGTACCGTTCGCCTCGCATCCCTAGTTCCCCGGAACTCTAGCGGGACAATAACGCGAAAGTTCTTCTTAATAGGCTCTGGCAAAAACGACGGTATGTTTCGCTTCTTCCCCGCAAACGAGACAAGTGCCTTTTACCGTTTGTGGATGGAACGGGATATTGCGGCTAGTCGCTCCCGTCTCTTCTTTTACCTGGCGTTCGCAAGCCTCCGAACCGCACCAACCGGCTAAAGTAAAGCCGCGTTTCTCTTCAATGCTCGCCTTCATTTCATCCAGCGTGTCGACGCTGTAGAAATGCTCTTCACGGAACGCTTTGGCCCGTTCGTACATTTCCTGATGAACCTGTTCCAACATAGCCTGAACCTCTTCGACCAAACGGTCCTGCTGGATGACCTTCTTCTCGCCACTGATACGAGAGACGAGTACGCAAACGCCGTTCTCCATATCCCGAGGCCCGATCTCCAGACGAACCGGAACGCCGCGCATCTCGTATTCGTTAAACTTCCAGCCTGGGCGGAAATCGGAACGATCGTCGATGCCGACGCGAATACCGGCTTTCTTCAGCTCGGCGAACAGTTCGTCCGCACGACCTACGACCGCTTCCCATGTTTTTGGCGGGCCGATCGGAATGATCATGACTTGCTTCGGTGCAACCTTCGGCGGCAGTGCCAATCCGCGGTCATCCCCGTGAACCATGATCAGTGAACCGATCAACCGGGTGCTGACGCCCCAAGAGGTCGTGTGAACATATTCGCGAACGTTTTCGCGGTTCAAATATTGAATATCAAACGCCGTAGCAAAGTTGGTTCCGAGATAGTGGGAAGTCCCTGCTTGGACGGCTCGTCCATCCTTCATCATCGCTTCGATGGAGTAGGTATCGACGGCTCCGGCAAATTTCTCGGATGGTGTTTTTTGGCCAACGATGACCGGAATCGCCAAGTAGTTTTCCACGAAATCGCGGTAAGTTTCCAGCATCCGCATCGTTTCTTCGCGCGCTTCCTGCTCATTTTCATGCGCGGTATGGCCTTCCTGCCATAGGAATTCGCTCGTGCGAAGGAATGGCAGCGTACGTTTCTCCCAACGGACCACGTTTGCCCACTGGTTAATCAGCACCGGCAGATCACGATAGGACTGGATCCATTTTTCGTACATATGCCCAATCATCGTCTCCGACGTCGGACGGATCGCCAGGCGCTCCTCCAGCTTCTCGCCGGCAGCTTCCGTTACCCAAGGCAGTTCCGGGTTGAAACCCTCGACATGTTCTTTCTCCTTCTGGAAGAAGCTTTCCGGAATAAACAGCGGGAAATAGGCGTTACGGTGGCCCGTTTCCTTAAAGCGGCGGTCCAACTCGGCCTGAATATGCTCCCAGATCTCGTAGCCGTCCGGCTTAAATACGATACAGCCGCGGACCGGCGAGTAATCCATGAGATCCGCTTTTTTGATGACGTCGATGTACCAGCGGGAAAAATCCACTCCCTGCGGGGTAATCTCCGTGACGAATTGTTTCTCCTCGTTTGCCATAAGAACCTTTGTCCTCCCGTTAAAACCACAAGTTTAATGTTCCAACGCGTCGATCAAAGCCACTCCTACCAGGATCAGCCATGAATCAAACGCAAAATATCATTATACGTGACCGCGATCATCAGCAGGAACAGCATCGCAAAACCGATGAAATGCACCATGCCTTCGCGGTTTGGATCAATCGGTTTGCCGCGCAGGGCCTCAACCCCCAAGAATATAAGTCGGCTTCCGTCCAGCGCCGGAATCGGCAACAGGTTGAAAATCCCCAGATAAAGGCTCAAAATCGCTGCCCAATACGTCAATTGCACGATCCCTTGCTTCGCGATTTGGCCGGTAACCTCAAACGTCCGAACCGGGCCTCCCAAATCGTCCATGTTGAAGCGATTGATCAACTGCTGGAAGCCGAGGAAAATCGCCTTGGTCGTGTTGACCATATCCTCTCCAGCGACTTGGAACGTCTCGCCAAAGGAAGCGCTGCGCGTCGGGAACACGGTGACAATCGTACTCCCGATTTTGCCGTCTTCGTTCTCTGCCCCTTTCGGAGTGATCGTCAGATTCAACGTTTCTTCGCCACGTTTGATCGCCCATGTCATCGGTTTGTTTTTCGAAGCTTGAATCATTTCGATCATTTTATTCGCATCGGTTCCCACCGGAGTTCCGTTGATCGTTTCGACGATATCGCCGGTTTGGAGCCCTACTTCCTCGGCCGGCATCCCTTTCATCACCTCGCCGATTTGCAGGTGGCTGGGTTGATCGAGCGGGATTCCCGCCATTTGAATATGCAGGGCAAACAATACGAACGCCAGGATAAAGTTCATCAGCGGACCCGCAAAAATCGATAAGGCACGCTGTCCCACGGTTTTGCTTCCATACTGCCGGTCTCGTGGCGCGATTTGCGTCTCTTTGCCTTTCGTCACCATCATAGCCTGCGGATGCACTTCGTAGGTTAACGTTTCGCCATCCACGTCCAAGCGTACCGCAAGATCGTCTTCGAGGTCGATATGCTGTACCTCGCCCCGGATCACGTTCTTCCGGCTATCCAATCGGTCCAGATAAATCTTCCGGACCTGATCGTTCTCTAGTCGCAAAGCGATGGTTTGTCCGTCCGAAATCTGGATCAACTCCGGATCCTCGCCCGCCATGCGTGCATATCCGCCGAAAGGTAGCAAACGCAAAGTGAACTGGGTCTCGTCCCGTTTGAAAGACAGCAGCTTGGGGCCAAACCCGATGGCAAATTCCCGTACCAAAATCCCGGCACGCTTCGCAAAGAAGTAATGTCCCCATTCATGCACTGTAACGATGACGAAAAACATGAGCACCGTTAAAAATATGATTTTCAGCAATTCCAAGCGTAAGCATCCCCCTTCTGGCCACGGATCGTCCAACGTTACTTTAGATTAATATATTCTCCGATCAGGCACAAGAGAATACCGCCACCCTCAGCATTTGATCACGAAGTGAAACTACGCGCTGATTAGCTGACGCTATTGATCACGGAGCGATGCAACGAAGCAAGCTTGGCTCTTCCGATTTACAGCGTCTCGGCCAAGGCTCGTGCCCAGCGATCGGCCTCGCGAATCGCCTCCAGATCCGGGCGGGCCTGCACTTCATGTTTGGCTAAGGCCGTTTCAATAATGGTCTCGATCTGCAAGAAAGGAATTTCTCCCTTCAAAAATCGGGCGACCGCCGCTTCATTCGCGGCATTATAAACGCTGGTTGCCGTACCTCCTATTTTACCACACTCGAAGGCTAGTCTTAAACAAGGGAACCGGTCAAAGTCCATCTCGCGAAAATGCAACTTCCCGATCTCGGCCAGCGACAACCGTTTCGCTGCGGAAGTCCAGCGATGCGGATAGGTCAACGCATATTGGATCGGTACGCGCATATCGGGCGTTCCGAGCTGGGCGATCACGCTGCCGTCACGATACTCAACGAAGGAGTGGATGATGCTTTCCGGGTGCAACAGAACCCCGATTTGCTCAAAAGGAAGACCGAACAGCCAATGGGCTTCGATCACTTCCAATCCTTTGTTGACCATCGTGGCAGAATC
This sequence comes from Paenibacillus rhizolycopersici, assembly GCF_014947195.2. NCBI lineage: Bacteria > Bacillati > Bacillota > Bacilli > Caryophanales > Paenibacillaceae > Paenibacillus > Paenibacillus rhizolycopersici. The sequence continues at coordinate 14,696 of NZ_JADCNN020000015.1, read as the reverse complement.
GATAGTGATTTTGGCACCCATTGCCCAGTTGGGATGTTTTAAGGCGTCCTCTACTGTGACGTCCCGCAGTTGCTCTCGCGTCAGATCGCGGAACGAACCGCCGGAAGCAGTCAACGTTATTTGCCTTACTTCTTCAGGGTGTTCGCCGTTCAAACACTGAAAAATGGCGGAATGCTCGCTATCGACAGGTAGCAATGCGACGCCTTTGCGCCGGGCCAGTTCCGTTACCAAGTGCCCGGCCGTTACCAGCGTTTCCTTGTTCGCCAACGCAATATGCTTGCCTTCCTCGATGGCCGCCAACGTTGCAGGCAACCCCGCGCTGCCGACAATGGCCGTCACCACCGTATCGGCATCGGTTCCCGCCGCAACTTCAATCAGCCCCTGATCGCCATAGTGTAGCTCGACACCCTCTGGGAGCTGCGGACGGATCCGATCAGCCAATTCCTTGGTGGCCACAGATGCTTTGCGGGGTCGAAACTCATGGACCTGCCGAGCAAACAACTCGATGTTGGTGCCGGCTGCCAAACCTTCCAGCCGGAATTCCTCGGGATAAGCCCGGATCACATCTAGCGTTTGCGTACCTATGGAACCCGTCGATCCGATCAACGCTATTTTCTTCATGTTGCACCTCGTGTTCACAGAGATTCAAAGAGATCTAAATATATCCATAAACCTGCAAACGGACTGTATCGCCGTTATTGATCTATTTCCCGACTATTTCCCGCTGTAACGGACTCCAGAGTCGTTATTCAGAGTAATAGTCAGCCAACTAGATGCCTTCGGCCCTAATAAGGTCTCTCAGGTCCGTTAGCTTCCAAAACCCTTCTTTGCCACACCAATAAGGTCTCTGGAGTCCGTTAGACCTGCAAAAGAGAATCTGAGCCGCGGAAGGTCCGGCTGAGTTCAAGATTCGACGCCGAATCCGCATCACCGAATCCACCTCGTGGTGGGAAGCCGATTATTAATCTACCTCTTCAATAAAGATTTAAAATCGGGTTTTCAGCACCGAGAAGGTTGAATGAAGCTAGGGACTGAGCAGCGCAGCGTAGCTGGAAGCTACGTGAGCAGCGGAAGGCCCGGCTGAGTACAAGATTCGACGCCGAGTCTGCATCACCGAATCCACCTCGTGATGGGAAGCCGATTTTAAATCTACCTTGTTAAGGGAGGAGGGTTAGGATATGTATGAACGGGAACACCGCAATCCAACTGTCGCACCGGTCCAGAATCCCGCCATGGCCGGGCAGCAGCTTACCCGAATCCTTAATCCCATAGACGCGTTTGTAAGCCGACTGAATCAGATCGCCAAATTGACCGACCACTGCAGCGGATATCCCGAGTAGCACGGCTCGTCCGACCGTTAGCAATCCGCCGGAAGCAAACGCGAAGATCACAGCAACAATGACGGCCAGCAAGACGCCGCCCAGCGCCCCCTCCACGGTTTTGTTCGGGCTGATTGCGGGCCACAGCTTATGCTTACCGAAGCGCCGACCGGTAAAATAAGCTCCCGCATCACTGCTCCATATCGCCGCCAGCATCAGAAACGTCCAGAACAAGCCGTGACCGTCAGCGGTATTACGCGTTTCCGCAATCGCCGCAAATCCGATGCCGACGTAAACCATGCCTAAATACAGCAGAGCAACCTGACCGATCGGCATCTCATTTTTGCTAATGACCGTAACGGCCAAGAAGAGTAGCATAAATAACCACAACACCGCGGAGTCGCCGAGCGGTCTAGCGATGTCGAACAGCCGCCACGGAAACGCAAGATAGATTACGCCTAAGTAACCTAGGATAGCGGGACCTTGGAACGCCGGGATGCGGGTCATTCGCACAAATTCGTAATATCCGATTAGAGCCATAAGCAAAATAAGTACATGGTAGAGGGTTCCGCCCAACCAGCACATTCCGAGGAAAAAGCCGCCGGCGATGATGCCCGTAATCAACCGCTGTTTCACCAGTCTACACCTTCCATCGCTAGGTTAATCCGCCGTATCGCCGCGTGCGGCGCTGATACTCTGCTACCGCTTCAACCAAATGATACTTGCCAAAATCCGGCCACAAGATATCCGTAAACCATAACTCGCTATAGGCCGTTTGCCAGAGCATGAAATTACTTAATCGCAGTTCTCCGCTCGTGCGAATCAGCAAGTCGGGTTCAGGCAAGCCAGCTGAAAGCAATCGGGATTCAATCGTGTCCGTCGTTATATCCTCCACCGACAGCTCACCAGATTGAACAGCCCGGGCTATATCCTTTACACTTTCCGTTATCTCGCGGCGGCTGCCATAATTCAAAGCAAAATTTAAGATCAAGCCGGTATTCTGTTTCGTCCGCTCAATCGCTTCCTCCATGGCGGCAATCGTGTGCTTGGGCAGTTCATCCGTATGTCCCATCATGCGAACCTGGACATTTTTTTCGATCAACTCTTCCAGTTCGATCGCCAGAAACTCCTGCGGGAGCGACATCAGATAATCCACTTCATCCTTCGGCCGTTTCCAGTTTTCCGTCGAGAAAGCATACAGGGTCAAAATGGAAATGCCAAGTTCGTCCGCCGCAATCGTGGCCCGCTTGACGGCTTTCATCCCCGATCGATGACCGACAATTCGCGGCAAACCCAGCCTGCGTGCCCATCTTCCGTTACCGTCCATAATAATAGCGACGTGTTTCGGGATATTGTCCGGGGACAGGCTGACGGATGCCCCAGGATTCTTCTTTTTCCGCCAGGGTTGAAATAACTTGATCATTCCTTTTCCTCCAGCCGATGATGAAAAAGAGACAAAACCCCACCGTAATAGGAGGGGCCGCTTTTTGTCTCTTAAACTTCCATGATCTCTTTTTCTTTCGCAGCGAGGACCTTATCCACTTCCGCGATAAACTTATCCGTCGTTTTCTGAATATCTTCTTGATGTCGGCGCGATTCATCCTCGGAAATATCGGTTTTCTCCAGCTTCTTGATGTCATCGTTCGCGTCGCGGCGGATGTTGCGGATGGCAACCTTCGCTTCTTCACCGAATTTCTTCGTCATCTTCACGAGTTCTACCCGACGTTCTTCGGTCAAGGCTGGGATCGACAAGCGAATCATCGTACCATCGTTCGCCGGGGTTAAACCGAGATCGGATTTCTGAATCGCCCGCTCGATCTCCGATAGCGACGATTTGTCCCAAGGTTGGATCATCAACGTCCGAGAATCCGGCGTGTTAATATTAGCCAATTGGTTGATCGGTGTCGGCGAACCATAGTAATCAACCTGAACCCGATCAAGCAGCGAAGGCGTAGCTCTTCCGGCACGCAGCGTCGCCAGGTCTCTCTTCAAGGCCTGGATCGCTTTGTCCATACGGTCTTCGGCATGTTTCTTAATCGTTTGCGGCATTAATCTACACTCCCTTTGACGATCGTCCCGATTTTCTCACCGAGAACGACGCGCTTAATGTTCCCTTGTTCCGTAATGGCAAAAACAATCAACGGGATATCATTGTCCATACACAGCGAGGAAGCTGTCGAGTCCATGACACCCAGGTTTTTATTCAGTACTTCCAAATAAGTGAGGGATTCATACTTCACCGCGTTTGGATCAACAAACGGATCGGCGGAATAGACGCCATCGACTTTATTCTTCGCCATCAAGATAACTTCCGCTTCGATTTCAGCGGCGCGAAGAGCTGCCGTTGTATCGGTGGAAAAGAACGGATTGCCCGTGCCGGCCGCAAAAATCACGACCCGACCTTTCTCCAAATGGCGAATCGCCCGGCGACGGATGTACGGTTCGGCGATTTGCTGCATCGCGATCGAAGTTTGCACTCGGGTCGGTACCTCGATTTGCTCGAGCGCATCCTGCAAAGCCAGGGAATTCATCACCGTGGCAAGCATCCCCATATAGTCCGCGGTAGCACGATCAATGCCTTTGGCACTGCCGGCAATCCCGCGCCAAATGTTGCCGCCGCCGCAAACGATGGCCACCTGCACGCCCAGCTCTACCACTTCCTTCACCTGCTCGGCGATGGATGCGATCGTCTCGGCGTCGATGCCGTAACCGTTTTGACCGGATAACGACTCTCCGCTGACCTTTAAGACAACTCGTTTAAACACTGGCTGTTCCAAATGTATACCTCCACATTGAACTCATTCGCGGGTTAAAAAAGAAGGAACACGGCGTGTTCCAACTTTCCTTCACATGTATGTGAGATGGTTTGCTTATTTGTTCACTTGGGACATCACTTCTTCTACGAAGTTGTCCACCTTTTTCTCCAAGCCTTCGCCGAGTTCATAACGAGCGAAACGACGGATGGTGATATTTTCACCGATCGTGCTGATTTTTTCATTCAACAGCTGAGCGATCGTTTTGTCCGGGTCTTTAACGAAAGGTTGTTCCAACAAACAGAACTCTTCGTAGTACTTGCCGATACGGCCTTCGACCATTTTTTCGACGATCTTTTCCGGCTTGCCTTCATTCAAGGCTTGAGCTTTCAAGATTTCCTTTTCTTTCTCGATTTCCTCTTGAGGAACCTCTTCCCGACGTACGTAACGTGGGCTCATAGCCGCGATATGCATCGCAACGTCGCGAGCAAACTCCTTGAATTGTTCGTTCTTGGCTACAAAGTCCGTTTCACTGTTGATCTCAACGAGAACGCCGATGCGGCCCCCTGCGTGGATATAAGATTCAACTACGCCTTCCGTTGCGATACGGCCCGCTTTATTAGCAGCGGCAGCAAGTCCTTTTTCACGCAAAAATTCAATTGCTTTCGTCATATCGCCGTTTGATTCTTCCAGCGCCTTTTTACAATCCAGCATCCCCGCGCCGGTTTTTTCACGTAGTTCTTTAACCGATTTTGCATCAACAGCCATGTTTAATTCCCTCCATATCGATATATAGGGGTTTTCCCCTTCAAACTAAAGATATAAAACCATCCGCATATGTAATAACATCTTATGGGCCAGCCGATTTTATACCGTCTTCTTCACTTTAAAAAAAGGGTAGTGAGAGGTTTGACACCTACCAACCACCCTTTTCATTTAATTTATCGATTTAGCCTAAGCTATTGCAATTAAGCCGTCGTTTGCTCGCCTTGATGAGCTTCGATCACAGCATCAGCCATCTTACCAGTCAACAGTTTAACCGCGCGAATCGCGTCGTCGTTACCTGGGATGACATAGTCGATTTCGTCCGGATCGCAGTTCGTGTCGACGATACCTACAATTGGGATACCCAATTTGCGGGCTTCGGCAACCGCGATGCGTTCTTTGCGAGGATCGATAACGAACAGAGCGCTAGGCAAGCCCTTCATGTTCTTAATCCCGCCAAGGAACTTCTCAAGACGATCTTTCTCTTTGCGAAGAATGATAACCTCTTTCTTCGGCAATACGGTGAACGTTCCGTCTTCTTCCCAAGCTTCCAGCTTCTTCAAACGGTCGATCCGTTTTTGAATCGTTTGGAAGTTGGTCAGCGTACCGCCCAACCAACGTTGGTTGATGTAGAATTGACCCGCGCGTTCTGCTTCTTCTTTCACGGAGTCTTGAGCTTGTTTCTTCGTGCCTACGAACAGAATCGTACCATTCTCTTCTGCTACGCTCTTAACGAAGTTATAAGCTTCTTCCACTTTCTTGACCGTCTTTTGCAGGTCAATGATATAAATACCGTTTCTTTCAGTGAAGATATAACGATCCATTTTCGGGTTCCAGCGACGAGTCTGGTGACCGAAGTGAACGCCTGCTTCAAGCAGTTGTTTCATGGAGATTACTGCCATCTTCACGCACCTCCTAAGTTTGGTTTTTTTGATGCTTCCTCCGCAGGTTTCATTTCCCGCCAAGACTCCCTCGTTAGAGCGAGCACCCTTGGCGAAATCATCCCGCGTGCGTTATAACACCGTCAATTACTATACCATAAGTAAAAAGGGGATGCAACCGAAGTTTGGCGTAAATTGACGGCAAAAGAAAAAGGCACGCTAGGTGCCTCTCTATATATTATTCCTTAGCTCCCGGAAGCCTTCGGGGAGATCTTTGAAATGATGGAATCGAAGTCCTCGCCAACTTGAAAACGATACGTACCCGCTCGAACCTTATAGTTGATCTTCTTGGATACGGCCGTCTTCAAAAACGCGCTCTTGTCCGCGATGACCCCAGCCTGCTCCAATCCTTGCGCTACGCCTTCCAACGTCGTGCCTCCGACGATCTTGTATTCCACCGTCGCCGGCTGAGGCGATTCCGGGTCCACGGGTTGGCTCGTTTCTCCAGTCTTAGCGCCGGACAAGGCTTGTCCATCGCTGGCTCCAGGATCGTTTGGAGTATTGGGAGCCGTTGGCGAATTAGGCTTCGTTGGATCGACCGGCGTAACCGGAGAATTCCCGGTCCCGTTCTCAGACATATCCGATGCTTGACCGGATCGCTCCTGCCATTCCTCTTCCGTTAAGAGCTCTTGATCCACTTCCACGACCTTTAAACCCGCTAGCACCGCAGCGCGTTCAATCTGCTCTCTCGTATAGAGTTCTTTGTTGTTGCCTTGCCCAATCAACATCAATTGGAGAAGCAAAGCTCCTGCGATGAGTCCGCACCCCAATCCTAGCATAAACTGGCGGTTCTTCATCATCGGGACTCCTCCTTCTTGGCCAACTGCAAAATCAGCTGAACCTCACCGCGTTGAAGACCCATCGTTTTGGCGATCATATCGATCGATTTCCCCTTGCCATATAGCTCGAACAGCTCGGGATACCGATCCCTAACCTGTTCTTGCGGCGGCTCCGCTTCCTCCGGCAATGGCGACTCAAATATGGGCAGGCTTTCGGACGTCACGGTAGCCGCAGTTTCAAGCTGTGGCAACATGCCGGGTAACGCGTGAGTTGTCCCCCCTGGCACCAAGTCAGTAACGACGGCCGACTTCTCCATGGCACTTTCCAGGAGAGCAAGTCGCGTTTCGGCTTGCTTTGCGGAAGCTTCTGTATCGCCCAGACGACGTCGAAGCTCAGCGATTTGCTCCTGCCCGGCCAACTGCTTCGAGACGAAATCCTGCTTCATCTGTGCGACCATATCGATCAATTCTTGGTTTTCATTTTCGATTTCCGCCATGTACTGCTCCAAAGTGGCTTCCAGCTCTCTGGCCATATCCGCTTTAGGTGCCGCAGATTGACGCCCCGGAAGCAGCAGGGCATAGACAAGTGCCGCCGCTCCAAGCAATACGATGTAAAACCAAGGCTCTCCAAATGACAATGTAATCCTCACCTTTTGCGTTGATGTGATCTCTTCTATAAAGACAGGTCGATGTGCCGGCCCTTATAAGGGTGTTCCGCTTTATGCTCCTGTCCTTGCTCATCCGACTTGTCCCCGGAGCCTCCGTGTTCCTGTTCCCGCGCGAAAGAACCATTTCCTTCCCGCCTTACGGTCGTATTATGGGCGCTCTCATCCACGCCGGCACTTCGCCGGCGCTCTATCTCGCTGTCCTTTAAGGCTTGAGCCGATAACAGACTTTGGTCGAGAAGAGGTCGATGCTGCTGATCATGCTGAACACGTCCCGCCTCACTGGTCCGAGGGACCGCGATTTGCATTTCCACGGATTTCATATTCATGGGATCACCTCATTTAAAAACGAAGGGAATGGATAATTCGAATATCGTTCCTATGAGTGCCGCTACTAGATGTAAGCCGACATGGAAATATCCCCTTCGCTAAAATAAAAGGACATTCGCGAGATGGGCTCCTTAATATACTTGGTATATCTCCCGATGACGATTTTTGAACCGCCGTAAATCATTTTAAGGACGTCAACCCGAGCTTTGCCGGTATCCTCGAGAGCCTTTTCAATCGAGAGCATTCGCTCCTTCATCAGGTTCAATTCCTGCATATTGGATTTCTTGGTCATATTAAGCTTTGACCGCATCTCTACCTTATCCGGGGTCAATTTCCCCATAGAAGCGAGCTGATCCAGCAAAGTAAGCGCCTTCTCCGTCTTGTCCAAATTAGCAAGCTGATCCTTCACCTGTTGGCGAAGTTCCTGCAACTCGCCCCGCAGCTCCGGCAAAGCCCCTACTTCGATCGAGGTTGTTGTTGACATCGGGTTGCCGATGATCCGCGCGACCACCTTCTCGCCTGCCTGTATGTTTCCTCCAACGATCAAGCCTTTAGCTCCGCTGCAGATCACGTCACGTCCAGCGCGGATATTGGAGTGCATAATGCTCTGTGAAACGATCACATCTTCACCCGCTTGGACGTTACCGTCCTGGATGAACGAGCTCTTAATGTTATGTCCCGCTTTGATCAGACCTTTGTTGTAACCGATAATGCCTCCGGTAATCTCGATGGAACCGTCCGCGATCAATTCAGCCCCCTCAACCCCGCCAACGACGCGAATGTCCCCGGCAGCGCTGATACGAAAACCCGTCAGCACATTCCCGCGGACAACGACCGTTCCTACGAAATCAATATTGCCGATACTGTAATCCACGTCCCCGTTAATTTCATACACCGGGAACACATTCAGCTTGCCTTTCTCTGTTCGCGTCACCAATCCGTCAATTGCGGCATACATCGCGACTTGTTCAGGGTTCAACACGACGTTCTTACCAATTTTGAACCGGGCTTCTTTGCCTTCACGGCAAGGGATCGGTTCACCCGTCACGGCCGTGCCGGGGCGGCCCGGAACAGGAGGCACAAGCTCCGCGATCAGTTGTCCTTTACGGATATTATTGAGCCGCGTGACATCCTTCAAATCCACTTTACCGTCTTCGGATTCTACCGGTCGATGCTGATTGTCATCATCCAGAGAAATCGCGTGACGGATAAAGCCGTTCTCCCCGTGAATCGGTTCTTGACCCATGGCGATCGGGGTTTTGCTAAAAAAGTACTCTTTTGGATTCGCCGCAAAGCGCTTAACGATATCCTCTTGAATTCCAAACTTCAAACCCTCGCTTTTCAGGAATTGAAGCAGCGCATCCGCCGTACAGGCAAAATCATCTTCCTTCTTTAAAAACTGCAAATAGGCCACCGTCTTATCATCGTTCAGCGTCACGCTCAGGATCTGCTTTAAATCATCCAGAAGCTCCACGAAGCCGTTCCTCCCTCCATCATACACTCGCTTAAAAATAACCCGTCAGTCTTCACGCATCAACAGATCGCGTTGCTTCTCCAAGCTGCCGCGCAGGCGCAATATCGCCTTGGAATGCAGCTGCGAAATCCGCGAGGGTGATAAAGACATGACCTCGGCGATTTCGCTCAGGGATAAATCCTCGTAATACAACAGGGAGACGACCGTACGTTCTTTCTCGGTCAATTTCTCGATCCCTTTCGCGAGGGAATCACGCAGATAAAACTCCCTGACTTTATAATCCGGGTTTTTTGCTTTTTCGTCAACGAGTAAAGTAAGACGAGTCTCCGATTCTTCTTCACGTATCGGATCCTCTAGGGAACAAAGCGTCATGACGGCAACATCTTGGAGCATGCTTTGAAATTCCTTCTCGCTGATATTTAAATAGGAACTCATCTCGGTATCAGTGACAGAGCGGAGATATTGCTGTTCCAAATGCTGGTATCCCTCTTCGATTTTCTTGGCTTTCTCTCTCACGGATCGGGGAACCCAGTCCCCTTGCCGCAGGCCATCCAAAATTGCGCCCCGAACCCGCCAAGAGGCATAGGTTTCGAATTGAAGTCCTCGTTTGTAATCAAACTTTTCGACCGCATCGATCAATCCCATGACACCGTTACTGGCGAGATCGTCCTTGGATACGTTTTTGGGCAAGCCGACAGCGAGACGTCCTGAAACGTAGTCGACAATTGACAGATATTTCTCGATAAGTTGTTTCTTGGCCTCTAAATCGCCGTGCTCTTTCCAACTTTCCCAAAGGTCGGCATGATTCAGAGTGGATGTCTTCCGCTCGTTCAATTGCCTTCACCCTCCTTATTGTTCTGTCAGGTGACGAACGATCTTAACCAGCTCTTCAGGATCTTTGTCGTCAGGTGTCTTTACTAATTTTGGCGGATTCAGTGGCGCAAATGGCATTTCCTCATCCGAAGCGGCCGGAGCAGGCTTTAACAGATCGCCCAGCTGCTCACTTTCATCAGGTGTCAACAAGTCGAGATTCCCGCCTATGCCCTCTTCGGCTACCAAACCTGCCTCGCGAACCGGAGCATAATCTCCCGGCATTTCCTTCAGGAAACCCAGCATCCAGCTTGCCGCAAACGCAAGCAGAAACCAGACGGCAAACGAAATGAGACCCCGGATAAAGCTGGTCATGAACAAATTATTCCCCGCCGAAACGGCAAACGTGATCAGAAATCCGATAAAGCCCGACAACAAGTAATATCTCAATTTTCCTGGCATGGCTACAATTCCTTTATCCCCATTTGTACACTTCGCACATATAAGATCCCCGTCATGCTGTCCAATTCGATGGTTCGGCCATAATTGCCGCCCGTATCTTCCGATAGCAACGGGATGCTTAGCTCGGACAGCTGTTGCTTGCAAGATTCTACATTTCGCGGACCGATTCTCATCGAGTCGCCGCTGCTGGCAAAGGTAAACATTTGTGAACCGCCGGCCATTTTAGCGACGAGCCGGCCAGGCGCCGCACCGAGCTCCAGCAACTTCCGGTAAAGCGCCGGAATTGCGGTGTCCGCATATTTAGCGATATTCAACGCCCCTTCCCGGGCGATATCTGAGGAAGGCAGCATCACATGTGCAAGACCGGCAACCTTGAGCTGCGGGTCAAACAAAGTCAGCCCTACACAAGAGCCTAGGCCGGTTGTTCGTATCAGTCCCTGCTGAGTAATGACATTCAACTCGGCCATGCCTACCTTAACGATATATTGCTCATTGATCATGATCAATCGGTACCCCAAGTGCAGCAAAGATTTTAGCGAATGAATCCGGATCAGGAATGAGGAAGAACTGGCCCTCCACCTCATGATGACCTTCGATGAATGTGGTATCAATCAGCAGGGCGGAATCTCCCATTTCACCAAACTGCAGGAGTCCGTAACTTAAGATTGCGCCCGCCATATCTAGGGCCAGGGCAGGAACGGTAGGCGACATCGACAAGGAAGTGAAATCGGCCAGCGAAGACAAATACGACCCGGCCAAAATATTCCCGATTTCCGACAGCGCCGACCACTCCATCTCCGAGAAGGTTTCTTCGTTCTCCACGGTGATGCCGGCCAAACGATGCAGCAGCTTCTTCGCCGCTTCTGGGCTTAGGATGAAGAACAGATTGCCTGGCGCGTCACCTTCCACGCGAAAGAACACCGCCAGCACCAGGTTCTCCGCACCGCCGACGCGATCCGCAATCGCTTCAAACGGTAGCATTTGGACCTTGGGAACGGCCATATCGATCGGCTTGTCCAATAGCTTGGACAGCGCGGTAGCGGCGTTTCCCGCTCCGATATTGCCTACTTCCTTTAAAATGTCCATTTTGAAGTCTTCAAACCCTTTGAACAAATCCACGGTTTAGCCCTCTAAGCTTTCCAATTGAATGATTTCCTTCCGGCTTAAGACTTCCGATAGATTCAACATGACGAGCAGGCGTTCCTCGGAAATACGGGCAACCCCATGAAGATATTTGGCTTTGATGCCCCCGACTACATCCGGTGGGGAGTCGATCAGATCGGAATCCAGATCGATAACGTCATTGGCGGAATCCACGATGAATCCCACTTCCATCTCGTTTGCCGCTACGATAATAATCCGGGTTTGATCGCTGTATTCAGCCTCCGGAAGTCCGAACCGGCCGCGCAAGTCGATCACCGGAATAACCACGCCGCGCAAATTGATAACCCCTTTGACGAACGCATACGTTTTGGGAACGCGAGTAATCGGCATCATGCGCTCAATCGTTTGGACCTTGTCCACGTCGATACCGTATTCCTCATGACCCAATTTAAATACGATGACTTTCAATTCCTCTCCCATGTGGAAACCCTCCTTAGAGTGTAAAACTGGCCTTATTTAATGAAAGCATTCGGATCGATGATGAGTGCAACTTGGCCGTCGCCCAAAATCGTTGCTCCGGCAACCCCTTGCACCGATGGCAGGTACTTACCGAGATTCTTAATAACGATTTCGCTTTGACCGATGAAATCTTCTACCGTTAAGGCAGCCAACCGATCGCCTTTGCGAATGACGACGATTTCCGTTTCCTCTTCGTCGTTCTCGGAGAAGCCTGGAATGTCAAACAACTTGGCGAGCGACATCAAAGGAATATGCGTATCGCGATAAGCCACCATCGTATAGCCGTGAACTTCCCGAACTTGGTCGCGTCGGATTAAGCCGGTTTCGACGATCGAGGACAACGGAATCGCATATTTTTCTGTCCCAACCTTGATCAGCATCGCCGAAATGATCGATAAGGTCAGCGGGAGTTGAACCGAGAACTTCGTACCTGAGCCTAACTTCGATTCGACAGAAACGACACCGCTTAAGGATTCGATTTTGGATTTGACGACGTCAAGTCCAACGCCACGACCGGAAATATCGGAGATGACCTCCGCCGTACTAAATCCCGGAGCGAACAACAACATAAACACCTGCTCATCCGTCATCGAGGCGGCTTCGCTTTCTTTCACAACGCCATTTTTGAGCGCTTTTTGCAGAACCTTGCTACGATCGATGCCGTGTCCGTCATCTTCGATTTCGATAAACACGTGATTGCCGCTGTGGAAAGCGCGAAGCTGAACCGTTCCGGTTTCCGACTTACCTGCTGCAATTCGTTCTTCCGTAGATTCCACCCCGTGGTCCACCGCATTCCGAAGTAAATGCACCAAGGGATCGCCGATCTCGTCGATGACCGTGCGATCCATCTCCGTTTCCGCACCAACGATCTGAAGGTCGATCTTCTTGTCGAGCGATTTTGCCAAATCGCGAACCATCCGCGGGAAGCGGTTGAACACGGTATCGACCGGCACCATCCGCAGTTTCAATACGATGTTCTGCAAATCGCTGCCGACACGACTCATATGCTCGACCGTTTCCGTCAAATCGCCGCGTTTCACTTCGTCGGCTAGCTGCTCTAATCGAGCACGGTCAATCAACAACTCACTCAGCAGGTTCATCAGTACGTCCAGGCGATCGATATCGACCCGGATCGTCCGGGAAGGAGCTGAGGATCCCCCTGCAGGGCGGGCATTATTCTTCGCCTCAGCAGACGCAGTCGGTTTGGCTGGTGCCTCTTTGCTTGGAGAAGGGGTAGGCGCAGGGGCTGCGGCCTCCGCAGTCGCGGCCGTCTCCTTCACACCGGAAGTGAGCTGCGCCAAGGTCTCATGGTCCAGCGGGGCAACCTGGGCGGAATCGATTTCCGACAGATTTAGGATCATGCTTTGGATCTCGGCAGCCTCTTTTTGCGTTATGTAATAAAGAGAGAAGCTGCGTTCGAATTTTTCTTGCTCGATATCTTGAACGGATGGCGAAGATTTCACGATTTCCCCGTATCTTTCCAGGAGGTCGAAGACGAGGTAAGCGCGTGCTGCCTTCAATTGGCAATCTTCCCGAATCGCCACATCGATGTACATCACTTTATGTCCTTCCGTAATGGACTGCTCCAATACGGAGAATTGATATTGATCCAGCTGGATGGCCGATGGGCCGGAAGCAGCTGTCCCCGTCGCTGCTGGCTTGCTCGCAGCGGAGCTTCCGCCTCCTGCGAAGTCCCCGCGCACGATCGATTGCAGCGAAGCGACGATCTCGCTTACGTCTGCTTTCCCTTCGCCGCCTTGGGTAATGTCCTGCACCATCATTTGCAAGGCATCCAGACTCTTGAACAGGGTATCGAAAATAAACTCCTGCATTTTCAGCTTTTCGTTCCGGACCAGGTCAAGCACGTTTTCCATCTGGTGCGTGAGCGATGACAAATCCTCGAAGCCCATTGTCGCCGCCATGCCTTTCAGCGTATGGGCCGACCGGAAAATCACCTGAACGATGCTGATATCGTCAGGGTTGCTCTCCAGCTCCAGCATTTTTTCGTTTAATGATTGCAAATGATCGTTCGACTCATCGATAAACATGGATAGATACTGATTCATGTCCATGGTGAGGCACCTCCTCCAAGAGATTCCGTTATTTCACAACTTGTACAAGCTTGGGGCCGATTTCGTATAGCGGTAATACATGACTGACGCATTTCTGTTCGATTGCCGAGCGCGGCATTCCGAATACGACGCAGGTCTCTTCGCTCTCGGCAATGGTGGAAGTCACGCCAGCGTCATACAGCCGCTTCATGGCTTTCGCCCCGTCGCTGCCCATCCCGGTTAGCAGTACGATATGACGTTTTAGCGCTTGCAGCGGGAGCAGCGATTCATACAAGACGTCCACCGAAGGTCGATGTCCGTTGCAGGGTTCGGTTCTCGTCAGATGGACGCGGTAACCGCCCGCAGAACCAGGCACAACGTTCAGATGGAAACCTCCCGGAGCAATGTATGCCGTACCACTCTGCAATTCCTGGCCTTCCTCAGCCTCAACGACGTTCAATTCACATAAGCTGTTGAGTCGTTGAGCGAGCGACTTGGTGAAGTTCGGCGGCATATGCTGCACGATGACGATGGGGGACGGAAAGTCGCCCGGAATTTTCTCCAAGACCGCTTTCAGCGCCTTGGGGCCGCCGGTAGATGTACCGATCGCAACCAGATCGGTGAACCCTGCCGGAGAGCGGCGGAGCTCTGGCCGCCCTCTGGCGGCAGCGCCGCCCGCCGTTTCACGGGCGGCGGCCACTTCCGCCGCCGCAGAAGCCGGCGG
>NZ_JADCNN020000014.1:0-116803 GCF_014947195.2 Paenibacillus rhizolycopersici | reverse complement strand
GCGGCGGCGGTCGGCAACGCCGCCGCCTCGTCCTGCTCCCCGGCCGCGCCGCCCGCATACGCGAGCAGGTTGCGCAGCAGCAAGCAAGCCTGCGGCACGCGATCCGCGTGGGCCATCAGCTCCAGCTGATTGGCCACCATCCGGCCGCGGCCGTGCCGGTATTCCAGCAGCGGCGACCACAGATCGCCGCCGTCGCCGAAATCGCCCGCGCTGCACTCCAGCAGCAGCGTGAAGTCGCCACGGACCGGCTTCTCGAAGGCGGCGCGGATGATCGGCAACGGGCCGTCTTCGGCAAGCTCCGGTTGCCAGAACATCAGGTCGTCGTCGCCGATCCCGGAGAGCGCCGGATGGCCGTAATCCCCGGCATGGGCGCGCTGGAACGGACGCCGCGACAGCGTCAGCTTCCCCAGAGATAACTGGTTCTGTTCCAGCAGCAGCAGCCGGCCGCCCTGGGCGACATACACCTGGAGCAGCCGCTCCAACGCGCCGTCCTCATCCTCTGCGTAACTCCCGATGACCAGAAGCCCGTCAGTCAGCAGACGACGGTCAGCCAACTGCTCCCGGTCCACCCGTTCACAGCCGGGCACTAGCCTGCGGATCGTCTCATAATCCGCATCGTTCCCCCAATAAGCCACCGGCCGGTTGACGGGGACGGGACGGCTCCGCAGGTTGGCGGACAGGATCCGGTAGTTCAACATCAGCTCATGCACCGGTTGTCCGTCGTGAATCAACGTTGCCGTGAGCTCCGCCTTTCCTTCCGATTGGACAGGCAGTGGTTGCCACCTGATCCGGAGTACCCGGGGCTCCGCCGGGCCTTGTGTGAAGTCGAAGCTTTGGTCATGGACGAGCGTCTCCCCTTGCTTCACGGTCAATTTCACCGTGACCCTCCGGGCCGAAAGCGTGTCATTGTACACGTCAAAGCTGCGGTCGATCGGCTGTTCGTCATAGAAGCAGCGATCGTATTCGGCGGCGATGATCGTTGCCGGCTTAAACGCCTCGGCCATAACGGCAAAAGCGGGATTCGGCCGATACCTCGGTTCTTCCTCCGGCAGCAAGCCGTTGTGGATCGTCAGCGAATAAGCCGGGATCACCTTCGGTTTCACGCCGGGGAGATCAGCGTCGAGCGGCGGCGGGAGGACCACGTCCCGCTCGGGCATCGCCCGCATGAAGTAGTGGGCGAAATTAAACGTCGATATACCTGACACCTGCTGGCGCCGTGCAACCTCCACGAACAACCGCTCTTTCTCCGCCAGACCTAGGGTACTTTCATCGGTACCCCGGTAAGCCCGCAGCCCGACGTACATGCTGCTGTTCTGCGGGCAGATGTACCACCAGCCGCCATGTTCGCCAAAGGTTAGCGGAACGGTACGATCCCATTGTCCGATCGTTCCGTCGATGTTGTAATGTCGGCTCTCCACCTCCGTATGCGCTTTGGACAGCAGCCGGTTATCCCCTTCGGCAATAATCGCCCGCGTCGGATCCAGCTCTCGGATAGAAGTCATCAACCCGGGAAGATGCACCTTAAAGCCATCCCGTCCGTCCACCCAGCGCATCTCGTTTTGCACGCTCCAGAGGATGACGGACGGATGGTTCTTATCGCGCTGCACCAGCCGGCGTACATGCTTCCGGCAAGCTTCCAAAAAGTCGGGATGGTCCGCTTGCATCGATTTGCTCGAGCCGTAAATGGCCGTTTCGTCAACGATCAGCATCCCTTCCTCGTCGGCGATCCGTAGATAGTCTGCCGGGTAAGGCTCCGCGTGCAGCCGAATACTGTTTACTCCGACGGAGCGGCACATCCGGTACCAGTTACGGATATAACCTTCCGTCTGCTGGGTTCCGCCTTGAAAATGCCATGAGTCGCCGCGCAGGTTCAGCGGAATCCCGTTCAGCTTAAACTGCGGGCCTTCGCACCAGAACTCGCGAAAACCAAACGATTCCTCCCGCCGATCGATTACGCGTTCCCCGTCCAACAGTTCGAACTCCGCCCGGTACAGGAACGGCGAATCGGGGCTCCACCCCTTGGCGTCCGCCCAGTCCAAATCGAACGAAACGCGGAAGACTTCCCCGCCATGATCGTTCTCGCACAGCCGCTGCCACCGGGCAGAATCGGACGAAACCGGCTCAATCGCCCGTTCCGCCGTTAGAACCTGCCGCCCGGCACCGGTCACCGCCTCTGGGGGGCGTCCCCCATCCGGGCTCGAAGCCAGCACCCCCAGCTCGCAAACGCGAAGCCGGACACGTAGCGGTCTTTCCCCTGCAATCGCCGCCGCCTTCCCTCCCGCGCCGCCGATCACGGCGTCTGCCTCAAGCCGCCCGTTCCGGACGGAAGTGCGCAGGGTGACGTCCTCTACGGCCAGCGCCGGGTAACTCTCCAGATAAACATCCTGCCAGATTCCCCGGCAAACACTGCCAAACCAGGAACCGACGAGACCGGTCACCTTCTTGGCTCCAGAGGGTATCGTCGTTTGATCGAAGCTCCCGCAGACGAGATGCAGCTCATGCTCCTGCCCCGGCGTCACAAAAGACGTGATATCGAGTCTTAGCGGCAGGTAGCCGTCCTCCCATACGGCGATTTCTCTTCGGTCCAAATAGATGACGGCTTTCTGCATGATGCCGTCCAGTCTCAGCACGATTCGCTGCCCGGCCATCCCCTCCGGCACTCGAAAACAGCGATGCAGCACGCCAGCCTCGGCATCGTCCCATTCCTTTGGGTAACCGTACAAGTCCATCGGAACAAAGCCATGCTCGGGGATTTCGCCAAAACGCTTCCCCGGCCCCTGGGCGTAGGTTCGTCTCCAACTGGAAGGAACCCTCACCTTCTGTGCCTCATACACGAGGGATTCGGGCAGCGTGCGGCGCCGCAGCTCGCCGTACAGCGGCATAAAATCCCAATCTCCGTTCAAGCATAACGTATGACGCATCGTGTCTCCTCCTCCGTCCGGCGCGCGTGCAGTACAAGCTCCAGCTTCCGCCAAAGCTCCTGCCCTGCCGAAACTCCCGTCCACGGGATAAAATGCGGTTCCATCACTTCGGCCCAGCGTTCCGGCTTAAGCGACGTGTTCAGCTTTCCTTTGTAGGTTGCCGGCTCAAGGGTCGCAGGCTGCTCCGAATAGAAAAACAACAAGTTCTCGTGCAGCCCGATGATCCCGTATTTATCCCCGTCGCCCGGCTTTTCTTCTTGATATTGATAATGGTGGTAGATGTAGCTTGCGGCTTCCTCGGGCTTCAGTCGGGCCAGCCTTCCATAAGGTTCGGTCGAGCGATCCGAATGCCGCCAAGCCACATCGATAGCGGGTTGATGGTAATGAAAAATATCCGTCATCGGCGCCCACCGCCGCTCCATCCCCGTCCTTGTCCCCGTCTCCAACTCCCCTCCTGGCCAAACGGCCAACCGCTCACCAGCCGCCATCAGCAACTGCTCCGGCGGAACCGTCTCCCGCAAGCATTCATAATACAGATAGAACCGTTTCCCGTCGGCAAAAAGGCTGAGATGATCCACCTCCAGCCGTTCCATCGCTTCGGCCAGCTCAAACGAAACCTCCGGCCCCCGCCAGATCTCAGCCTTCTCCACTCCATCTAGACCTTCGGCCCGGTAAATACACCGTTTCATGGCCAACCTCCCAATCGATCGGGGAAATCTATTCGAAAATTCGCATAGATTTCCCCCGTTTACGTCGATTTCAAAGCAATATACTTGAAATTTCATATACAATGAGGCTTCTGAAAGACGAAAGCCCTTAATCTATATGAAAAATCATATAGAATCCCGATTTCTGGCCGCGATCGAGGAAATGTATTCGAAAAATCGAATACAATGAGTTCGACCCGGCTCGCCCGCCAAATGTGTAGTAACTTGCTTGTCGAGAAGTGCCAGCCGTCTCTTGCCCCAGCCCTAACTAAGGGTCACGGATTCAACGATACCCGAATATCGTCAAACAGCAGATAGTCGAACCCGCTGACATAAAAACCAACCTTGCCCGTTGGCCGATGATTCAGATCGGTGCCGGCGATTCGCAGCGAGCCGTCTACGTAAGCGGCGACATCGCCGTCCTTGACGACCACCTTCACCGCATATTCCGTATCCGGCTGCAGGTCAAGGCCCGGCAAATCGGCTTCCGCCAGCTTCTGCCAGCTGGTGTCGTACAGGATCCAGCCGGAGGTCCCGTCCGCCCGCGTCCGGTAGCCGATGCGGGTGGAACCAACCGCGTCTTGCCGGTCGAAAATATACATCACCCCGCCGTTCTCAGGCATCGAGGACGGCGTCTTCAGCGTAAACTCCAGTACATAGGACTCGAAGTTTCGGTCCAATAGACCGGTAGCGCCGTTCAGAATCTTGTAGCGGCGATTACCGTCCGGATCCGCCGTGATGCTGCGGTTCGGATCAATCGGCCAACCGTTGCCGCCGTTCTCGAAGTTGGTCTCATGCATCACGTTGGAGACGGTCACCGTAATGTCCGCTTGGATGAGCGGATTTACCGTAGACACCGCCGTGATGATCGTTTCCCCTTCATAAACGGCGTTCACGACGCCCATGGCATCCACCGTCGCCACCGCCGGATCGGCCGATTGCCACGCAACCTCCGTCTCCGGCGTATCCGATGGATCGAAGGTGAGCTGCAATTGCCGCTGTTCTCCAGGAACCATCCGCACCTGGCTCTCAACGGGAAGGATGCCGGCCAGCTCCGTCGACAGCGCCTTAAGCCGGATATCGTCAAACAACATGTAGCTAACGCCGGCGACGTAGAACCCGACTTTTCCCTCGGCGTTGTGTCCGGGATCCTGGCCTTTCAGGCGGAGACCGCCGTCCACATACACGCTGATGTCGCCGCCTTTGACGAGCATTTTGACTTCATATTCCGTGTTTGGCTGTAAGTCGTGGCCCGGCAGTTTCACTTCCTTCAGAATCGCCCAAGCAGGATCGTACAGAAGCCAGGCCGAGCTGCCGTCCGCCCGGGTTTTGTAGCCGATCCGGCTGGACCCGCTGCCAACCTGGCGATCAAAGATGTATAGGGTCGCAGCGTTCCCGATCGTCTCCGGCGTCTTCAGCTTGAAGCTCAGCTCGTATTCGGAGAACGATTTGGAGCTTAGCGCCGAGGCTCCATTCAGCACCTTATACCAGCGGTTGTCCCCTTCCTTGACGATGCTTCGGTTCGCATCCTGGGGCCAGCCGTTCGACCCCGATTCGAAATCGGTAAAGTCCATCACGCCGTCGCCGGCTGCCACCGTAACGTTCACCGTGGTCGTGAACAGCGGATTTTCCGCCGACGCTACCGTGATGACCGTTTGACCTACCGCCAGTCCGGTGACAACGCCGCCTCCGTCGACCGAAGCGATGGCTGGATCGGCCGAGGTGAAAATCAGCGCCGGATTGTCGGCATTCCAGGGAAGAACCGCCGTCCGCAGCTTCGCCGTCTTCCAGCGATCGACCGTGACGTTGTCGTCATAAACCGCGACGCCCTGCACCGGGTAGCTGTCTTGACCGAGAGTCGTGCCCGCTTTGCCTTGGACACCGATCTGATCAAACGGGATATCCGGAAACCCGGGAATCTGCTGGAACACTTCCGCATCCGGACGCAACGACAGATCCCCTCCCGCCAGATCAACGAAGCCGGGATCCTCCTGCGCCACCCAGTTGTTGGCATATTGAATCAGCCCAAATTTGTCGTACGCCCCGTTTTCGTTCGTCGTCGTACTGCGTGGGACCACCGGATTGTAGATCACATTCCCCTGAAACGTATTCGTGTCCGGGTAATAACGGTTTTCCGTGAAGAAATCAGCCAGTTCCGGGTATTTCGCCAGATAAGGCGTCCCTACGAAATCGTTGTTGGCCGCAAACAAAGCCAGCCACTTCGGCATGTAATTCTTCGGCACCTGATCGTCCGGATCATCGCCTAGAAACAAATCCGCGAAATCGTAAGGCACCTTACTGTCCACAAAAATATTGTTGCGCGTCAGAATGTGGGATCCCCCGTTGTTCTTAATCGCCGAATTGCCCATTTTATAGAAAATGTTCTCGTCGATCGTCAGACCCATCGTAAAATTGTCGGGATATACGCCTTCAACCCCGGGTTTCGTTTCCCCGATATGATGGAAATAATTGCGCCGAATCACGGTTCCGCGCTCCTGCGGCGTTTCGCCGGCGTTCATGTAGATCGCGCCGAGGTCGGAGAACGTTTTGCATACATCGTAAATGTTGTTGTATTCCACCACATGGTCGTTGCCAAAAATCAACACCCCGGGATGAGGCGCGTCATGCAGTTCGTTGTGTTGCATCCGATTGCCCACGCCCGATAGCAGAACGCCGGGATTATAGGCCTTGTGATAATAGGCAAAATCGTGGATATGGGAATTTTTCACGACGTTTCTGCCTGGCGAGAGCGTCGTTTTGTTGCCGCCCGTCAGGGTCACGGCCGTCCCGCCGATATGATGGATATGCGTGTTTTCGATCGCGTGGTCTGTGCCGGGGACGCCGTCGAAGTCGTTGTAATAAAACCGGCTTTGCGTGTTCACCAGGACGCCGCTGTTGGTAAAGTTGCGGATTTCGCTGTTCTGGATCTTCATATGGCTGCCGCCCATGAACACCGCCGCCGAATCGCGGCCGTTCTCCAGGATCAACTCGGAGAAGTTGATGTGCGAAGCGTTCAGCGCATTGATCATCGGCGATTTCAGCATCGTGACTTCAATCGTCGGATCGACCGTCATAAATTCCGCATTCGGCAGAAAATATAGCTTCCCCGCGGAACGGTCAATGTAATACTCGCCGGGCATATCGATTTCCTCCAGCAAGTTTTGCGCGAAGTGGAAATCGGGGTACCAGTTCTTGAAGATCCCGCTCATCTCTCCGTAACGAAGCGTAATGCTTTTGGCGACCGGATCGATCGAGGCGATCTTGTTATACGACCACTCCCAGCTATAGCCGAAAATCCCGTCCAGCCAAATGTCGTCCGCCTGCATCCAATATTGCGGACGATCATACGTGTACGTAAACGTCCCCCCTCGCGTATGCACTTCTCCGTTCGGGTCTTTCCGCGTCGGACCGGGATCGAGGATCTCGTCCATTTGAACGGTACCCTCGTTCGGCCAGCGCGCCAGCGTCATGCCCTGCCCGTTGATGTACAATTCCATGGGCGGCACCTCGCTGAGATCGTTGGCGAGATAATACCCGTGGCGGCTTAAGTTCCCATAGTCCGTGATGCCAAGTCCCGCCAAATCCGCCACCAGCACCTTCTCTCGCGCTTCAGCGCTGATGATGCGGCTACGCACGGCCTCGTCGGTAACCGGAACAAATGCCGACTTCTCCAGCTGTTCGGAACCGGAGATCACCACCTTCTCGCCGGGGTACGCCGCATAGGTGATCGGTTTGCCCGCACTACCCGAATCCTGTTCCCGCAGTTCAAAGCTCGCTGATCGCTCGTAGCGGCCTTCCCGTAAATAGACCGTAACGCCTCCGGGCGGCAAGCCTTTCTCCGCTTTTAGTTCGCGAATGGCATCCCGGGCTTTCTCCAGGGTTCGAAACGGGGCCTTCTTGCTCCCGCTGTTGGAATCACTGCCGTTTGTGGCCACGTAATAAACCGTGGCGCGGGGCTGACCGGAATTGCCGGGATGGCTGTTTTCCGCCGCGGAAACCGCAGGCGATGCTACAGGATTTAACGTGAATAACAGACTGGCGATCATCAGCACAAGCCAACTTTTTTTCGTCATCGTTCTTCTTCATCCTCTCGCATGCGATATGAACGGCTTTGCCCAATCTCTGCGGGCAAAGCCGTCCCTCACAGCGGGTTCCTCCCTATCTCCGCTCCACGTACTCTCGTTCAGGCGAGTCCGATTACTTTAAGCCTTGTTCCTTTAAGAACGCTTCAAACTGACGCGTAACCTCTTCCACATATTTGACTTCGCCCGCTTCCTTCAGCTTGCCGTACAGCACAGGCCACGTTTCGTCGAAGTCCAGTGTACCGGTGAGGATCCCCCGCTTATATTCGCCCCACACCGCGTTCAGGTTGGCGATCTCCGTGTTCACCGGTTCGGAATTGAACTTGAAGGCGCCAATCGGATTAACTTCGGCTTCCTGATTGATTTTTTTCGTTTCTTCCCATACGTTCTCCGGCTGTCCTTCCTTCAGGTAGGAATTGAATACGCTGCCGAAAACCCAGTCCATATTCGGGCGGTACCGGGTATCCGCCAAGGCTTCAATATAATCGCCGGACAGTTTTTTGTAATGGACGTCTTCAATCCCGTTACAGATCAGGTTGTAAAGCTCTTTGTCGGTGTTGATCAGATTGAGCAGCATCATTGCCCGCTCCGGATTCGGCGAAGTGCGGCTGATCGACTGGTTGGTCGCTGCTGAATAACCGTTGGAATACCAGTTGCTGATCGGAACGGTGATGACTTCGTTGCCGCCGTTTTTCGCCATCACCTCGGCCTCTACGCCCGGCTTCAGCGTCACGTTATACTCCACCGCAATCTGTCCTTTGGTTTGATAATCCGCGAAGTTGGCTGTTGCTGCATCCTTGTAGATATACCCTTCTTTGTACCATTTGCTGACCAGTCGGAAATTGTTCAGCTCTTCCTCAGGATAACGGTACAACGTGTAAGTCGGATCGTTGGTCTTGACGAAGAAATGGCCGTCGACCCCTGGAACCCCCCAAAACTGATCGTCATGCACCTGAGGAATGAAATCGAAGTAATTGCCGAAATTGCCAAACGGGATGATATCCGGTTCGTTTTGCTTGATTTGGGCCAGGAACGGCTCAATGTCCTCGATTTTTTGGATGGATGCCGGATCCAGCCCGTACTTGTCGGCAAATCGCTTCTGCACGATATACCCGTAACGATTGCCGTTGATCTGTTGGTTCGGAATGCCGTAGATTTTCCCGTCGACGGTCAAGCCATCCCACATGACCTGCGGGACATCCGCTTTCAGTTCGGGAGCGTACTTGTCTAGCAGCTCATCGATCGGCTGGATCGCCCCTTTGCGTACCAGCTCCTCCGGCTTCAGCATGTAGCCGGTCCAGAGAATGTCAAACTTCTCGCCTGCGGCCAGCACGGTGTTCATCTTCTGCACATAGTCGCCGATGGCGATCGGCATCATTTTGACGGTGGCGTTCAGCTTCTCCTTCGTGATCTTGTTGACCGCTTCCTCCACCTTCGTTTGATCCGCCTGAAGTTGGGAAAGCGGATAATACCAGGTCAACGTGACGGGCTCAAGATCGGTTGTGCCTCCCGTCTCCGCCGTTGGAGCATTTGCACCTTCCCCGCCGTTTCCAGCGTTTCCGCTGTTGCCGTTGTTCCCGTTACCGCCGCAGGCTGCAAGTACGGATGCCGCCAGCAGAACCACTGTCAAAATTCCGATTAGCCTTCTTCTCATGTCATGACCTCCTATGTTTCATTTGGATTGTTCTATGTTAACCCTTGAGGGAGCCAACCGTAAGCCCTTTCACGAAAAACCGTTGAAAGAATGGAAAGATCACCAGCATCGGTCCGCCGGCTAGAACGGCGATGGCCATTCGTGCCGAGTTATTGGGAAAGCTCGACAGATCGATACCCAATTGCTGCGTAAACTCGGAATTGGAGGTAAGAAACTCGATGCTTTTTAGGGTTCGCACCAGCAACAGCTGCAGTGGCACCTTGTTCGGATCGTCGATATACAGCATCCCGTTGAACCACTCGTTCCAGTAGGTGAAGGAGATCAACAGGCCCAGCGTGGCCAGCGCCGGCGTGGACAGCGGCAGGATAATGCGGAAGAAGATACGATATTCCCGCGCCCCGTCGATTTTGGCCGACTCGATGATTTCAATCGGGATTTTCGACATGAACCCTTTCATCACCATAATGTTAAACGGCGACAGCAGCACCGGCAGGATTAACGCCAGCAAGCTGTCCTTCAGGTGCAAGTATTGCGTCATCAGGATGTACGAAGGCACCAACCCGCCGCTGAACAGCATCGTGAAGAACACGTAAAACGTCGTAATCCGGTTATACCGGTAGTCCGGCCTGGAGATGACGTAAGCGGTCATCGCGGTTAATAGCAAGCCGGTCAACGCTCCGATTACGGTCACCGTGATCGTCACCCCGTAGGCCCTTAGCAAAATATCAGGAGCGTCCAGCAAATATCGGTACGCGTTCAAGCTGAACGATTCGGGAATGAACTGATAACCGTTTTGAGTCAACGACTTCTCGTCGGTCAAGGATACGGCAACAACAAGCAGAAACGGAAGAATGACGACCAGCGATAGGACAACAAACAGGAGATGTAGTCCGATTTGAGAAAGTTTGATCGTTTTAGGCATTGTCGCATCCCCTCCTTACCATAGCGAATGATCGGGATTGATTTTTCGCACGATACCGTTTGCCAGCAGCACCAGAATGAACCCGACCACCGATTGATAAAATCCCGTTGCCGCGGACATGCTCACGTTTCCTACTTCGCGCAGCGCCCGATAAACATAGGTATCGATAATATCCGTAGAGCCGTACAGGAAACCGGAGTTGTTCGGAATGAAGTAATGCAGCCCGAAATCCCCGCGGAACATGTTCCCGATGGATAAGATCAGCATGATAATGACAAGCGGTGCCAGGAGCGGAATCGTGATTTTTAACGCCATCTGCCGTTTCGTCGCCCCATCCATCCTCGCCGCCTCGTAGTACTCGCCGTTGATGCCGACAATGCCAGCGAAATAGATCAGCGTGTTGAACCCTACCGCTTTCCATAACTGAACCAGAATTAAAATGAACGGCCACGACCCGGCATTTTGATACCAACTGATCGGATCCATGCCGAAAGCTTCGAGCGTGCGGTTAATGAATCCGTCCGAATGATTTAAGAACGCGTAGGCCACATACCCCACCAGTACCCACGATAAAAAATAGGGCAAAAACAAGGCCGTCTGGTAATACTTGCTCCATTTCGCCTTCACTTCGTTCAGCAGAATCGCAAGTAGGAGCGCCGCAGCCGCCGTGGTGATAATGTAAGCCGCATTGTACAGCACCGTATTGCGCGTAATGCGCCAGGCCGCATCCGTGGAGAACAAATATCGGAAATTTTCCAGCCCCACCCATTTACTGCCGAACATGCCGAGGTCATACCTGTAATTCTTAAATGCAATAATCAGTCCGACCATGGGGAGATAAGCAAAGATCAGCTTATACACGATCCCCGGTAATGACAGCACGAACAGCTCCCGGTTGTTTCGAAAATGGTGAAGCTCCCTTCGCATCCATGAATCCCTTTTCAACATTTCAAAGCCCCTTCCTTTCCATCCGTCTTGCCTGCGACGATGGCTTTGCACGTCTAACGATAGCGCAGCTACGGGCCACATCGTTACTGTACAATTTCAGGATTGCTGTATAGGAAGGCTGTAACAATTTCAGATTGCTGTATCGAGACGTCAAAAACCCGCAGGCGGTAGCTCCCGCTGCGGGTTCTTAAGGTAGGAAAAGTTCATGTGTTGCGGTCGATGGCCGCTTTCAGGCGGTATTCCTTTGGCGTGGCTCCGTAACGCCGTTTGAATAGCCGATAGAAGTAGCTCTCATTGCCGAAGCCGACTTTCTCCATGATTTCCGTTACGGTCAATTGCTGTTGCTCGAGATACACCCGGGCTTGAGCCAAACGGACTTCGTTAATCCGGTCGACGACCGACAGCCCCTCCTCCGCTTTGTAGACCTGTCCCAAATGAACGGAGCTCATTTTTAGCATGTCGGCGATTTTTTGCACATTAAGGTCGGGATCGGCGTAATGCTTGTCGATGATTTCCTTGACGGTATCGGCCAGCAGCCGGTTTTTGTTCTCGCGTCCGCTGCGGCGTTGCTCGAGTACTTCCTCCACCACCTCCAGGAGTACGGCCTCGATTTCGGTTAGCGTTTCCTGCTCCAAAATACGTCGGTTGATGGCTTGGAGGTTCACCGAGACCGGGTTAGCGTTATGATGGTTCATTTCGCCCAACGTGTTGCTTAGGGCCACGGTCAAATGCAGCAGTCCGGAATACATATTCTCAAAGCTGAATCCTTTAAGAAGCCGGATCCAGCTGCGGATCGCCTGCTCGGTTTCCTCCGGATCTCCGCTCTTCAGCCCTTCCGTCAATCGCCGTTCCAGCTCCTGCGGGACGCGGAACGCCTCATTGGTCTCGTTAGCGCGCAGCTGTTCCGATTCCAGGATCGCTCCTTTGCCCACAATCATACGGTAGTTGGCACGCCGCACCACCAGGTTATAATGCGCCGTAAGCTTGCGGTAATCCTCGAACACGTCGCTTAAGGTTACCGTGAAGGTAATCCGGTAATAGCGGAGAATCATGCCTTGTAGCTCGGCAAAGCGCTCTCCCAGCTTCTCCAGCGCTTCCGTGCCTCCGCCGACGATGAAGACGAGATGGCCGCTTTTCATATCCGCAGCTTCGCAGGAACCGCCGTTCCCAAGCAGCTCCTGGCCGATATTGGCGACGGCGAAGTAGAGCAGCGACTCTGCCGCGGGGCCCTGCTGTTTGGCCAATTCATGGGCATCGTCGATCTGCACCAACGCCAGGCGAAGCGGCGACGGGTACGCAATGTCGATGCCATATTGCGCTTTAAGCCTTAGAAAGGCCGGCTCCTCCAGGCTTTCGCTCAGACTGATCAAGCTGCGCAGGTGATACAGCTTCGCGATGTTCCACTGCGACGCCCGCTCCTGCTCCAACCCCTTGAGTTTACCCAGCATTTCCGTTACGTTATCCGCGATGAGCGACAGCTCATCCTTGGAATTTGTTGACGGTCGTCCTCCCGGAGGAGGGACCAAAGCAAGCAGATGGCCGACCGGTTTATATAGCCGCAGCGCAAAGAAAACGGACAACAACACGGCCAGGAGCGCCACGGATAACGTAACCGCAATTTCCGTCCATCTCATTTGCCGCACGCTGCCTAGCACATCATCATAGTCCTGTAAGCTGATGATTTGCCAGTTGTTTAGGGCTTTGCTTAAATAGGTGACCTTGTATTTGCTTCCATCCTGCGCGTAGATAAACGAGTCGAGCGATTGTTCTGAAGCCGCGATACGCCGAAGAACATCCTTGGTATCAAGTCCTTCAGGAAGCTGGCGATCGTTAGACATCAGCAGCCGACCCGCGCCGTCGGTAACGAACAGCAAGTCGTTCTCTCGGTCGACCACCCGATTAAGCGCTTTCAGATTGTCCAGCATCCACCCGGGCTTCACCGTCAGAATCAACACGTCGTCGTTGACGGAGCCTAGCGTAAGCCCGTCGTACACAAAAAAGGCGAATACGTCGATTCCTTCGTTCCCGCCGTCCAGGTCAAGCGGTAAGAGCTGCAGCTTCGGGAGTTCGCTGTCTGAAGCCATGATTTTCTCCAAAGCCCCGTACAACTGACCGTTGTCCATCCCGTGGTTCAGCGACGAGAAGAAACGACCCTGCTTGCCGTTGTAAAATACGATGGCGTGCAAATAAGGGGAGGTCGCCACCATTTTGTTCAGCCGTTCGATTTTTAAAATACTCTGTTTATAGTCCCCCCCGGACTTTAGCGCGATCATCTCTTCATCGTTGTAGAGGGATACCGCCAGATCTTTGACGATCCCGTTCATGTTCTCGATATTGTAGTTAAGTTGAGTGAGCAATTTGCGGTCGGCGTCGTTTTGCAGGCTCAGCACCTTATCGCGGGCGACGGAGTTCAGGACGAGGGAGGCAATGGCAAGCATGGCGACTACGGGCATAAAGCTGAGCAGGATCCGCTGCAAATATTTGCGTGAGCGGAGCATTTGCAGCACATTCATCGGTTCTCACTCCCTGTAGATGACTTAGGGTTGCGTTCAAATATATTGGATTTCGGCATCGGGAGAATGCCTTGGTATCGGGTGCCCTAAATATATCGTTCGCATTTTGGGTTGTCAATCCTCCTCCTTCCACCGCGCCGTGAATTGTGACCGCGATCACCTTGCCGCTCCTTCAACAGCGTTATCCTTCGAAAGAGATGGACCAATGAGAAAGAAATAATGGATGCAGGAGGTCGTAACGTGGAGAAACTCGAGGTTAATTTCGAAAAAATGTACTATGGTTTTCCGGTGATTCTAACCAGCTTTTACGATGAAAACGGGGTCGCGCATGTGACGCCGTCTTCGTCCTCTTATTCGCTCAAGGACATGGTTGTCCTGGGCTTCAACAGTAAGGGCTTTGCCGCACAGCATCTCAAGGCGGGCGCCGACTTCGTCGTTAACCTACCGGACCCTTCCCTGCAGGAGTCGGTCAGCTACTGCGGTTCGCGTTCCGGCTCGGAAGGCAGCAAGTTCGCCGCAGCCAGCCTAACGCCGGAGGCTTCGGAGCATGTTCATGCGCCTGTCGTCAAGGAATGTCCCATCTCGATCGCCTGCCGGGTCGTGGAAGTTGTCGAAAGCGAGCATTTCCCGGGCTTGACCCATATCATGGGGCGAATCATCAGCCGCTCCGTAGCCAAGGAATATTTGAATGCGGAGAGACGCTTGCAGATCGGCAAGATCAATCCGATCATCTATGGCGGGGACGGGGTCAACAAGGGGTTCCGGTTTTTGCAGGAGAGCTGACAGCTATACTCCTTACAACATCTCCCTACACGAAAAAGCTGCTTCATCGCTATCAAAGCGACGAAGCAGCTTTTTGCTGTATTCACTCAACCAACCAACGGCGGAGCACATTCGCGTGATTATACTCCGGGTCCTTGGCGGCATACAGCAAAGTAACCGGGCGCTCGCGCGCGAGTTCGCGGATACGGTCGGCTAGCACGGCGCACTCCGGGCTGGTGTTCAGTTCCCGGACATAGCTTGTGCTGAAATCTGCATACCGTTCCATCCGGTGCGCGAATTGCTTGCGCAGCTCCGGGCTCGGTGCGATCGCCTTCATCCACTCGTCGATCGCCGCATCCGCCTTGGTCATCCCGCGCGGCCATAAGCGATCGACCAAAATGCGATACCCGTCGGCGGGGGCGGCAGGTTCGTAGATCCGTTTCACGCGGATCTGCGCTTCTTGCATCGTCCGGGGCGAGCCCGCTGCGGCAAACTGCCGCACCTCATCCGCCGTCGGCATGCCCGCCTGGGCGCCGAACTTCGTCACGGCCAGCGCGGAGGCCAGCGACGCAAAGCGTATCGCGGCCTCCAGGCCCTCCCCTTGGGCGAGCGCCGTCGCCAACGCGGCGTTGAAGCAGTCGCCGGCCCCGGTCGTGTCCACGACGGAGACGGCATGCCCCTTCACCGGGCGGACCTCCCCGGCCTCATCCAGATAGGCCGATCCGTCGGCTCCCAGCGTTGTCACGACCTGGGCCGCGCCCAAGTCCTTCAGCCGCCGCATCGCCGAGCGGAGGAAATCGCCGGTCGATGTGCGGGTCGTCTCCGACTCCATCCCGGCATACCGTCCGAGTTCGGTGCGGTTGGGCGTCAAATAGTCGATATGGCCATAGAGTTCCTGCGGCAGTTCTCGGGCCGGCGCGGGGTTCAGGATGACCTGCTTGCCCAGCGATTTGGCGGTGCGAGCGGCGTAAAGTACCGTCTCCACCGGGATTTCCAGCTGGAGCAGCACGATATCGGCTTGCTTCAGCTTGTCCAGGTGCTGATCGATATCCGCGGGCGACACCCGGTCGTTAGCGCCGGGGACCACAACGATGCTGTTGTCCCCCTCGGCGACATAGATCGAAGCGACGCCTGTCGAAGCGTCGGGCAGCCGCTTAACGCCGCTGATATCAACGCCTTCCCGGCTCAGAGCAGCCAGTAGCTCATCGCCGAAGGCGTCCGCCCCGACCGCTCCGATCATCGAGGTGACCGCTCCTAAACGAGCGGCGGCAACCGCCTGGTTCGCGCCTTTCCCGCCCGGTATGAAGCGGACCCGTTCGCCGAGAAGGGTCTCCCCGATTTGCGGGATTAGCCGTGTCTCGACGACGATATCCATATTTAAACTGCCGATCACAGCTACATTAGGCGTTGACATGATCATCCGTCCTTAACTGAAGTAGTTTTTGCCTTCAAGTTTATGCCAGAACCGTCTTTTGAGCAAGCCGTTCCGCCGGCTAACAGCTCTAACGCGGATCAGCAACGCTATTGGTCGAAAACAAGCCGTTTGGAAATGTAACTCTTGTGACAGAGCTTATATTGCTATTTCTCGGCGAAATATACGCAATTCCATCCTCATAAGCCTTCCGGCAAGCGTTAGATTCTCTCTCCCTCTCTTTTCGGCTTAATAAGCTCCCTGATAAGCGTTAGCGCACCAACGCCCAACGCCCGGCTCCATCCGCCGCAAAAAAGCCAGAGCCCCCGCATCCTAGATGCGATCGCTCTGGCCATTAGTTCGACTTATTGCGTGACAGAAGCTTGAGATCCTTGCACTGCCGTACCTTCCTCGCCGCCTTCTTTGGCGGTCTGCGGAGTTGGCGCCTGGTTCGTTGACCGAAGCGGCAGCTCCCGCAAGAAGAAGACCAGCACGAAAGCCACGACCAGCACCAAGGTTCCTGTCAGGAACACGGTGGACAACGTATTGCCCAGCGCGTCGCGGATACCTTGGATCATCTGCGCGAACAGCGGCTGCGCATCCGCAGGCAAACTGGCTTGCGTCTGCTCTAACAGCGGCTTGTTCATCAAGGTTTGAGGATTGGCAAAAGCGGTCATCTGCTGCACCATCTGCGGATCCACCTTGCTCATGTCGGGCGCTGAGGACGACTGCAGCGCTTCTTTCAGGTTCTTCGTCAAATTGTTCGACATGACGGTACCCATGACGGCGATCCCGATCGTACCGCCAAGGTTACGGAACAACTGCGTCGAAGCGGTAACTACGCCAAGCTCTTTATGCGGCACGGCGTTTTGCGTAGCCAGCGAGAACACCGGCATCCCGACGCCTAGACCTAAACCGAACACGATCATACTGACGATGGCGACCGGTACACTGTGCATGAAGATCATAATGGCCATCCCTGCAATCATGATTGGAATGCCAAACAATGCAAATTGTTTGTATTTGCCCTTCTTGGCGATCATTTGGCCGGTGATGGCACTCGCGACAACCATGACGATCGACATTGGCATGGTGACATAGCCGGCATACGTTGGCGAAATGCCCAGCACGCCCTGCACGAAGAACGACAGGTAGATCAAGGCGCCCATCATCCCGAAGTTCATAATGAACCCGATAATATTCGAAATCGTCACAACATCATTCTTAAACAAGTGAAGCGGCAAAATCGGATTTTGTACCTTCGATTCGACGAACACGAAGATCAAAGCGGATACGACCGAGGCCACAAGCAAGCCGATAATCTCCGTCGAACCCCAAGCGTACGTCGTTCCCGCCCAAGAGAAGGCCAGCAGCATCGGTACGATCGTCGTTGTCATGAACAGCGAACCCAGATAGTCGATGCTTTGGGATTTGCCGCGTTCCATTTTCGGAAACAGCATCAGGATCATGACAAACGCTACGATACCAAGCGGCAGGAAAATCCAGAACAGCCAGTGCCAATCCATGTGATCGACGAGATATCCGCCCAAGGTTGGGCCAAGTACGCTGGAGAAGCCGAAAATGGCGGTCATCAGGCCCATCCATTTACCGCGCTCACGCGGCGGGAACAAGTCGCCGACGGCCGTAAAGGCGGTCGATTGGATGATACCGGCCCCGATCCCTTGAATCCCCCGGTAGGCAATGAACTGGAAGACGTCTGAGGACGTCCCCGTCATAAAGGCGCCTGCCATAAAGAGCAGGATCCCGATCAGCAAAAACGGCTTCCGCCCATACATGTCGGACAACTTGCCGACCAGAACGGTAGCGATCGTCGACGTCAACAAATAAATGTTGATCGTCCAGGTGTAATAGTCCATGCCGTCCAGAATCGAAATGATTCGCGGCATGGCGGTGCTCACGATCGTCTGGTTGATGGCTGCGAAGAACATCGCGGCCATGATAGCGATCATGATCGAAACTTTGCGTTTAAGTGATAAGTGTTCCATGTAGTTTCTCCATCTCCGTTATGATTTATTTTCTATATTTGCAAGCACTACGCCAAAGATTCGTCGCAAATGCTGTAAATCTTCCTCATGCAACTGATCAAATATCCCCTCAAGCATTTCCTTCTGCCGTTCGGTAACCTGGCTGATGATTTCCCTGCCTTGATCCGTTATCGAAATATTGACAACCCGGCGGTCGTTCTCCCCGCGCTCCCGGTTGACGAAGCCTTCCGTGACCAGCCGGTCGGTGATTCCCGTGATCGCCGCCGAAGTAATTCCCAGCGCCTCCGCCAACTGTGATACGGTATGCGTTCCGGTAGCATTCAGCATGTGGAGCATTTTAAATTGCGGAAAACTGAGGTTAAAATCGCCGCCGCGTTTGTTCCACTCCTGAGTGATCGCCTTAATCAGCGTTCGAAACATCGAAGTCACTTCGAACAGCTCTTCTCTTTTTACCAATGTCCTTTTCCCTCCTTCCTGCCTCGAGCCATTCGTTTATTTAACAATTTAATTAATTTACTGTTTAAATATTTTAGCGTTTAATAATATACTCCCTAATGAATCGCCCGTCAAGCCTTCCTCGCCACAAAAATTTTGACATGGAAATTATAGCCCCAAGTCCCTTAAGCTCACTGGAAAGTAATAAAAGGAGCCGTTCATCTGGCCGCGGCCGGTGAACAGCTCCTTTCTTATTTTTCTACCTATTCTTCTTCTTTGAATACCGGTTGGATCGACAACTCGAAATCAAATGACTTCTCGGCAAAACGGTAAGGCTCTGCCAACTGTGGTCCGCAGGAGCCAGACCCCGCGCCACTCATCTGGTAATCAAGCGAAACGATTGTTTCGGGACGCCGCTTCAGCTCGTACGTATGTTTTGCCGCCGTTAGGTCCTCGGCCGTATAATGCAAAGCCTGGAATGAGAACGGCTGTGCCGCCGCGAATTTCAGCCCCATGCCTTGCACAGTGGATGCGATCGCCCAATCCGTGCCGTAACGGGAACCAGTCTCTTGCGGCATGACATAATTCTCGAACATGTCATCGACGGATAGCAGGTATTTTCCTTTGCGTACGCTCGCGCGTTTGTCAATGTAGCTCTCGTGCGGACCGTAGCCGTAATATTCGATCTCCTCGGTCCCCTCCGGCATCATCAGCTCGAGACCGATGCGCGGAAGATAAGGAAGATTCTCTCGCACGTCGGCATGTACCGCCAGCTTGACTTCCCCCGTGGCCGCAACCGTCCAGACGGCACGACCGCGCAGGAACGGTTCGTAGCTGTAGCTGCCGAGCGAGAAGTCCACGTGAACTTCGACCGTAGCGTCCGGCTTCTGTTCCCAGCGGCTGGCGTATACCTTCATGGTTGCATGATGCAGCCCCGCCGCTTCCCATTCTCTTCGAATATACATGTCGTTATCCATCGGCGCCCGCCATAAGTTAAACCGGGCCGGACGGGAAAGCAGCGGAACGCCTTGCTTCGACAACTGCTGCGGCATGCCCTGCTTTAGGTCGAAGACGTGTTCGAAGTCAAATCCGGTGACGGCCAGAAGTCCGTCTTGTTCCACCGCTTTCATAAAGGCGGCGTGTTCCCCGATCAGCGCCTGATCTTGACGCAGCTCGGCGTTTGCCCCCGGCAGCTCAAATTGATAGAAGGCGATTTCGTAGCCTTCCTCCGCCCAAGGCGTATCGAGCTGCTGCCGAACCGAACAGGTCAAGACGAACGGTCCTGGCACATCCTGCGGTAGATCGTAAGAGAGAGACAATGTCTGTGTCTCACCCGGTCCCGCGGTAAGCGAAGTCGAGCGTCCTTGCCGCAGCACTTCTCCCCCTCGCTCCAACTTCCAGCTGACCGTCAGGTGCGACAGACTGCTGAAGTCATAGCGGTTCCATACGCGGAACCTGCCTTGCCCGGCATCTTCCGCCTCAATAAGAACCGGTGCAATCACCTGCTTCAATTCCAACAACCCCGTGTGCGGCTGGCGGTCCGGCGATACCAGCCCGTCGATGCAGAAGTTCCCATCGTTCGGCTGATCCCCGAAATCGCCCCCATAAGCGTAATAACGCTGTCCGTCCGGTGTCTCGGCGGCGATGCCATGATCGCACCACTCCCAAACGCAGCCGCCCATCAGCTTCGGATATTGATAAATGACGTTCCAGTAGTCTTGTAAATCACCGGGGCCGTTCCCCATCGCATGGCTATACTCGCATAGAAACAACGGTTTGGTGCTATTCTCATCCTGGGCATACCGCTCGATTTCCTTCACCGAAGGGTACATACGGCTGTCCAGATCAAGGCAGTCCGTGTTCGGATCGCCGTAATACCGGGCATCCGCGCCTTCATAATGCACCGGCCGGGACGCGTCGCGTGCTTTCGTCCACTCCGCCATGGCCATATGGTTGGCCCCATACCCGGATTCGTTGCCCATCGACCAGAGAATGACGGAGGCGTGATTCTTGTCCCGCTCAACCATGCGGACTGCACGTTCCACGAACGCATCCCGCCACTCCGGGTCCTTCGTCAGCTTGTGGAAGACTCCCTCTTCAAGTTTGCCGGTGCTGGTGACGCCATGGCACTCCAAGTCCGCTTCATCGACGACGTAAAACCCGTATTCATCGCATAAATCAAGAAATTTCGGATCGTTCGGATAATGTGAGGTGCGGATCGTATTCACGTTATGCCGCTTCATGAGCTTAAGATCCGTAATCATGTGATTCACCGGGATCGTCTGCCCCAGCTCCGGATGGGAATCGTGGCGGTTAACTCCCTTCAGCTTCACGGCACGGCCGTTGATGCGGAAGATGCCGTCTATGATCTCTACCTTTTTGAAACCGACGCGAAAACGCAGGACCTCTTGCCCCGCCGTCAGCAGCAGCTCATACAATCGAGGCTGCTCGGCGTTCCACAACTGCGGCTGCGGCACATCCAACTCGATGGCCCCTTTGCCGTCCATTTGCGCCTCCTGCCGTCCCACCAACTTTCCTGTCGGATCCCGTAATTCCGCTTGCACCGTCAGGCTGCCCGTCGTTTCGATCTCCGAGCGAAGCTTGCCCTCAGACAGATCAGCCGACAACTGCGGTTGGTTGAACACATCGCGGATATGCGTATTTTCCCGGGAGAGTAAATAGACATCGCGATAAATTCCGGAGAACCGCCAGACGTCCTGATCTTCTAAATACGTGCCGTCGCACCATTTCAACACCAGAACAGCGATGCGGTTGCGACCCGCCGCGACGAACGGCGAAAGGTCGAACTCCGCTGGAATCCGACTGCCTTGGCTGTAACCCACGAAACGGCCGTTCACCCACAAGTAGAAGCAGGCATTGACCCCTTCGAACACGATATGCGTCTCTTTCTTCGTCCACGCTTCCGGCAAATTGAAATCCCTGACATAGGTGCCTGCCGGGTTGTCATCCGGTACGAACGGAGGATCATAGGGGATGGGGTAATTCACGTTCGTGTAATGCAGTTGATCGTAACCGTTGGTTTGCCAGCAGGAAGGCACGATCAAATTGTCCCAAGCGCTTACATTCGTTTCCGTTTCAAAAAAGCTTCCCTCTACCTCGCGAAGACTACGATGATAGCGGAATTTCCACATTCCGTTTAACGTTTGGTAATGCGGTGAGCGGCCTCGTTTTCCCGTCCGAGCCGTCTCGGCGTTTCCGTGCGGAATAAAGGAGGCGCGGGCCGGCAGCCGGCCGATGTGCAGACACGATAAATTTTCCCATTCATAGTTCAGTTCCAACATGAGTCACACTCCCAAAACGATTTGCTCTCATTATAGAGGTGGGATATAATCGGGCGGAAGCCACAAATCGGACAATCCACTAGACAAAAAGGACAAAATGGAGGAAACGCCCATGGATCTTCTCCCGCTCAAAAGTAATTTAACCCCCTCCCACAACGAACTTTTGCCGCTGTCTGTATATACGGTCGGAACGGAAATCCAGCCGCCACTCACGCGGATGAAGGGATTTTCGGCGCACCAGCTATTCTTGACCCTATCCGGGGCAGGACAATTTCGTCGGCTGAACGTCGACAAGGACAAATGGGACATCCTTCATCCAGGGCAACTGCTCTTCATCCCCGCCGGCTGCGCCCATGAGTATATGCCTTACGGGGAACAGCCCTGGTTCGTCGGGTATGTCACGCTGCTGGAAAACTTCGGCGAAGTGTTAAGCCGATGGGGCTTTGGGAGTACGCCTCGGCTGCTGCAACTGTCGGATGTCTCCCTATTTACGGACCGACTGTTAGCCATCTGGCAACGATCCGGTAACGATCATGACCCTTGGCAAACGACCGAATTGCTGTATTCGCTACTGCTGGCGATCCTTAAGGATACGTCGGGGCAAACAAGCTTACGGACCGATGCTGCCGTCCCACCGGTACAGCCGGTTGCACCTGCTGCCTCCTACCGGGCATCGGTCGTGGAGGTCGCGGTCCGCTTCCTGCACGACCACTTGAACCGGCCGATCACCATTGCCGGGTTGGCGGGCCATGTCGGCTATTCGCAAAAACAGTTGACCCGGTTGTTCCGGCAATCGATGGGATTAACGCCGCTGCAGTATCTCCATCAGATCCGGCTGAAAACGGCCCGGCATCTGCTGCTCGAGCATCCCGACATGACGATCCGCCAAGCGGCCGCCTATGTCGGCTTAGAGCCGGTTTATTTTGCCCGGCTATACAAACGTGAGTTCCGCCGCCTGCCATCGGAGGAGCTTCGCGAGGGGCGGTAGGTGGCCTCACCGGCCGGGAGTTGCCCCTACTGCGCGGAACGTACCAGATGCCTTGAGATGAATTCCGGCCAAGCAGCCCGCATTTCCGCGGTTTCCATATGACCGCCGCCGGTGATGACGGTCTGCCAATGGTCCGGCTTCCCGGCGGCCGCATAAGCTTCGCGCAAGCCTTGATCCAGCAGTTGCACCCCTTCGAACGGACATAACCGGTCGTTTCGACCGACGAGGCTCATGCGGGGACGGGGGACGATCAGCTTTTGAATCTCTAAAGTCGTAAAATGTTTCAGCAACCCAGGGACATAGTAATAAAACCCGTGATGCTCCAAGCCGCGCCTAGCGACCAAGGTTTCTGCATCGACCTGCCCGCAGAGGTCGACCACGACGCCAACCCGCTCATCAAGCGCCGCCAGCCACCAAGACATCAGCCCCCCCATGGACATGCCCATCGTTCCGATTCGCGAAGCATCCACGTCGCTACGCGTGCACAAATAATCGATCAAGCGGTGGTTATCATAAAGCATCATGCCCCATAACGAGCGTCCGTTCCATAACATCTCCTTCACAAGCTCCCCCTCGGTTCTGCCGCTGCGCTCATTGAAGGCCCACATATCGATGCAGCAAACGGCGCAGCCCAATCCGGTCAACACCTTGGCAAATGAAGGCTCTTGAAGGTAAGCGCTGCTGCGGATCATCTCCTTGCGGCCGTTACCATAATTTCCTCCATGGGAATGGTTAAACACGATCAGCGGGAAAGGTCCCTCCCCTTCCACTGGCTTGGCAAAATACACCGGTACAAGCTCCAGTCCGTTCAAATCCAGCAGCAACGTCTCCAGCATAACCCCGTCGAGCACCTCCTGCTTCAGCAAGCGGGCAGATACCGGTCGCTCGAAGGAGGGCAATTCCCCGAGCGCTTTCCACAATTTCGACCGCTGTTCCTTTACGCCCATTACAGCTCATCCCTCCGATCATTTTACTCCCGATTATAGCGCTTCCATCGCCCTGCAGGCAATTTATATTTTCACGTGTGCATAGCTTGTTTTCCTTGACTATTTGGAGAATTATGAATTAAAATGTAAACGTGAAAATAACCAGTGACTTCCTACGAAAGATGAGGTTCTATGATTACGATCAAAGACATTGCTCGCGTGGCCGGCGTGTCTCACACCACGGTGTCCCGGGCGCTGAACGGCAGCCCGCTGATTAAGCCGGAGACGCGGGACAAAATCGAAAAAATCGCCGCCGAAATGAACTATATCCCGAATGTCAGCGCCAAAAGTTTGGTGATGAAGAAGACGTACACGATCGGATTGTTTTTCTCAAGCATCGATCAAGGAACGTCCGCCAGCTTTCTCGTCGATGCGATCAAAGGCATACACCATTCGCTGGATGAGAACTACAGCTTAACCGTACACGGGATTGACGGCATCCGCCACTTAGAGGGCATTTCGCCGCACCGCTTCGACGGTATTCTGGTCATGAGCCAAAGCGATGCGGACAATGCGTTCATCTACCATGTCAAGAAGGCCGGAATTCCGCTTGTCGTCCTGAACCGCCATCTGGACGATCCCGGCATCGCCAACGTCGTGGCGAACGACCGCGAAGGCGTACGGGAGGCGATCGACTATGCGATCGGCCGCGGCCATCGCCGTTTGGCGATTATGGAAGGCAAAGCGGGCTTTCGATCGGCGGCCGAACGGAAGCAAGGTTTCCTGGAAAGCTTGCTCGCCCATGGCCTCTCCCTTCCCGCCGAGTATCAAACGGTCGGAGATTACAGCATCGACAGCGGATACCGGACGATGAATTCGCTGCTGGATCTGCCCGAACCGCCAACCCTGGTATTTTGTGCGAACGATGATATGGCGATCGGGGCCATGAACGCTTGCTTCGCTCGCGGGGTGAGCGTGCCGGATCAGGTGTCCTTGATCGGATTTGACGATATCGTATTCGCCAGCTATACGAATCCGGCCATGACGACGATCCGCAAACCGGTCGCCGATATCAGCGAGCTCGGCACCCGGAAGCTGATTGAGCTGATGAAGCCTCAGGGACCGGACCAAACGGATGCCGAACAACCGGGCGAGACGCTCTTCGTCCCAACGACGCTGATGATCCGACAGTCGGTAGCCGGGATTTAAGCTCAGCCGGTTGACGCCGAATGACAGTAGTTTTTCGAGAATTCGGCGCATTCGCGGCCCTTAGCTGCAACCCGGTTACATCTCTTTTGTCTCATTTTGTTCACGTGTGCATACATTCCTAATAGAGGAGTCGAGGAGCCAATGGATACGCAGCTTCCGCTTTATCCGCTCTTATCCCGAACCTTATTCCCCGAATTGCCCGCCTACCCGGAACGAATGATTCAGTTCGGCGAAGGCAATTTCATCCGCGCCTTCACCGCCTGGCAGGTCCAGCAGATGAATCGGCAAGGACGTTTTCAGGGCAGCTTGGTGATGATCAAGCCGCAAGGAAGTCCGGTATCCGAACATTATGCCAAGCAAGATCATCTTTATACGGTGCTCATGAACGGAATCGCGGAGCAGCAAATCGTCCGCGAGCACGAGATCATTAGCTCCGTCAGCCGGTTGATCAGCCCGTACACCGAATATGAACAATTCCTCGCCCTGGCGGAGCAGGACTCTCTGGAATTCATCACCTCGAACACAACCGAGGCCGGCATCGCCTACAACCCGGAAGACCGCTTAACGGATGCACCACAGCGCAGCTTCCCCGGCAAGCTGACCGCCCTGCTCTATCGCCGTTATCAGTTGGGGAAGGCGGGATTTACGATCATCCCTTGTGAGCTGATCGACCGCAATGGCGAGAAGCTGCGCCAAATCGTACTGCGTTACGCCGCGGAGTGGAATTTGGGCAACGGGTTCACGGAATGGCTCGAACGGGATAATACGTTTTGCTGCAGCCTCGTAGACCGCATCGTTCCTGGATTTCCGCAGGAAAAAGCGGATCATTGGGAGCGGGAGCTCGGCTATCGAGACCGCCTGATGGTAACCGCTGAACCATACCTGCTGTGGGTCATCGAAGGCCCGGATTGGCTGCCTGAACGGCTGCCGCTGGCCGAGGCGGAACTGAACGTTATTTTCACGGAAGATTTACGCCCGTACCGGGAGCAAAAGGTCCATCTGCTGAACGGCCCTCACACGGCGATGGCCGCTTTGGGCTTACTAGCCGGCCTGGAGACCGTCGAGGAAGTGATGAACGACGAGGATTTATCCGTATTTGTACGGGAGTTGATGGAAGAGGAGATTCTTCCGATGTTGGATTTGCCTAAGGCAGGGCTGCTGGCTTATGCCCAGGCCGTACGGGAACGATTCATGAACCCATTCATCCGGCACGAGTTGGCTTCGATCTCGCTGAACAGCATCGCCAAATTCCAGACCCGGCTGCTGCCCGTTCTCCTGCGTTACCGGCGGGAACGCGGCGAGCTTCCGAAGCGGATCGCCCTTGCTTTTGCCGCGTTGTTAGTCGGCTACCGGGGCGACCGGCTGGAGCGGAAGGACAGCCCCGACGTGCTTGCGCTCTTCGATCAGGCCTGGGCACAGCCCGCTGAAGTGATTCCGACCCTTTTACGGGATGTCCAGTTATGGGGCGAGGATTTGTCCGACGTACCCGAGCTTGCCGCGTCCCTGGAGCAATATGTCCGAAAGCTGGACGCGTTTGGTGCCCGAGCCACGTTACAATGGATAGGAGGCGGCAGCCCATGCGGCGATTAATGAGAATGAATTCGCGCGACAATGTCGCGGTAGCCTTACGGCCCATCGAAGCTGGCGAGGGGATCCAATGGGACGATCTGATCGTTGAAGCCAAGCAAGACATTCCTCAAGGTCACAAAATCGCGCTACACGATATCCCCGCCGGTTCGGCTGTCACCAAATACGGCTACCCCATCGGTCATGCCGTGACAGCGATCGCTCGAGGCGAATGGGTGCATATGCATAATGTGAAAACGAATCTGGCCGGCGAGGAGCAGTACGAATATCAACCCGACTTGCATCCCGTGATTTACCCGAAACGTCCGCTGACGTTTCAAGGGTATCGCCGGGCTAACGGGAAAACAGGCATTCGGAATGATCTGTACATTGTGCCGACCGTTGGCTGCGTAAACGGGATAGCCGAGCAGATGATCAGCGCTTTTAAAGCGGAGCATCCAGATCTCGGTCCCTTCGACAATATCACCGTGCTCAAGCACCCCTACGGCTGCTCGCAGCTGGGCGAAGACCACCTCATGACGCGCAGCATTCTCGCGGATGCCGTACTGCATCCCAATGCGGGCGGCGTGCTGGTGTTCGGCCTAGGCTGCGAGAACAACATCGTTGCCGAGTTCCGCCAGCGCCTGGGCGATTACGACGAGCAACGCGTCAAATTCCTCGTAGCCCAGGAGGTCGAAGACGAGCTGGAGGCGGGGCTGGCGCTGCTCGACGAACTGGTCGAGGCGGCCCGGAACGACCGCCGGGAGCCGGTACCGCTCAACGAGCTGAACGTTGGGCTGAAGTGCGGCGGCTCCGACGGTTTTTCCGGAATTACGGCGAATCCGCTGCTCGGTGCTTTCTCCGATTTCCTTATTTCCCAAGGTGGCTCTACCATCCTAACCGAGGTGCCTGAAATGTTTGGTGCCGAACAGATGCTGATGGCCCGCGCCGAGAGCCAAGCGGTATTTGAACAAATCGTCGGCCTCATTAATGATTTTAAGCAATACTTCTTATCCTACGGCGAACCTGTCTATGAAAATCCATCGCCGGGCAACAAGGCTGGCGGCATCAGCACACTGGAGGACAAATCGCTGGGCTGCACGCAAAAAGCCGGGACTGCCCCGGTGGTCGACGTGCTGAAATACGGCGAGAAGTTGCGCAAGAAGGGGCTAAGCCTTCTGCAAGCGCCGGGCAACGACCTGGTGGCCTCCTCTGCGCTAGCCGCCGCCGACTGTCAGTTGGTCCTCTTTACGACCGGTCGCGGTACCCCGTTCGGCAGCTTCGTCCCCACGGTAAAAGTCGCCACGAACAATGAGCTGTTCAACCGCAAGCAGCATTGGATGGACTTCAACGCGGGCACCTTGCTGGATACGTCAATGGAGGATGTGCTGGAGAAGTTTATCGCTTATGTTATCGCGGTGGCGAGCGGGCAGAAAACTCGGAACGAACAGAACGAAGTACGTGAGTTGGCGATTTTCAAAACCGGGGTTACGTTATAGGAGTCAGAGCGATCCAAAAAGCCAGAGTCACCGTTTCCGGTCAGACTCTGGCTTTTTGGGAATCATGTATGTCAGATGCAGGCCTTATTAATTGAAAGCACGGACTCAAGGAATGTTATCGTCAAATCAACCCGTTAGCAAAGCCAACCTGTCTATTTGTTGGTATAACCGCTCCGCCTCGTCCGCCAAGTTAGGCTGATTCAGCCGGATCGACATGGCAAGCAACCGGTCGGCTTTCTGTTTGAGCCGCTTGATCTCCATCATAACCACTTCTTGATCCATCCCCGGATAACGTTTCACGAGCGTTACTCCTTTCACCACATTTACTAAAAACATCCATTCGTCTTCCTCCAATTTACTTCATTTTGCAGTAGTGGCCATTTCCTGGAGTTTTGAAATAGGGACAATTTTTCTGCAAGCTTGATCTAGATCAAGAATAAGCCGACCGGTTGATGTTAACATAAGAGACAGGAAGACAATGATATCAACGATCATGATCCAAAAACCCATTCAATGAACCGGCCCGCTGACCGGTCAAGGAGGAACTATTCATGGAAAAGCTGGCATTAACCAACCTTCAAGACTACCAACCCGAGAAATTCACCAAACGCATTGCCTTCAAGAAAGGCGAAAGCGTCGTATTCGTGCTGAACTTTATGCCGGGGCAAGAGCTGCCAACCCACACGCATCCGAATACCGACGTGTTTATTCTTGCCCTGCAAGGTAGCGGAGCGATCACGGTGGACGGAGAAACCTCACCGCTGGGACAAGGCGAAGTATTGCATCTGGAAGGAGCCGAGTCTTTCTCCTACCGTAATGACGGAACCGAACCCGCTAGCCTGTACGTCATTCTAACGAAAGTTCCTTCGGCGGAATACGCGCAGAACATTTAACGCCAACTCCGGCTCATGCTAAGGGTTCGTCCCAGTAGAAAGTGAATCCGATAGGTGACTTTCTCTTGATAAATCATCGGCCAGGTGGGAACCCACCTGGCCGATGATTTGATTCAAGCAAGGTCAACTTCTACAATACGACCGAGCGTTTTTCTTGTACTGATCGGTAGGCAGCCTCCATAAGCCGGGTTAATTCCACGGCCGCACGGATATTTCCCTCCGCCGACGTACCATCTTGGATATGCCTAATCCACTGCGCAAACGCGCCTGCCCGGTTGGCTGGAATCTCCAGCTCATGCCATTGTCCAGCGTATTCCTCGCCTTTCGCACCGGTCCGCAGCAGCAGCTTCGACTCCGGCGTTCCGTACAGCAAGCTGCCTTCGGTTCCGTGAACCTCGATCGTAAATGGGGAATACGGATTCACAAATCCCGCCTCGGCGATCCCCACGGTCCCTGATGCCGTGCTTAATGTCATCACCGCGTTATCTTCTACCCGCTTGTCCATTACATACCCGAACTGCGCCGTAACCTCGACGGGGTCTTCTCCCAGAAACAGGCGAGTCAAATATACCGGGTGGCAGCCCAGGTCAATCAAAGCCCCACCGCCGCAATCCACCGGGTCATAGAAATGCTCCGGCAGCCATCCCGCTATCGCGCCATTGTGAGATAGTCGTACGCGAACCTGAGTGACACGTCCGAGCAGCCCTTCCTGCAACGCCTCCGAAATCGCCAATGTGTACCCGTCATTCAGTCGGGGCAAGGACACCGCCAACTTGACA
This sequence comes from Paenibacillus rhizolycopersici, assembly GCF_014947195.2. Classification (NCBI taxonomy): domain Bacteria; kingdom Bacillati; phylum Bacillota; class Bacilli; order Caryophanales; family Paenibacillaceae; genus Paenibacillus; species Paenibacillus rhizolycopersici. The sequence goes on along the minus strand of NZ_JADCNN020000014.1, from coordinate 87,280 downwards.
TTGTTTTGCTGCACCGCGTCCAGGATCTCCTGAACCTCTTGCAGATTAGGAGCCAACACTTTTTCCGTAAAGATATGCTTGCCTGCACGGGCCGCCTGCACCATCACGTCCCGATGCAATCGGGTCGGTGCATCCACGATGACCGCTTCGATGCCGCTGTCCAGCATTTCCGTCAATGAAGCGTAATACGGAACGCCCAGCTTCTCGGCCTGCTCCTGACCCCGTTCCGGGTTCTCGTCCCATACCGCCGTGATCTCGGTGTCGGGATGCGCCAAGGCCTCCTTTGTATAATCCCATGCATGCACATGCCAATAACTGATCATGCCAATCCGAATCGCTGCCATTCGCCATTCCTCCTCGGAATAAATGTCCAATTGATTCCTTCTTAATGTAACACAACCCCGGGCAAAAAACAGACCGAAGGCTGGACCACTCCGCCCCGGTCTGTTTGTTCATTTATTTCGCGATGAGGTCTCCCAATGAAACGGAATACCCCTTGGAGACATTACCAGAAGTGTCGACAGATTTGAACTGTACCGTGTACCCTTTCGGATTCTTCATGTCCGGCAGCACTACGGTCTGAACGCCGCGAGCTACCTCCATCATATCGCCGAATGGCTTCTTGTTCTTTAGCAGACGGATCTGCACCTTCTCGCCGTCCACATCGTACGGACCGTCCCAATATAGCCGGATCCGTCCGTTTTCCTTTACCGCGCACACATGTTCAACTTCCCCCGGAGGCGTATGGTCGCGGGGCGGTTCAGGAATCACGGGCGGCGCCGTGAATACGGCCGGATCGCCGAACGTGAACTTATCCAGGTTAAACAGCCAATCCGAGCCTTTGAAGAGGAGGAATACGATATGTTTACCGCGAACCGGGGAGGTAACCTCCGCCGAGAACACTTTAAACTCCTGCCAGCCGCCAGTTCCGGTGACGGCCGTCTCCGCGATCACGGGGCCGCTTGGGCTGTCCAGCCGTACCTCGATCGTCCCGCCGGCGGTATCGCTGGCGGCGCTGACATGGAATTGCGCTGCTCCGCCGTCTTCGCCAAAGTCTACGTAATTGTACATAGCATACGGCTGATTAGGTCCAAACATCCCTGCAAGATACGTTTGTCCCCCGCCTTGCTCCGTGCCGAAACCCGAACCGCTCGTATAGCTTTCGGCCTCCAGCTTGCCGTAAGCATCCTGGGCCTTGCCTTTAACAGTCGTAAAGCTGAACCAGTCGAGGTTACACGGAAAATCGCTGCCGTCCGTGCCATAGAACACCAGGTAGACGTCGTGGATGCCAGCCGCTGCCGTGTCATCGACCGTGGACATCACATCGATCCATGTCGCCCAGTCGCCAACAGCGGGAATAGGAAGGGTGCCGACGGTTAGCCCGTTCAAGCTATCCAACTTCACCTCGATCGTTCCGCCGCGGTTCCCGCTCGCGACATGCGCCGTGATTCCGGCCGCACCGCTGCCGAAATCGATGCCCTCATAATGAACGTACGCGCCATTCGTGATTCCCTCCAGGAAGCCATGCTCGCCGTTTCGGCTTACCCCGGAACTGGCGTCGAATTCGCCGGCCTTCCGTTTGGCATAGGCATCGGTTCTCGTCGGATCGGTCTCCGTAAACCGAAACCAGTTCAAGTTAAACAGATAGTCGTCATTCGCCTTGAGAAAAGTGAAGTAGACATCATGCTTTCCGGTTACCGTCACTGAATCGCCTTGGTCATCCTTGAGCACGGCAACCGCATCGATGAACTGGTTTCAGCCGCCCGTGCTTTCGACCCGGACCGTACCGATCTTAGGACCATCTTCGGCGTCCAGCCGAATTTCGATCGTTCCGCCGGACGTTCCGCTAGCTGCCCGGGCGATGAAGCCGACGGCTCCCGTCGTCCCGAAATCGACGTTTCTATAAACCGCAGTATGCCCGTGCTTTATTCCGCCCAGTTGCAACGTGCCTTCCGCGCTACCCTCTAGCACGAAGCCTTGGCCGATGTTGTATTTTTCCGCTTCGATTCGTTGATAAGCCGATTTCACTGGGTATGCCGGGACGATGGACTTCGGTTGCACGACCGTCAAGGCCTGGACGGCGCTGGAGGCGGCCCAGGATTCATAGGTTCCGGACAATAGCTGCCCGATCCAGTTGCCGTCGACGATGCCCTCTGCGTTCCGATGGCTCCAGGCCATGGTTGCATTCAAAGCCAGCCAATCGTCAAACTTCCGTTCAAACTCCCGATGAGCCCGGGGTTTGCTGCCATCTACCGCTTGCTGCAAGTACGCCAAATTGCGTAGTAGGATCGTTTTGCCGCCTTTCAGGTCCCCGTTCGGGCCTTCATAACCCAGCAGCCCATTGGCTTCCGTTTGATGCGCCATGGTAAACTGAGCTGCCTTGATCGCATCCTCCAGATACACCTTATCGCCGGTGACCCGGTGCAGCATGGTGGCGGCACCGATAAATGTCCCCTGATTATAATGCGTGGCATCCGGCACAGGGCCGCGATCCGGTTCAATCCGATCGAACACCTTGCCGTTTCCATCCGTCAGCATCGTTTTGCCCCAGCGGTAAATTCGGGTTGCCGCCTCCAGATAATGCGAGTCCTCCGTGATCTCGTACAGGAACACCGCTGCTTCGGCTGCCGGGAAGTTAATGCAGGCGTTCTTCGTGACATGCTCGCTGTTCAACCACCACAGACCGCCGTTCGCAAATTCGTCATCCCACTGGGTATCGTATACAAAATCAAAGTAATATTTCGCCTTGTCCAGGTAGCGGGCTTCCCCGGTGATTTGATAAGCTCTTGCGCTGGCCATCGCCCACCACATGATGTCATCGTTAAACGGATTATTCGTCCAGTCCTCGCCATATTTAAGAACGGCGCCGTCAAAAATATCGTCGATCTGGGCGCGAAGCTGCGCCTTCAGTTCCAGGTCCGAGGTGCGAAGATAAGCGTCCATGACCATTTCCCATAACTCGGCTTCCACCCAGAAGCCCTGGTAGTTGGAGCCGCGATTGGAATCGGCCCAATAGGATTTGGCCTTCGGATCCCAGAACTTGGCGTTAAAGGCTCGGATTGCGGCGTCCGCATCTGCGGAATTGAAGCTGGCCGCTTGAGCCTCCGGAGCCTTCGCCCCGGTAAGCAGCGATATCGAGAGTGCCATCGTCAAGGTGAGCGTAAGAAATTTCGAAGCGGTTCTTTTCACTTGATTCCCTTTCACGGCAAAACCTCCATTTGCGGATTCATTCCGTACTGAAAGCTAGCGCATGGCAATTTCCAGACCGCATAAGCTGAGCACGAATTCAACAAACATCGCGTTGGACCAAGAGAACCATTCCCGCGAGTATTCCGAAGGATTATCCTTGTGGAAACCTTCATGCACCAAATTCGTTCCGGCATCAGTTCGTTCGAACATGCCCAGAATGTCCAGCTTTTCCGATTCATCGAGTGCAGTGATTCCCTGGATGGACAAGGCGATGTGCCAGATATAGTTCGGGGGCGTGTGCGGGCTGCCGATCCCTTTGGCATAAGTTCCTTCATAGTAATAAGGATTGCGTCGGCTAAGGATCATCCGGCGGGTGTTCAGATAAATCGGATCGTCCTTGCTGCAGTAATCGAGATAAGGCAACGATAAAAGACTAGGCACATTGGCGTCATCCATCAGATTGACCCCACCGAGCCCATCCACCTCGTACGCATACACCTTTCCAAACTCCTCGTCATCGATGACCGCGTACTGTTCAATCCCCTGCCGAATGTCATCGCGCAGCGCGCGTACCTCATCGGCGAAATCGTCGTCCCCGTAAAACCGTTCATTGATCTCCAGCAAATAACCCAGCACGACGATCGCAAACAGGTTCGATGGAACGAGATAGCCGTATTTGCAGGCATCATCGCTTGGGCGGAAACCCGACCAGGTCATGCCCGTATACGTTACCGGTCCCGGGAGTCGATCCGTTTCCCCGCTGTTTTCCCGTACGAACGTATATTTCGAAAGTTCCTCGTGGCGCTGCTCGGTCCGCCAGGTTTGCAGGATCAGCTCGGCCGCTTGCTTGAATTCCGGCGTGAAGTGACGGGTCTCCCCGGTATTTTTCCAGTAAAGGTAGGCTAACTGAAGGGGATAACATAACGAATCTACCTCGTATTTGCGCTCCCAAATCCAACCGGACATCTCGGTCAAATCCGACTGATGGCCGCGAAAATTCTCGAATTCGTTAAACGCGTTGGCGTACGGATCTCGCAAGATCGATTGGCATTGCGTCATCAGTACCCCTTCGATAATCTCGCGCAAGCCGGCATCCTTCGCCGCCGGGATCAGATACGGCCGGAGCTGGTTGACGGAGTCGCGCAGCCACATGGCCGGAATATCGCCGGTCAGCATAAACACCGTTCCGTCCTCATGACGATGGATGGTCGTTTCCAGCGTATTTTCGTAACACCGTTTAAACATCTCCACGATTTTCGGGCGATGCTTCATCTTCGTTTCCACCAACGCGATGATGTCGGTTTGGGTTAGTTGCTCAGTCATGATCTCTCTCCTCCGTTTAATCTAGCAGTGGTTTGATGGGACTTTTTCCGCGTGGTTTCTTCACTCCGATAACTTCAGCTTTGCCGCCGCTTCCAGCAGCATCAAGCCGCTCAGCTGGACGCTGAGCTGGACCGGCAGGGTAGGTGGCTCCTTCCAGGAAGGGCCGCATAAGAGGGGGTTCTCAAGCAGCCCCTCGGAACGAAGCTTCTCCGCATTCATGAGAAGGACCTCCCGGACACGCGGGCAAGCCGGGTCGATCTCCAGGAGACGGACGAGGTAGCGAATCAGGATCCCTTTAAATAAGCCGGTATCGTCGATCCCCTCCTCGGGAAGCAGACCGGTGCCGGGCTCACCCAGCTCCTTGAAGCAGGCGGCAGCGGTCCGTCTGGCATCCTCCAGGTAAACGGAATCGCCGGTGCAGACGTACAATTCAACACCCGCACCGATAAAGACGCCCTGGCAATAAGTAAATCGCCAGTCTTTGTCGATCGTTCCATCCCCAGTGCGGTTCATGCCGTCCCACACAAAGCCGGTAGCGGGGTCGACCAGATGTGTTTTATTCCACTCGTAAATCCGTTTGGCCCAAGCGAGGTCGTCAGGTCGGCCGAACAAACCGTAGAGCCGGGCAGCCAGGATCGCTGCGGGCGCGTTGGCCGGGGTGTTTTTGTAATCGAGCTGATCCTTCTTCCACGCCATCCCGCCGCCGCAATGCGCATTCCAAGCCGTTTGGATATCCGCCCACAGCTCCTGGACCTTCTCCTCGTACCACGTCTCGCCGGTCGCCCGGTAAGCCCGCAGCAGCGCCAGCGCCGTCCATTCCATGTCATCATAATAATTGTGCGTTAACGCCCCGCCGTTATAGTGTTCCAGACTGATGCAGAACTGCCGCATCCGGTCCGGCAGCGCGGGGTCGGCGGTCCGCTCATAGGCGTCCACCAGCACGTCGAGGACGTGGGCTTGCCACCAGTAATAGAAGTTTTCGCCTGCAAGGCCCGCCGTACGCGGATACCACTGGTCCAGGATGCCGGTCTCCTCGTTCCTATAGCAGGCGAACAGGTCGCGGTGCACGTGTTCTGCCAGATGAGCCCAGCCCAGTTCGCGGCGGTCCATCATCGCGTCTCCCCTTCGGTCGCGGCATCCGGAGTTAACCCCGAGGCCGCCTCCATCAGCATGACGCCGCTCAGTTGCGAGCTGAGCGACACGACTTCGCCCTCCTTAGGAGCTCGGCTCCAATCTGTGCCAAACCGCGGTTGCCCCGATGCGGTCTGCCGGCTCCAGGCGCGTTCCGCCTGAAGGCCAACATACTCGGTAACTTCGGGATGGTCCGGGGCCGCATGGGCCAGCTCCGCCAAATAGCGGATCAAGATGCCTTTGAACAGCCCGGCGTCGCCGTCTCCTTCCTCCGGCAGCAGCCCGGTTTCGCTGGAGGTGAACTCCTGGAGGACGACGCGGAACGTGCGGAGCGCCGCCTCCAGGAAAGCCGCCTCCCCGCTTACCCGGTACATCTCCACGGAAGCTCCGATAAAGACGCCTTGGCAGTAGGTGAACTTCCAATCCTTGTCGATCGCGCCGTCTCCCGTCCGGTTCATGCCGTCCCACACCAGGCCGGTAGCCGGATCAACCAGGTTCGCTGCCTGCCAATCGTAAATTCGCTGCGCCCAAGCCCAATCGTCCGGGTTTTCAAACGCTTGGTACAACCTGGCCGCCAGGATGACGGCGGGGGCGTTGGCTGGGGTATTTTTATAGTCCAATTGCGATTTCTGCCAGGCAATCCCGCCGCCCATCTGCTCGTTCCATCCGGTTTGGATATCCTGCCACAGCAGGAGGGTAGTCTCCTTGTAGCGCGGTTCTCCGGTAACTTGATAGGCGCGCAACCAGGCGAGTGCCATCCATTCCATATCGTCGTACAGCTCATTGGGCCAGGCACCGCCGTTGCGCCGAAGAAGGCCGTCGTACAGCTCTTCCAGCCGCTTGGCATACCGCCGGTCTCCCGTGCGCTTCAGTCCGTCGACCAGCGTGTCGACCGCATGCGCCATCCACCAGTAATGAAAAATGTCGTTGCACGTCCCGTTTTCGCATGGCGTTTGGATATTATACATTTGGATCTCTTCGTTCCAGAACCTTTCATCTAGCGCAGTCTGGGCCAGGTCAGCCCGTTGCCGACGCACTTCGGTTTCTTTCATGGTGGTCTTCATGTGATCTCTCCCATCTGTCCTATCCCTTGATTCCGCTAAATGCGATACCTTGGATAAAATACCGCTGCAGCAGCAGGAACAGCACCAGAATCGGCAGGATCGCTACCAGCGCCCCCGCCATCATCGGGCCGTAATCCGTCTGATAGTTGTACGAAAAAGCCTGCAGCCCCATTTGAATCGTCGCCTTCGCCGGATCGTTCAGTACGATCATCGGCCACAGGAAGCCGTTCCAGCCCGCTTGGAAGGTGAAAATCCCCAGCGTGGCCAGGGCCGGCTTGGTCAACGGCAGGTAAATGCGCCAGAAGATTTTGAACTCGCCGCAGCCTTCGATCCGTGCCATTTCCATCATGTCTTTCGGCAGTGTCAGAAAGAACTGGCGCATGAAGAACACGGCAAACGTACCGGAAGCCCCCGGCAAAATAATCCCCCAAAACGAGTTCATCAGCCCGTTACCGCCGCTGCCGAACAGGTCGTTTCCACCGACTAGCGGAATATGGCGCAGCACGTACACGCTAGGGATCATCGTAACGATCCCCGGCACCATCATGGAAACGAGCAGGATGCGGAAGAATGGCTGGTTCATCCGGAAGTTCAGCTTGGCGAACGCATAACCGCTTAGCGAGCCGAAGAACAGGTTGAACAACACGCCGATCGCGGCCAGCAGAAAAGAGTTCCAGAAATAAAGACCAAACGGCACAGTCGTAAACGCATTATAGTAATGCTCGAACGTAAGGTTCGTCGTGAACCACTTGATCGGCATCGAGAACATCTCTTCATCCGGCTTAAATGAAGTAAGCACGCTCCAGTAAAAGGGCAAAAACATAATCACAGCGATGATGGCGCTGACCGTATAAAACAACACGTTCGCCAATCTTTTCTGCATCGGTGCGCCCAATTGGACGTGACGGGTGCCGACGCCGGTTCTCGTCGTCTCTTGATTTGTCATACAATCGGCTCCTCCGCTTTGGTGATTTTCATGCTGATCAGCGAAAATACGAGAATCGCCATCGCCAGCACAAACGCCTGCGCCGAGGCATACCCCATTTGCAGTTGATTAAAGCCCTGTTGGTAGATCAGGTACACCGGGGTTTTGGTGACATTGGCTGGACCGCCCTGCGTCAGCACGAACGCCTGATCAAACAGCTGCAGAGCGCCGATGATCGCCAAAACGCTGACAAGGAACGTCGTTGGGCGAAGCTGCGGCCAAGTGATATAACGGAAGCACGCGAACCGCGACGCCCCGTCAAGCCGGGCAGATTCGTACAAGTAATCGGGCACGCCTTGGAGTCCGGCCAAATAAATGATCATGTTGGAGCCAACCGACTGCCACAACGTCATGACGATGATCGACACCATGGCCGTTTCCGTTTGCGATACCCAAGCCGGACCGGTGATGCCGATATACGAGAGCAACCCGTTGATCAGCCCGTATTCGGGATGCAGCATCCAGATCCACACGGTGGCCGCAGCGACGGCGGAGGTCAAGGTCGGCAGGTAGTAAAACGTGCGGAACAGCTTGACTCCGCCTTTCTTTTTGTTGAGAAGCATCGCCAGCAGTAAGGAAATCAATAAATTCAGCGGAACGAAAACAACTGCGTAATAGAACACGTTCAAGAAAGTCTGCCAGAGCAGCGTGTCGCCGATCAGGCGGCGGTAGTTATCCAGCCCAACCCAATCGTTGCTGCTCAGCACGTCATAATTGGTAAAGCTGAGATAAAGGGCCATCACGACGGGGATGACCATGAATACGGCAAACAACAGCATGGTTGGTGTAATGAACAGATAGGCCATTCGGGCCTGATGCCGTTCGAGCTTATTGACGGATGCCATTCTTCGCTCCCCTTTCAGAGGCCGGTTTTATTTCACGACCGCATTTTCCGCAAGCAGTTTGTCGCCTTGCTCCTGAGCCTTCTTCAACGTATCGTCGATGGATTGCTTGTTCTGCAACAGCAGCTCCAGATTCGGAATCAACGCGTTCTCCTCCATGACCGAATAGCCCGGATGCGTTGGACGTGTCTTGGCGAACTCCAGCGTTTCCGTAAACGGCTTCCACAACGGATCCTCAGTAAAGAACGGATCCTCGAGCGCCGGCTTGAAGCCCGGCAAGTTCAAGCTCGTTTTCGCCCACAGCAAAGCGTTGTCCTTATTGGCCGTCCACCACTTGATGAACTCCCAAGCTTCATCCGGATGCTTGGAGCCTTGCGGAATCACGAGTCCGAAACCGCCCATGACGCTGCCCTTGTCGCCGTTTGGACCTGCCGGAGGCGGAACGATGCCGTAATCCAGATCCTTGCCGTATTTATTGTAGGTGCTCATCATCCAAGGACCGGTGTATAACATGGCAACTTTGCCCGTTACAAATGCATCGGTGCCTTCGCCAAGACCTTTTTCGAAGCCAACCTTATATACTTTGTCCTCGTTCAGCAAACGCTGCCAAAACTCCAGTACTTGCTTGCCCTGTTCATTGTTGAAGTTGGTTTTGCCGTCCTCGCCGAGCATCTGTCCGCCGGCCTGTTGCAGATACATGTTGAACAGACCCGGGTCAGCCATGGAGAAGCCAGAGGTTTCTAGCTTACTGCCGTTCCACTTCGTCAACGTCTTGGCGGCCTGCTCCAATTCATCCCACGTTGTAGGCGCCTCTAGGCCCGCATCCGCAAACATCTTCTTGTTGTAGAACAACGCGCGGGCATCCACCGTCAACGGCAGGCCATATAGCTTGTCGCTGTTGGTTAATTCCTTTAAGGACTCATCAAAAAAGTCGCTTTTGTTCACGCCATCGCGCTCCATATAATCATCGATCGGGCGAAGTACGTTTTTCGGAGCGTACAGCGACGTTCTCCAACGGTCCCAGAACAAAATGTCCGGCGAACCACCGCTCGTTGCGGCTGTCAGGAACTTCGTCACCATATCCTGTTGAAGTACGTATTTAACTTCGATTTTGTCCTGCGATTTGTTAAAAGCATCGACCATCGTCTCGAATTGCTTTTGCCCTTCGCCGCCCCAGTCGCCCCAGAACGTCAGCTTCACTTTCTTGGCATTGCCGCTTCCGCTGTCTCCAGAACTGCCACCATTGCCACTGCTGTCACCGCTGCCGCTTCCTCCGCAACCAGCCAGCATCGCGCCGAACAGGACCGTCACCAGCATTACAAGCATCCACTTTCTCATTTCATAAACCTCCCCTTTTCGTTTAGATGACATAGCAATTAAAGCGTTTTCAATAAACATAGTATATTAGCATCATATCATTATGTCAATGGGGAAAAATATCGATGTTCCTGGTATGTAAAATATATATCAAACGTCCCCTTCTCCCTTCAAGCGTGACAAAACAAGGACCTCCTGTACGGAGGTCCTTGTTCGGAATTCACGATAGGATTTCACCCTGATCCGTCTGCCAAATGCAATAGCGCAGTTGGTATACAGCAAAATGCGCTGGCTAGCGTACTCAAATGTAAATGTACATTTGATTTGCCGTAAAATGCTCTCGAAAGAGACTTCAAATGTAAATGTGCAGTTCAAATTTGCTCGAATCGCCCTTTTCAGCCAAATTGTCCTCAATCAGATGCACTTTTACATCCCAAGAGCCCACAAACGCAAAAATGCCGAAACTCAACTGCACTTTTGCAGTTGGGTTCGGCATGAGGGTGGCAGTTACCTTAGTACGCAGGCGAGCAACTGCCATCGCACTACGGAGACAGCACTCCCATCGCGCACAGCCACGGTTGCTCCGCCACGGGGCAGAAGTTGGCTTGCTGCGCCGCGAGTGGCAACTCCAGCATCGAGTGGCCGCAGTTGGCCATTCCCACGGAGTGGCGACTCACTGTGCACCAGCGCATGCCTTCGCCGCAGGCTGGCAAGCAAGCCTATGGCTACTCGCGCCGCTCCCTCGCGGGTCCGGTGGATTCTCCCGGAACGAGTGCGGCGGGCAGCTTAACCTTGTTCGCTACCGGCCGGTTCTCAAGCAAGGCCAAAACATTCTCCACGGCCAGCTTGCCCATGTCCTCTTCGCTTTGGCGCATATGGGTAAAAGCGTAGCCCTCGCCAATGCGGAACTGCGGGCTGTCAAAGCAAATGATCGATACGTCTTCGGGAATGCGAAGCCCCAGCCGCGTTACAGCAGCTTTAGCCAACAGCGCGATGTTGTATTCGATGGCGAAGAACGCCGTGATTGAAGGATGCGCCTGCAAATGGCGCATGATCTTATCAATATCTCGTTCGATATTCTCATCGTAAAACGAGTTTGGCAGGGTGGAGGTCAGGTCGCTGATCCACAACTCCCGTTCCGCAGCGATGCCTCGGCCGGCATGCGCCTGCACAAACCCTTCGATCCGTTCCTCAACGGCCGACGTATCTACCGGCGGCGGGGACAGCAACGAAATGTGTGCGTGCCCGAGATCAAACAAGTACTCCGTCGCCTCCTGCGCCGCTTTCACATTGTCGGTGCTAATCGAGGCCGCCGCCACGCCTTTCAGTTCCCGGTCGATCAGCACCAGCGGGAAGCGTTCGATCACCATCTTGAGGATTTCCGCATTGAAATATTCCCCTTGCGCCGGGAATACGATCAATCCGTCCACCCCAAGCTGCAGCAGCTTCCGAATAGTCGCTTCCTCGTTCTCCTGAATCCCAAATGTCCGCTTCGGGACGAGAAAACAATCCTGCTCCCGTGCGGCATCCTCCATCCCGTAGATCAGCCGCGTCCCGTAGCTCCCGGCGAAATCCGTCAACACGACGCCGATTAACTTCCCGGCCGCTTCCCTGTCCGCTCCATTCCCGCCGTAGGCGCCGTCCATCCGGCCGTGACTTTGTTCCGCCGCTCCTACTCCATCGGCTTCCGGATCCGTGACAAACGAACCTCGTCCCGGCTTTCGAACGATGATATGTTCGGCCGCCAGCAGCTCCAGCGCTCGCTTGCTCGTAATCCGGCTAACCTGATATTCCTCGGCCAGCTCTTTCTCCGATGGGATCCGGTCGCCCGGCTTATAACTTTGATCCAGGATTTGCCGTTTCATATCATCAAAGATTTTCTCGTACATCGGTTTAGACGAGGTACTTTCACTCATGACGTTCCTCCCACGTTCCCTCACAAAAGGACATGATATATATTATAATATATCATGATATATCTTGATTGTCGAACCATGTTTGAAACGGTTCACGATGCCCCCGAAACATCAGCCACGGATAGTCATCGCTTCCAACCCCAAGGCTAATGCGCCGCAAAGCCCTGCACGGTTTCCCAAGCCCGGCGGGACAATGTATCCGTCCATACCACTTAAAATCGCCGAAGCGTTCACATACCCGGCCAGGTTCCGCCGAACCTCCTCGCGAATCAACGGGAACAACTGCGGCTGCTGCATGACGCCGCCGCCCATGATCACCTTCTGCGGCGAGAGCATCAGAATCGCGCCGGTCACCGCCTGCGCTAAATAGTAGGCTTCGATTTTCCAGGCCGGATGATTCGGCGCTAGCTCATGACCTTTCACCCTCCAGCGCGCTTCGAGGCTTGGACCCGCAGCCATGCCCTCCAGACAGTCGCCATGATATGGACAAAGGCCGGGGAAATCGTCCTCCGGATGCCGCCGCGGCAGAACATGTCCGCCTTCCGGGTGGACCAGCCCATGGACAAGCTTGCCTTCCGCCAGCACCCCAACGCCAATGCCGGTCCCCACCGTATAATACACGCAGCTATCCAGGCCTTGTGCCGCGCCCCACTTCGCCTCGCCCAAGGCGGCGGCATTCACGTCCGTATCCCATCCATAGGGAACATCAAATTGCGATTTTAACTTGCCAAGAACATCATATCCATTCCAGCCCGGCTTTGGCGTCGTCGTCACATAACCATAAGTGGCGCTGTTCCGGTTGAGGTCAAGCGGGCCAAACGAGCCTACGCCGATCGCCTCTACCTTTTTATCGCGAAAATAGCCAATCACCCGCTCCAGAGTTGGTTCTGGAAGCTCTGTCGGGAAACTGACGCTATCTTCGATGACGCCATGCTCATTTCCGACGCCGCACACAAACTTCGTCCCGCCGGCTTCAATCGCTCCGATCCGCATCGTAATCTCCTCCTTTGAAGGTCTGGGATATGCTATAATCATAGAATTCAATCGCTGCCTCATCTGAATTATTCTATCCGTGTAAGGAGCATGATCATGTACCCTTTCCTTAAAAATAATCACGCGCACTACCCGCCTGCGAAGTCCGGTAACAACCTATCCCGGGCAGGACGTAAAATTGGCTTATTCACCTTGGCCGCCCTGATATTCATAGTCTGCGTGAATGCAGCCGGCACCGGTTATTCCACCGCTGCCTCCAAATTAACCGCGTCCCCTGCCTCCCCCACCCAGGCTGCCGATGTCAGCAAGAAATATCATCTACCCAAGGGGAAGGGCTTCGTATACCTTGACGAGGTGATCCCGAATGCCCTATATGATCTTCGCTATTATACCGGTGACAACTTCGTCGGGGAGCGAATCGACGGGTACAGCGGACCGTTCGCGATCTTGACCTTACGCGCGGCCCGCGCGTTGAAGAAGGTCAACGACAATTTAGAAGCCCAAGGCTATCGCCTGAAAATCATTGACGCCTACCGTCCGCAGAAAGCGGTTAATCATTTCGCCCGCTGGTCCAAGGATCCCCTCGATGCAGAGATGAAAGAACGTTTCTACCCCGAGGTGGATAAGAAGAATCTATTCAAGCAAGGTTACTTATCCTCCAAATCCGGCCATTCCCGGGGCAGCACGGTGGATCTTACGTTGGTCTACAAGAAGACCGGCGAGGAAGTCGACATGGGAAGCCGGGTCGATTTCCTTGGCCCGATTTCCGCGCATGGAGCACAGGGGCTGACCAAGGCGCAGCGGACGGGCCGCTACATTCTCAAGACGGCGATGGTCAAGCAGGGCTTTAAGCCGTATGCAAAGGAATGGTGGCACTATACCCTGAAGAACGAGCCTTACCCGTCCACCTATTTTGATTTTGACGTGGAATAACTGTCACTCGCACTCACCACTTCAAGCGGTAGATCCCCTTGTTCTCAAGCCCCCGAATCAGCGGTGTCCATGCTTCGGATTCCGGCGTTGTAGCCAGCGCGTCCTCCACCATTTGTAGTTTGGCGTCCAGCGCGTCGATATGGTGCAGGGCGACAGCCTCCGGCGTCTGCGGCTGCACCGGGCTGCCCCATTCTCCCAAATTATGGTGAGACAACACCAAATGCTGCAGCCCGAGCACCTTCGGCGAATCCAATGCAATATCGAGGCGAATCGCCGCTTCGGTGATCCATTGCGAGGACATGGAGATATGCCCCAGCAGCTTGCCCGGCGTGCTGTACTCGGACACAATGCCCAACTCGGCCACCATTTCTTCAGGCTTGGCGATATCGTGCAAAATGATGCCTGCCTTCAGCAGGTCCGGGTTCAGGAATGATCGCTGCCCGCACAGAAAATCGCCGATTTCCAGCATGCGCACCATGTGGTAAGCTAATCCGCCAAAATAAGCATGATGATGCGTTTTGGCTGCAGGGTAATGGGACAGCTTCTCCTCCACCTTCCCGACGCAATACCGGACGATCGCCTGGATCTCCTCATCGGCAATTGCGTTGATGACGCCTTGAATCGTATGAATCAGCGCCTCGGATGAAATCGGTGCGGAACGGATGAAATCCGTCAGCCTCACCCCATCTTCCGGATTGGCCGGCCGGATCTGCATCACCTTGACCTGCAGCTTCTCCCGGTAGGTTTGCACGATTCCCCGCACCTTGACTAGCCCCATCGGGAAGAACGTTTCCTTATCGGTTGACGAAGCATCCCAGAATTTAGCCGGCATTTCGCCCGTCGCGTCACACAACACAATATCCAAATAATCCTTTGGCGGGTTGGCGTTGGTCTGCTTTACCTCCAGCTCCTTAAGCAAATAAAAGCCAACGAATTCATCCTGATTTCTTAATTGATTAATTTGCGTCACCCGTAATTCCTCCAAATCCATGATAAATCTATTATACTATGGGACTGCCAAAAGCTCAGCGCCTTTTCCCTTCGCCAACTTATCCCGATATCCAAAAAAGGACGCCGTCCCCGTGATATCACGAAGACAACGTCCTTCTAGAGCTCAAGCCATGCCATGACATAAGTTGTAACCCAGAATTTTTATGGTTGTCCCTCAGGTACAGCAAAAGCCCCCTTAGATCTAATCCAAGGGGGCTTTATGCACTAAGTCTTTAGACTCGCAGATTCCGACGAAAACGGTTATCTGCCGGCGTTCTCAAGCGCATTCTTCACAGCGTCGACCACTTGGGCCGATACCGCCTTCACGCCGTCTGTTTCACCAAAGGCTGCCGGGCGATACCCGTATTTATGCAACGAACCTTCTGTGGTTGGCGTTTCAATTTCCGTTTTGACGGTTTTCTCGTCAGCGGATAATTGTTCTGCGGTCTTGATTTTGCCGTTCGCATCTAGATAGAATACTTCCATTTTGAACGGAATGTTGTTTTGGACCGTCACCATGACGTAAACGGATTTGTCCTTATTGATACCGGCGAAAATGCCGTTAATGTAAGCCGTTTTGTACGACTCGTTGATTTCTGCCTTCTTATAGGCATTTTCCACAGCTGTCTTCAAAGCGGTACTGCTGCTGGTTGCCCCGGTCACGACGTCCACTTTAGCTGCTTGCTCTCTCGTTCCTGCAAACAGCAGATCGCGGGTCAGAATTGGGATCGCTCTAACTACCTCCGCATAAGCGGAAGCACCGCGGTCAACCATGTTCACACCAACACGATACAGCTTCAATCCAACAACGACACCGTTACGCAACGTGACATCCGCACGGTTCGTCCCTTTGTCATAAGCGTCGCCAAACGCAGTGTAAGTGCCGTCCTTGTAGTTGCCTTGTGTTTTCGAAGCGTTGTTCAGCAAGTCGGCGAACGCGGCTCTGGCAGCTAGGGACAAGTCTTCTTGACCTACGATCGGCGTCATGTTTGCACCTTTTTGAGTCAAACCTTCATTCAATTGAGCGACAAGAGCTTTTTGCTCTTCCGTCAGCTTGTCGGCGGCGATCAGTTTACCATCGGCGCCAAATAAGAGTACATTTACGTTCGAAACTTTGTCTGCTTTGATGTCAGCCAGAACCAGTACTTTGGACAGGTTGTCGACACCAGCGAAGGTGCCTTCAAAATACTTCGCTTTGCCCGGTACCTTCAACGCTTTTTCGAAAGCTCTTTCCACGGCCAGGTTCCAGCTGTGGCTGCTTTCGGTTGCGCCGGCAATCGCGTCAACGTCGTCGCTGTAGTTCGCGATGTACGAGCCTTTAGCGAGCAGTTTAGCCGTCATCGGCGCGTTCGCTTTTACCACTTCGGCATAAGCCGTTTCGCCCCGGTCGATCAGGTTGGAGCCCAGTCTAAACAGCTTCACATCAACCAGCTTGCCGTTGCGAATGTAGACATCGGCTCTCTCTACGCCTTTATCACGGGCTGCGCCGTAAGCAGAGTAGAAGCCGTCGATGTATTTCGAATCGTTGCTTACTTTCGCGTTTTGTTCCGCATCCCAATAAGCGTTCACTGCGGCTTTGTATTCGGCTTCTTGTCCTTTAGGACTAACAGCGCCTGTACCTTTTGCCAGAAGTTCGGCAGTAATGGCTTTCACCGACGCTGCTTGCGCTTCGGTCAGGTTCGCTTCTTCGATTGCATTGCCGCTGGCATCCAGCGGGTAAACCTTGACAGCCGTACGCTTCGTAGCATCAAAAGTAACGAAGACCATGTATTTGCCTTCCGGATCTACACCCATATGCTCACCGGCAAAATAGGTTACACCCTTTGCCTTCGCTTTCAAGGCTCTTTGGAAAGCACGGTCGACGGACATCTTCCAACCATTGCTGGAACGAGTTGCCCCGGACACGATGTCCACCTTAGCGGCTTGTTCCTGCGTTTTGCCGAGCAGATTGGTTTTCATCGTTTCATAAGCATTCCAGAGGCCGCTGTAGTTGTTGCGCACATCTCTGTCAATCAGTTTAGGGCTTGTTCTAAGCAGTTCGATCGCGGCGACTTTGCCATCCTTGATCGTTACCTTTGCCCCTTCGGTTCCTTTGGAATAAGCGTTACCGTAAGTGACGTACACACCGTCAGCGTATGGATTCTCAACCTTTTTGACGTCAGGTGTAGTCGTTTTAACCGGAGTTGCCGGTTTGGTTGTCGTCTTCGCAGGCGTTGTCGTTTTCGTAGGTGTCTTTGCCGGCGTTGTCGTTGTCTTGCTAGGTGTCTTCGTTGTTGTCTTGCTTGGTGTTGTCGACTTGCTTGGCGTAGTTGTCTTGCTAGGTGTCGATTCCTTAGCTGGCGTTTCTGATTCCGATGCAGCGGACACTACGTCAATGCCGGTCAGTTTGTTCCCCGACATACCGACGGTAAGCGACAAGGATGATAATACCAACGTCGCGCTTACTGTAAGGCTAATCAGCTTTTTCAAATGCGATCCTCTCCCTTGTGAAATTCACCAAGCTATGTAAATTACATAACCTGCTCTTCAAATGGTGTTTCTCTTTGTTATTCGACTTTGCTCAGAAACGATGAAACCCTTTCCAAGCAATCGCGCCCCTCCCTCTTGCACGATGTCTAACCGGAAACCACGCCTCCCACGAACGTGAATCAATTCACATAACAGTGGAAAAAAATAGATACGGGTGGTTTCCATTAAATACTAGGTAATTTGTCGCAAAAAAGCTGTACGCAAAATCACACAGCCTGAAAGATATGTCACGTTCTCCAAGGCGTTGCCAAAGAAAAACAACCGCCGGAGTGATCCGGCGGCTGTTGTATTCACAAACGTCCTACAGCGTATTACCGATTGCGATCCATGTCACAAATCCGTAATTGACGTTGCTCTCCTTCAGCTTGGAGATCGTGATCACGGCCGATTCGGCCGACTGCTCTTTCAGTGAAGCGGAATACGCAGCATGGTTGGTCATGGCAACAACCACATAGTTCGACGACATGAACGGCGAATCGAAGCTAATCGTTACCGTCGTCTCCACCTCATGATGTTTCAGCAGAAACGCGACCATACCGAATTGCAGCTCCGCCGGCTGGCCCGACATCGTTTGTATCGGAGCAAAGCTTAACTGCTCCATCCCGACGGAACCCGGTTGCAGGTGGCGGGTTCCGACAGCTTCGTTGGCCAGTTGGCTGCTACCGACCGCATTCGGCGCCAGGTGAACGTTCCCGACTGCGCCCTCCTGCAGATGCTCCGTCCCAACTGCATCCTCGGCCAGCGCTCCGCCGTCCACCGCACCCGGCTGCAGATGCAGCCGACCGATAGCTGACGGCTGGATGTCTTCGGCTCCGAGGCCATCCTCGGGCAACAGCCCCTGCTGCTGAATCTCAGCAGACAAATGCCAGATATTGACGGCTTCGAGGGAGATATGGTGGGCATTCACCGACGCATCGCTAAGATGTCGGGATTCCACGCTTTCGGCTGCCAAATTTGCCCCTTGCACAACTTCTTCGCCCAAGTGCCGGCTTTGAACGGCCCCGTTCGCCAGATGCTCGCTTTGCACGGAATCCGCCTGCAGCTCGCGAGGGCCTACAACGGCTTCGCCGAGATGGCGGGCTGACACGCTGCCCTCGGCTAGCTGACCGCTTTTCACCGCGCCATTAGCCAAGTGGCGGCCTTGGACGGTTCCATTTGCCAAGTGTGCACTTTGCACGGAACCCGCTTGCAAATGACCGCTGCCAACCGCTTGTTCACCCAAGGCCACGGCGTTCACCGCTCCGGCTTGCAAATGCCGGCTTGTAATGGACGTCGGCTGTAAATCCTCCCCGCTGATGCCTTCTGCGGGCAACAGACCGCGCTGCTGCAGTTCGGCAGACAGGTGCAAGACATTCACGGATTCGGGGGCCAGATGTTGTGTGTCGACGATGGCCTCCCCAAGGTGCTGGGACTCAACGCTCCCTTCGGCCAAATGCCCGCTTTGCACCGCCCCCTCGCCTAGGTTCCGGCCATGCACGGACGCATCCGCCAGATGGCGGTTTTGCACGGAACCGGCCTTCAGATGACCACTGCCAACGACTTCCTCGCCCAACGCGATGGCATTCACCGAGCCGGCTTGCAGATGCCGGCCTGTAATGGACGCTGCCTGCAGATCCTCGCCGCTGATGCCATCAGCGGGCAACAGACCGTTTTGCTGCAGATCGGCGGACAAGTGACCCGCATTCACAGTTTCGGGCGCAAGATGGTTCGCATTGACCACGGCCTCCCCGAGGTGCCGGGACCCAATGCTGCCTTCAGCCAAATGCTCGCCTTCTACCGCGCCTTCGGTCAAGTTCCGGCTCTGCACGGAAGCATCCGCCAGGTGGCGATTATACACGGAGCCGCTCTGCAAATGGCCGCTGCTGACTGCCTGCTCACCCAGCGCTATGGCGTTAACTGCTCCAACTTGCAAATGCCGGTTGGTAATGGATGCCGGCTGTAGGGCTTCTCCGCTGATGCCGGCTACGGGCAGAAGACCGCTTTGTTGCAGCTCTGGCGACAGGTGCCGGAAATTTACGGATTCAGGAGCAAGATGACGGGCATCCACTACCGCCTCTCCAAGGTGTGGCGATTCAATACTGCCTTCGGCAAGATGCCCGCCGTGCACCGCACCTTCGGCCAAGTGCTGGCTGCGTACGGAGGCATCCGCCAGATGGTCGCTTTGCACGGAACCAGCCTGTAAATGAACGCTGCCCACCGCTTGCTCACTCAACGCTTCAGGGCCAACCGCACCGGCCTGTAAATGCCGGCTGGTGATCGATTCCGCTTGCAGAGCCTCTCCGTCGACACCAGCGGCAGGCAGCAGCCCGCTTTGCCTCAGCGCGGGCGTCATATGAGCCGCGCTGATCGTTTCAGCGGCGATATGGTAAGAGCCGATTACCGCGACTCCAAGGTGGCGGTCAGTCACGCTGCCTTTGGCTAAATGCTCGCTCTGCACCGCATCTTCGGCCAAATGTCGGCTTTGAATCGCCCCATTCGCCAGATGGCCGCTCTGCACCGCATCGGCTCGGAGATGGGTGCTGTCGATTACCTGCTCACCCAACGCTTCAGCATCAACCGCGCCGGCCTGTAAGTGCTGGCTCGTGATCGATGCCAGCTGCAAGTCTTCCCCGTTGATGCCGGCGGTGGGCAGCAGTCCGCTTTGCCGCAGTTCGGCAGACAGATGCCCGGCATCGATCGCCTCAGGCACGATATGTCGAGAATGGATGACGGCTTCACCAAGGTGGTGTTCCGTCACGCCGCCTTTAGCCAAATGCACGCTCTGTACCGCATCTTTCACCAAATGCTGGCTTTGGATCGTCCCATTCGCCAAATGACCGCTTTGCACCGCGCCGGCTTGCAGATGCGTGCTGCCAACCACCTGCTCGCCCAGTGCCTCAGCACCGACCGCACCCGCCTGAAGATGTCGGCTTGTGATGGAGGCGGACTGCAGGTCCTCCCCGGCGATGCCCTCCTCAGGCAATACCCCGTTTTGCCGCAGAGCAGCGGACAAATGATCGACATCAATCGCCTCATCCGCGATATGACGAGATTCGATCTCGGCCTGGCCGAGATGTCGTCCCGTCACACTGCCTTCGGCCAAATGCGTGCTTTGCACCGCCCCATCGGCCAGATGGCTCGCTGTGACGGCGCCGGCAGCCAATGCTTCGGGCCCAACGGCACCCGGAGCCAAGTGCCCGGCGTCCACGGCCTGCGCCGCCAGCTTCGACCCGGTCACACTGCTTACCGCCAGCTTAGCGGCTGTCACCGCCAGATCTCCGAGCTTATCTGTCGTAACACTTTCCGGCGACAACTTCAAGCTGGTGACTGCATGGTCCTGAAGATGCGGCGAGAAGACGACGCCAACACCCAGGTGCTCCTCCCGCACCGCCCCCGCTCCGATTTGGCTGCGGTTAATGGAACCCGTCGCCAAATGCCGGGTCTGCACGATACCTAATCCCAAATGTTCGGCCGTAATTTGCTGAGATCCAATAGCCGCTTCCGTCACCGCGCCAGGCGCGATCGCCCGGGATGTTACGCTGCCTTTAGCCAGTTTGTCAGCCGTAACGCTCCCCGCCTGCAGATGATCCGCCGAAACGGCCTCTTCCGCCAGATGATCGGCAGTCACCTCGGCGAACGCCAGCTTCTCCCCAGTCACCGCGGCATCGGCCAGATGCCACTCCTGTACCGCCTCCTGCACCAGGTGCCCACTTTGCACCGCCCCTTCGGTCAGGTGCTGACTCGTAACTGAGCCCCGGGCAAGTTGCGTCGATTGAACAGCGCCTTTAGCCAGATGTCGGGTCAGAACGGCCTCGTCGGCGATTTTCCCCGGCAGCACGCTTTGATCGGCAATTTTAGACGAGGTCACCGCCTGTTCCACGATATGCGAAGTACCCACAGACTGGTCGGCCAGCTTTGTGGAAGGAATCGCTTTGTCTGCCAGATGCCGTGCTTTAATCTCCCTGTCAGCGATATGCTCCTGCCCGATACTGCCCGGCTGGATATGTTCGCTGCCTATCGCCCCTGACGCAAGATGGCGAGATTCGACCACGGCTCCGCTCAAATGAGCCGACGTGACACTCCCCATTTGCAGTTGTTCTGCACCAACGCTGGACCAGGCCAACAGCTCCCGGCCGATCAAGCCCGGAGCCAAGTGGCGCGAGATAATGACCTGATCCGCTAAATGACGGCTTTCCACCGTGCCTTCTGCCAATTTGTCCCCGGTCACGGAGCTATCGCGTAGCTTAGACGTTGTCACGGAGGCGTCCCCGAGCTTCGAGGTGTCGACCGCCCCGTTGGCCAAATGCTGTGCATTCACGGCTCCGCTGCGGATTTTATCCCCCGTCACCGCTTGGTCCTGCAGCAACTCGGCCGTCACGATCCACTCCGACAAATGGCGGCTTTCCACCGCTCCCTCCGCCAGCTTCTCCCCGGTGATGACCCGATCGGCCAGCTTCTCCGGTGTAATGCTGCCGTCCACCAGCTTCTCCCCGCTAATGGAGTGGTCCCGGATCGTCCGTCCTTCGATCGAGCTGTCCACCAAGTGGCTGCCGTTCACCGACGACGGAGCGATTTTGGACGAGGTCACCGCCCGGTCTGCCAGCTTGATGTTCTCCACGGCGTAGTCGGCGATCCAAGCCGTGTCAATCGTCCCCCGCATGATCCGCGAAGCGTCGATCGCGAACGGGGCGATTTTCTCCCGGGTCACGGCTTCATCAATGATATCGTCGGTATAAATAATGCCTTGCTCCTGATTGGGTGCGGTTTTTTCGCTCAACAAATCCTTCAATGCCCGCGTCCCGTCCATACTCTCGTGCTCCGGCTCTGCCTCAATGGCAGCCGGCACCGTGGTCTCTTCGCCTTGTTCTGGCAGTGTGAGCGCTGCAGTTTCATGAAGTCGAACCCCTTCATCCCCAGATTGCGACGAAACCTTTCGTTCCTCCAACAGCGTTAATTCGTTGATTTCCGGGTTATCTACGAAATAGAGCGATTTCCTCGGTCTACTAGGTTTCGCTGGTTTTTGTCTTTTCAAGAGCCGCCCTCTCCTTTGCCAAAAGTTAATCATCTCCGGTATCATATGCGGGCAATTAGGCTCTTGTCACAACGCTTTCGAGTAGGAAATAGCCGTCCAAAGACTCGAGAAAAGATGAAATGGTTTCGCCAAATTTCTACCGTTTTTCCGCACCTGTTAGCGCGTTACAATAACCTTGTGTGTAAACATGTTGATCCATTCCCTTTGTCAAGAACCTGGAGGCCACCGAACATGGAAAACGATCTCACTTTGACCACCACTAAGTCTGCGAGCACAAGCTCTGCTCTGAATCAACACCACCGCCGCTCCTTCGCGATCATTTTAACCAGTGTCGTGCTGCTCACCTTCGGGGGGAAACTGTACGAAATCATTCTTCCGTTGATGATTTACGATATCACCCATTCCTCTGTGGCCATGTCCAGCATGAAAACCGCGGAACTGCTGCCCAATTTCTTCTTTGCCATTTTCATCGGGGTCTTCGTGGACCGCGTCAACAAAAAACGTTGGGTCCTCTGGATGATCGGACTCCAGGCCGTCCTGCTCCTGAGCTTCGCCCTCTTGTTTCGGAGCGGGATCCATTTGCTGCCGGTCTATTATGCGATCGGCTTCTTCCTGATGACGCTGAGTTACGGGTATTTCAACGCTGAAGTCAGCCTCATTAAGCTGAGCGTCCCGAACCAAGAACTCACGGCCGCCAATGCCAAGCTGAGCTTTGCAGAGACTTTCGTCGGCATTATGGGACCGGCCTTGTCCGGCTTGATCTTGATGTTATCCGACGTCTCTGACGGACTGCTCATCACGTCGGCATGTTACCTGATCTGCATGGGATTGTTCACAAGACTGAAATTGACTGGGGAAAAAGAAACTCCGCGGCAAACTAAGTTCGCCGCGGAGTTTCTGGAGGGGTGGCATGCTTTTAGCGCCAATAAGCCACTCATGATGATGACGGTATTCGTTGTTTTTCTGAACTGCACCTATACCGTGATCAACACCACGGCAATTTACTTCGCCAAGGACAACCTGCGGTTGTCCTCGTCCCTGCTGGCCGTCGTACTCTCCGCTTCGGGAGCTGGAGGCCTGGCTGGAAGCCTGCTTTTGAACAAGCTTAGACAGGCCTGGGGTCTTGGCAAAGTGTTCGGCGCTTCGATCCTGCTGAACGCTGTCGCTTATTTTCTACTATTTATCACACATGGACTTGTGTCGTTTGCAGCCGCCTTATTCGTATGTGGATTTGCCGCAACCCTATACAGCGTTTCGGTGTACGCGTTCCGTCAAGAGCAGACGCCAGCCCATCTCATGGGCCGGATCACCGGAATTACCGGGACCTGCTTCCGCATCGGTATGCCGATCGCCGTCTACGCTTCCGGCTGGGTGATTGCCTGGTGGGGGGCAAGTGTCATTTTTGTGGCCTGCTCGGTATGGAATCTGGTCGCATTGGCCGTTTACGTGCGGACCCGTCTGTGGAATGTTCAATAATTAAATGGTCTGAACCACATGCGAAGAACCGCAGCATTTCCTATTTAACGCTCACGCACCCACACCGTCATTTCCCCTTCGCCGCGGTTGGCCCAGGCGTAATACGGGATGAATTTGAGCGCTGCCTTCTGTTCCGACAGTTGCGCAGACGCGCTGTACAAC
The DNA here is from genome assembly GCF_014947195.2 of Paenibacillus rhizolycopersici. Lineage (NCBI taxonomy): Bacteria > Bacillati > Bacillota > Bacilli > Caryophanales > Paenibacillaceae > Paenibacillus > Paenibacillus rhizolycopersici. Next base: position 63,419 of record NZ_JADCNN020000014.1, on the reverse strand, counting down.
CCGCCGTTCCAGTCCGGCGCGGCGCGGCGAACCGCCTCAGCCTGTACGGTGACGACGCCGCCGAGCAGTCCGGCCTCGCGTTCGATCCGAAGCTCCGCCTCCCGCGGAAGTGCCAGTTCATGCAGGTTCGCGCCATTGTCGGCCTGCTCCAAGCAATATATAAGCGGGCCGCGTTGCAGAGCGACTTTCCCGGCGTTTGCCCGCACGAGCGGGTGACTGTACATGCGCGTCGCCGGCATCGCCAGCGTAAGTTCCACGATGTCACCCTTACTCCACTGCCGCTGTAGCCGGAGATAGCCGTCCTGGAACAAACCTTCCTCCAGCGGCACGATTTCCCCATTCACTTTAAGGCTCGCTTTCGGGCACCAATCCGGCAGCCGCAGCGCGAGCGTAAAGCGGCCTTCCCCTTCCGGCTCCACTTCGAAACGCACCGTTCCGTCCCAAGGGTAGTCCGTCGTTTGCGTCAGCTTCACCTTGCCGCCGCTGGTCTGCAATTCGGCTTCCCCGCCGATATAAAGATGGGCGTAAACCGTGTCCCCTTGGACCGTATACATGTATTCGCCTAATGAAGCCAACAGCCGGGCGATGTTCGGCGGGCAGCAGGCGCAACCGAACCACTCCTGGCGCACCGGTTTGACATGGTCTACCTTATGATTGGCGCCACCGCAAGCCTTCGGATCCACCTCCAGCGGGTTCACGTAGAAGAAATGCTTGCCGTCCCGGGCCATTCCGCCGACGACCGTATTGTACAAGGCCCGCTCCATCACGTCGGCGTATCTCGATTCCGGCGAGATCCGCAGCATTCGCTGGGCGAAGAAGATCAGTCCGATCGACGCACAGGTCTCCGCATATACCGTGTCGTTCGGCAGGTCGTAATCAAACGAGAACGCTTCGCCTTGCGGCATCGAGCCTACCCCGCCGGTAATGTACATCTGTTTGCCGACGATATTGTCCCACAGCTTACGGCAAGCCGCCAACAGGGTCTCATCTCCAGTCAGCGCCGCCACATCGGCCATCCCGGTCAACATGTAGAGCAGACGAACGGCATGCCCTATTGCCGTCTCTTGTTCCCGTACCGGCTGATGCGCCTGATGGTAAGCGAGATCGACGTGCTTGGCGCTCCCAGCCCAATGCGTTTTCCCGTCCCGCTGCTTCAACTCCTCCTCGAAAAAGAAAGGCTGCTGCCCCCGCTGATCGAGAAAATATCGACTTAAGCGCAAGTACCGTTCCTCACCGGTCGCCTCGTACAGCTTCACGAGCGCCAGCTCGATTTCCTGATGGCCGTCGTAGCCGGCCAACTTGCCGGGTTCTAGGCCAAACACACTGTCGATGTAATCCGCGAATTTCGCGACCACGTCGAGCAGCTTTCTTTTTCCCGTGGCCCGATAATAGGCAACTCCCGCTTCGATCAAATGTCCCGCACAATAGAGCTCATGGCATTCCGTCAGGTTCGTCCAGCGCTTGTCCGGCTCCTTCAGGATAAAATACGTGTTCAAATACCCGTCTTCCTGCTGGGCCATCGCGATCGTATCGATCAACCCGTCGGCAATGGCCGCCAGCTCCGGGTTTGCATCCGCTTCCAAAAGATAAGCCGCCGCTTCTAGCCATTTGGCCAAATCACTGTCCTGAAACACCAGCCCATAGAATTCGCCTTGGGACTGACCCGCGGCGATTTGAAAGTTGCGTACCGCACCGCTGGGTTCCGCCCCTTCCACCCGGTCGTTTAGCGCCTCCCATTGATAAGGAACGACAACCTCCTTAACCAATTTGATATAGTAACTCCAAAACTCGTCGCGGATTTTTACCCGATTTAGCGCGATCCGCTCGGAACGCGGCATTTGCCCGGCCATATTCATCGCAAAGCGTCCTCCTCTTTTTTGAAAAATCATACTGACAAATCTCATTTTATCTCATATATTTAGATCAAAATATGAATAGCAGCAACCTCAAAGTTATAATATTTCACACTCGAAATGGAGGCGATGATCATGTCAAAACCAACGGAGCTAGTGCAGCTTACGGCTCCGCCCCTGCCCTATTTTCTCGAGTGCGGACATACAGTATATCAGCCGGGAGACGAGCATCCCAATCGGCGGAATATCGGCATTTTCGATTGGATCGTGGTGGAGTCAGGAACGCTATTCATCGGCGAAGCCGGGCAGGCCTGGAGCCTGGGGGCAGGTCAGTCCCTGCTGCTGCTGCCCGATCGGCATCATTACGCGGTGAGACCATGCGAGGAACCCACCTCATTTTATTGGCTGCATTTCTATACGGTCTGTGCGTGGCAGCAACTCCCGGCGGAAGAAGCGGACCACCGTTATCCCGACGCGGACGAGCACTATGCCCGCTTCCTTGCCTCACCTTATTCCCTACAGCTGCCGAAGGCATGGGACCTTCCCTCTCCCGACCAAACGTTCCGCTTGTTCCGGCAATTGCTGGACAGTCTGGGAGAACGTCAGTCCCGAGCGTTTTGGATAAGGCAACAGCGGTTCGAGGAGCTTCTCCATGCGATGGACCTAAGACAGCTGGAGTCACACGCCTCCCCGGTGGTTGTCGTTGCAGAAAAGGCCGAAGCTTACATCAAAAGCAATTACCGCTCGGAGCTGAACAGCGGGCAAATGTCCAGCGCGTTACATTACCACTACAACTACATCACCCGCTGCATGAAGCAGGTTTACGGCATGACCCCCAACGATTATTTGCTACATTATCGGTTGGAACAAGCCAAGCTGCTGCTGCTAAAGACGGAATGGCCCATCGCCGACATCGCCGCTTACGTTGGCTTCAACAGCACCCCGTATTTCTCGAACCGTTTTGCGCTTAAGAACGGCTGCTCACCCCGCGCGTTCCGTAAACAATACACGTCCTGAGGACGAGGGCTATGGCTGAGTGTGACGAGACTGGAGATGGCGCTTCTAGGCGAGGCTCTTCTAGGGGTAACGCGACTGGGGCGATGCGAGTGTGTGTTACGGGCTAGGGATGACGCAACTGGAGGCGAGGTGACTGGGGACGGAGTGACTGGGGGGTTACGCGGCTGGGGCAGAGTGACTGGGGGCTGAGCGACTTGCATGCGTTGGTTTGCAGCCGGTCTATCCAGCATCGATCCCGTTTGCTGCACCCCGCCCGTCGCCGCTGAGCCTAACCTGAAATGTTGTAATTCCTTATGCAACATTTGGGCTCTACCGCCTAATCCACATAAGGAACATTGCACGAAATACAACATTTCTTCTCTTTTTTACTCCCCTTCAACATAAAAACCGTCCGCTGCAGGAGCCCTGCGCAGACGGTTAGATTTAGGATGTGCTCTCAAAAATTTGCTATTGGGATCAATCCGTTGCTACCGTTGTGTTGATCGATGCAAACGCGAGTGGGCCAAAACCTTCCGAAGCCTCGCCGTGAGGCATATTGACCAGGAAGGCAAATCCCTGCCCGTCGATGTTCTTGACGATGTATTCCTGGGTCACGTCATCGCCCCGGGCGATCAGGAACAGCTCTGCATCTCGCATCGTTACGTAAACTTGGTCGCCGGACATCTGCTCAACTTTACCGATCTTAGACAACTCATTCTTTGTCGTCTTAGCCAGCTCCTCGACATCATAACCGGAAGGCAACTTAGTGATCACGACATGATATGCCGAGTCATAATTCATCATTAACTTGTTGGTTTTAGCATCAAAAGAGAAGATGTCGAACATATAGAATGCGTACCCGTCACCCTTCGCCAAAGTGGCGGTTCGCGTCTCCTTCGTCCCTTCCAGCTCGACTTCAAGCGATTTTTCAGCCGGCAACTCCACCGATGAACCGGAGCTCGTCGTTCCTTTAGCGGGAGCCACCTCCAGCTTCGTCAACACCAACTGTTTCAGCGTAGCATCGCCCTCTACTGCCCGTTCCACGTATTCAATAGAGACGGACGTCCCTTGCTCCAAGTTTTGCGCCATCGCGCTTAAGGTTTCATCCAATTGAAAAGCGGTTGGCGTCCCCTCCAGCTCAATCTCCGCCGAATGGTTGTCAATCAACCCGACGAATGTGCCATTCCCCTGCTTCGTTTCGCTTGCATCCTTATCCGGCGTATCGCTCGAAGGGTCCGTTTCGCCTCCGTTGTTGCCTGGCGCTGATGGATTCCCGTTCGCTTCACCGCCTGCATTTAGCCCAGGTTCAGAACCATTCCCGGTGCATGCTGTCAGCGATATGGCCAACAGGATCATGCTCAACCAACCCGCCGTTCTTTTCCATTTATCGTTCTTCAAGCTCATGTTTTGCAATATCAACACCCCCATATACACTGACGTTCAATCTTCAAAAAAGTTGCCACTGTAGGGCATTTTTGCAGCTTCCACATACCGGCAAGGAGTGCATAAAAAGGCGAGGCCCCCTTAGGTGCCCCGCCTTTCCTTATCCTTATCCTTATTCCACGTTACCGTTCCCCGGCTTCTTCTCTTATCCCCCGAGCCGCCAACAAGAACATCACGATCAATACGAAGGCGACCAGCGCCATAAACGGAATCGTAATAAATCCGAGCCAGCCTTGACCCAGGTAATCCACGTTGCACGGCACGCCTATTTTGCAGGGAAGGAGCTTGGCGAGCCCGGGGATTTTTTGCTCACTATAGTGGTAGATGGAGATCAAGCCGCCGATGACGCTTAACGGAAGCACATATGGAATGATCTGGCGGTCGTTCTTGTACGCCGCGATGCCCAGTAAAATGACCTGTGGGTACATAAATATCCGCTGAAACCAGCACAATCGGCACGGCTCATAATGCAGCACTTCGCTCAAATACAAGCTGCCCGCCGTCGCGACCAGCGCGACCAACCAGGCGAGGTAGATGCCGTAGTTTCTCAGAAACCCCCGCACTCCCCCATCCCTCCCTTTATAAGGTAGTTGAACAAGTTATCTTTCGATCACGAAGCAGTATCCAGTAGCTATTCGACGTCGAATCTTGAATTCACCCGGGCCTTCCGCCCACTCACGTAGCCTCCAGCTACGCTCCGCTACTTTCGTCCCTAGCTTCATTCAACCTTCGCCCACTATTCCTCTGCAGACAATTCGTTATCGAGCGTCTTCTTCAGCGCCTCGTAATCGCCAAGATTGCCGGCATATTCCACGCCATTAATGAAGAACGTCGGCGTACTGTTAACACCGAGCTTGTCCCCGCGGGACAAATGCGCTTCGATCTCTTCTTGGTACGTTGCCTCCGCGATATCCTTCTGCAGCAGATCGTAATCGATCGGCAAATCCAATTCCTTAGCCAGATTCACGAGAAACTCGGGGGAAGCCCAACCGCTGTTTTCCGCTCCTTGGCGTTCATAAATCGCATCGAAATAAGTCCAGAACGCTTCGTTGCTTTGATGATACACCGATTGCGCGGCCAGAGCGGCCGTAAACGAATCGGAACCGATAAACGGCAGATTCATGAAATAAAAGGCGACTTTGCCTTGATCTATATAATCCTTCACCAAATCCGGCTTGATCAGTTCATTCACATGTTTACACGACGGACATTGATAGTCCCCGAACTCCAGCACCTTCACCGGTGCGTCGGCTTGTCCCAGCACAGGAAGCGCGGCGTAATCAAATTCGGCCGCCTTGGGTTTCGGCTGAATGGTCAGCACAACGATAATCAGGACGAGAAGCAGTCCCACTGTCGAGAACCAAATCAGGCGTCTTCTCTTCATTTGCTGCTGCTGTTTTTGTTGTTCGGCTTTGCGCTTGGCCAAAGCGTTTGTTGTCGTTTTCGGCGGCATGCGACCCCTACTTTCCTATTAGATTAATAGATTCAAGATTCTTCTTATCCTGCAACCATTTTAGTTACATTAGCAGGATTCGTCAAGCTGGGGGCTCCACACGAAAAAGGCCGTCCCAAACGCCCCAAGGCGTCCGGAACAGCCCTTCATCCAAGATCCATCCGGCGATGCTGTCGATTATTCCGCAGCAGCTTCGTCCGAGCCAACCGTGCCAGCCGGCTCCCCGTCGGCCGCGGCATCCAGGGCCAGATCCGTATCCGCCACCCGCGGAAGCACGATCGATGCCAGCAGTTCCTCCGGCTGAGCGTGCATCGTCACCCCTGCCGGCATCTTAACGTCTCCGGCCATCAGCTTGTCCCCCGCGTCCAGCGAGGTAATGTCTATGTCCAGGGATGCCGGCAAAACATCTGGTAAGCCCTCCACTTCCAACTCCGTTGCCTGAATCTGCAGAACGCCGCCAACCTGGGTTCCTGCAGCCGTACCGGTATAGTGCAGCGGGATTTTAACGCGGATCGGCTTATTTTTGGATACTTGCTGAAAATCGACGTGCAGGATCCTCCCTTGCTGCTGTTGAACTTCTTTAATCAGCGCCGGAATCGTTTGACCCCCTTCGACCTTCAGGTCAAAAAATTCCGATCTTCCCGTACGCACGACCTTCACAAGCTCCTTCACATCCACATGAACCGCGAGGTTCCCGGACTCCGCTCCGTATACGACCGCAGGAACGCGTCCCTGTTGTCTCAGCTGTCGCAGCGTGGAACGGTGGAATTCCGTTCTTGGCGTGGCGTTCAGTTGAAACGAGTGATGGTTCGTACTCATCTTGCAACAACCTCCTTGAAATTGTGCCGGTTTTGGCGATTGGCGAAAGACGCCATACCCGTATATTACCCATTTTTGCCGCCAACCTAATCAGAAAAAGCCCATTTCCCGAAATGACTTTACATAGAGTTATAATTTTTACATAGATTTTACAAAAGCATGCATTTCAAAACCTTGCAACATAGTAAAATAGAAAGATAAATGAAAGAAAAAATAGGCGGAGGTCTGACATCCATGGCGGATATGGTTATGAAAAAACAAGGACCGCGATATTTGAACCGCGATCTCAGCTGGGTGGAATTTAATCGCCGTGTGCTGCAGGAAGCCAAGGATTCCGGCACGCCTTTGCTGGAGAGGGCCAAATTCCTGTCCATCGTCTCAAGCAATTTGGACGAATTCATGAGCGTACGCGTCGCCGGCATCCAGGATCAAATCCGTGCCGGTTATACCAAGAAGGATTTCACCGGCTACACTCCGGCCGGATTATACCGAAGATTAATCCTCCGAATTTCGGCCATGATCGCCGAACAATACCGGACTTACCGGGAGCTCTCGAGACTGCTCGCCAAGGAGGGCATCCAGTTTCTGAAATACGACGAGCTGAACGGCGCACAGCGCAAATCGATGGAGACCTACTATCATGACATCGTCTTCCCGGTGCTGACGCCCATGGCCGTAGACCAAAGTCGTCCGTTTCCCCTCGTGCATACCGGGTTCGTATACTTGGCAGTCGTGTTGGAACGGAACGGCGCAGTGCAAACGGAAGAAGAGAAGGAATCCTATTTCGCGATCGTGCAAATCCCATCGAACCTATCCCGGATCATCCCGCTGCCGCATCATTCCAACAGCAAGAAACAGTCTTTTATCCTAATTGAGGAACTGATCCGTCATAATATACAAACGTTGTTCAGCGGATATACGCCGCTTGCCGTCGATGAGTTCCGGCTGACACGCAACGCCGATCTGGCTTTCGACGAAGAAGGCGCCGAGGATTTGCTGGAGGAGATAGAGAAAGAACTGCGTAAGCGGCGTTGGGGAGCGCCGGTCCGCCTGGAAATACAAAGGGGCATCCACCCTTACGCGCTCGAGGTGCTCAAAGAAGAATTTGAAATTACCGACGCGGTCTTCGAGATCGAAGGTCCCCTTGATCTCGGTTTTCTCGGCCGGCTCCCGGGCTCGGTCAAAGGGTATTCCCGGCTGCGCTTCCCGCAAGTAGATCCCGTGTATCCGCGGGAATTCGATGAGAATGACGATTTTTTCGAGGTATTGAAACAGAAGGATGTACTGGTATACCACCCGTACGAGAGCTTCGACGCGGTGACCGATTTCATCGATCAAGCCGCGGAAGATCCGGCGGTCATGGCGATCAAGATGACGTTATACCGTGTCAGCGGCAACTCTCCGCTGATCCGAGCACTAGCGCAGGCCGCGGAATCAGGCAAACAGGTTACGGTTGTCGTTGAGCTAAAAGCCCGGTTTGACGAGGAGCGGAACATCGCTTGGGCGCGGACGCTGGAAAAAGCCGGCTGCCACGTCGTCTACGGCCTAATTGGGCTAAAAACCCATGCCAAGATCCTGCTTGTCGTTCGCCAGGAAGGTCGCGACTTAAAGCGTTATGTCCATGTGGGCACCGGCAACTACAACGACATCACCGCCCGGCTTTACACCGATATCGGATTGTTTACGACCGATTCTGCAATCGGCGAGGATGCCTCTCAGCTGTTTAATCTCATTACGGGCTACTCGGAAGCCGAGCAATGGCAGGCGTTGACGGTTGCGCCAACCGTCATGAAGGACAAGCTGTTCGAGCTGATCCAGCGGGAAGCCGAGCATGCCGCCGCTGGCCGCCCGGCGCGGATTATCGCCAAGATGAACTCCTTATCCAACCAGGAGATGATCGACGAATTATACGAGGCCTCCGAAGCGGGCGTTCACATCGATCTGATCGTTCGCGGCGTCTGCTGTTTGCGCCCCGGTGTTGAAGGCTTAAGCGAACGAATCACGGTGCGCAGCATCGTCGACCGCTTCCTGGAGCATTCCCGCATCTATTATTTTGAGAACGGCGGGAACCCCGAGGTCTGGTTGTCCAGCGCCGATTGGATGACGCGCAACCTGACACGCCGACTGGAGCTGATGTGTCCTGTCATCAAACCGCAAACCCGGGAGACGCTGGTGCGCATTCTTATGCTGTCGCTGGCCGATAATGTGAAAGCAAAACGCTTGGTGCCAAACGGAAAATACGAACCCATCCTCGGCGGTTCTCAGGCAGTTCCCTGCCGGAGCCAATTCGCCGCCCGAGAGATCAGTGCATGGAAATTGCACGAATCTCCCACTCTAATCTAAGGTCCCACGCTTTCTTGAAGCTCTTGGCCGCAGCCTCCAGCTGCCTGATTTCCAGGTAAGCTTGGCTGCGGCACGTCAGCTTCAATAACACCGCCTCCTCTTCCCAAACCGTCGCTACTGCTTCTACCGTCTGCGTCTCACTGGCGTCGAGGGCGATCGCTACCTCCAACAAGGCTCCGAGTTTCTGAATCAACTCATCATCCTTTTCCTGCAGCAGATCACCATACTCCTCGAAACCTGTTTTCTTCCCGTGATTCGCCGGATAATCCGCGATCAGGCTGCACAGTACGGCTTCCCGATGGGTCAAAGCTCCCAGCGGCGCTTGCAACAGCCAATATAACGTATGCTTGTCGTATTGGTGGTAACGGATCGAGCCCCCGATTTTATACAACATAGCTGTCGTTTGAATCAGCTTGATCGGGCCTCTGTCATTCAACTCCTTCTCCAGTAACTGATACAACTGCTCGGCGTACCGACGAACCTGACGATAATGAGCAATGGGGGACAGCGCATGAAAGGCGAGTAGCGTACCGGTTTGCCATTCCAGCACTTCTTGAGCGGCAGGCACACCTAGACCCAACGTATCCTGCAGCAATCCTTCGCGCAGCCCCGAGCCGCTGACCAGGCAATGCGCCGCTCCAATGCGATCGAAGACCGCCTTCAAAATGATTATCCCCGGTACAATGATGTCGGCACGGGACTTGGACAACCCGTCGATTCGTTTGCGTTTATCCAGCGGCAACTCAGGCAGAGTTTCCGCATAATGACGGAGACTCTCCGGCTCCAGCAGATAGTGATGGGCCAAACGGAGCGGGTACTTGCGGCGCCGTTGATCCAGCTTGCCCAACGTCCGAATCGTTCCCCCCAGCCCGATAAGCGGAAATCCCGGATGGGCCCCGATCCAAGGCAAACCGTCCAGCATCCTTTCAACTTCCGCCTGAAGATCGGCGATCTGCTCGGGCGGCCAGGGCTCCTCCGACACTCCAAATCTCACTTGGGCGTTGACCGCGCCGATCGGTAAAGAAACGCTCTCTACCAGCTTTCGGCCACGAAACAAAGTGATTTCCGTGCTTCCGCCCCCAATATCAATAATGAATCCGTCCTCGGTCGCCATTCCGCCGGCCACAGCGATAAATCCGAAATAAGCTTCCTGTTCGCCGGATAGGATTTCTACCGGCAGACCGGTTTCTTGCTCCAGGAGCTTGCCGATTTCCTGTGCATTTGCCGCGTTCCGGATGGCCGCCGTTGCCGCCACCCGGATGGCATGACAGCCATATGCTCTGCACACCTCATGAAATTGGCGCAGGATCGGAACGATCGAATGGATTTCCTTTGTTGCCATAGCCCCATTCGCATTCATTTTTTCACTTAACCGGGCGGATTCCTTCAATTCGTTAATCAAACGGTAGTACCCTTGCGGGGCCGTTTCATAGATGGCCAAACGAATGGAGTTTGACCCAATGTCGATGATTCCAACGTTCTCATGGTTATTTGGCATACGAACTTTAGCTCCCGTAATGTATAGAAATTGTGGTTCCTCGGCCTAACAGTTTTACCTCACTTTATCCCAAAATCGGGCAAAAATAAACCTTACACCTAAAAAAAAGCCAGCGCCCTGAAGGCGCCGGCCTATGAAGAAACCCGCATTTTCGGTTGGAAAAGATCTCGTATCGTTACTCGCCGATGGCGTGAACCAGTTCGACGACCTGTGCAGCGGTCTGCATTTGCAGCGCCTTGGCTGCCAGCTGTTCCATATCCGCTTTAGACAACTTGGAAATCTGCGAACGAGCCGGTAGAATCGAAGTTGCGCTCATGCTAAATTCGTCCAGACCCAATCCCAGCAGCAGCGGAATCGCCGTTTCATCGCCGGCCATCTCGCCGCACATTCCAGCCCATTTGCCTTCTTTATGGGCGGCATCAATGACCATTTTGACCAGCCGCAAAATCGCTGGGTTATAAGGTTGGTACAAATAGGAAACGCGTTCATTCATACGATCGGCCGCCATTGTATATTGAATAAGGTCGTTGGTTCCAATACTGAAGAAGTCCACTTCTTTGGCAAACTGATCGGCCAATACGGCCGTCGAAGGAATCTCCACCATTATTCCGAGCTGGATCTCATCGGATACCTGGACGCCTTCGGCTTTCAGCTTCTCCTTTTCTTCCATTAGCAACGCCTTGGCTGCTCGGAATTCATCCAGCGTTGCGATCATCGGGAACATGATTCGAAGCGATCCGTAGACGCTGGCCCGAAGCAAAGCGCGTAGCTGCGTGCGGAACAGGTCCTTCTGCTCCAGGCATAGACGGATGGCGCGGAAGCCCAGGAACGGGTTCATTTCCTTCGGCAGATTGAGATAAGGCAATTCCTTGTCTCCGCCGATATCCAATGTCCGTACGACGACCGGCTTGCCTTCCATCTTTTCCAGCACGGTCTTATAGGCATTGAATTGGATCTCCTCCGAAGGCAACTCGGTGCGTCCCATGTACAGGAACTCTGTCCGATACAAGCCTACCCCTTCTCCGCCGTTCTCCATGACGCCGACAACGTCGTTAGGCGTGCCAATGTTAGCTGCAAGCTCCACGTGGACGCCGTCCTTCGACGTCGTTTGGACCTCGCGCAGCTTCTTCCACTCTTCGATTTGCTTCAGGTGCTTATCGCGTTTTGCCATATATTCGTTCAGAACGTCCTCGGTCGGATTGATGATGACGCTGCCGTCCAATCCGTCGACGATCACCAGATCGCCCCCGTTCACCTTGTCCAACACCTCTTTAGTGCCGACGACCGCAGGGATTTCCAGCGAGCGGGCCATAATCGCCGAGTGCGACGTGCGACCGCCGATATTCGTCGTAAAGCCCTTCACGTAATTGCGATTGAGCTGCGCCGTATCCGACGGCGTCAAATCCTCCGCAATCACGATCACTTCCTCGCTGATATCTGCCGGATTGACATAGCTCAAACCGAGCAAATGCGTGAGCACACGCTTGGTTACATCCCGCATATCCGCAGCGCGTTCCTTAAGGTAGGCGCTTTTCATATTTTCAAACATCGCAATAAATTCGCTTGCTGTTTCATTTAACGCAAATGCTGCGCTAACCTTGTCAGATGCAATCTTATCGCGAACCGGGGTTAGCAGCTCGGGATCGTTCAGAATCAACAAATGAGATTCGAAAATCTCCGCTTTCTTCTCGCCAAGCTCTTGAAGCGTGCGCTCTTTGATCGCCTCAAGCTCCTGCTGAGATTTGGCCAAAGCATCGTCCAGGTGTGCCAGCTCCGCTGCGGAATCGGAAGCATCCCGCTGATGGATCGTATAATCGGGATGCTCCAATTTGAAGGCTTTGGCGATGGCCACGCCGGCCGAAGCGGCAATGCCATCAATCTTAAGCATTCACTTCCCCCAGCCCTTCGTTAACCATCACTTCAGTGAGCGCTTGAAGTGCTTCTGCGGCCTCTTCGCCTTCGACAATCAGCTTCAGCGAATCGCCTTGCTCCAGACCCAGGGACAGAACGCCAAGAATCGATTTCAACGTTACTTTCTTGCCGCCCGCTTCAGCGAAGGATTCGGCTCCCTTGAATTTGTTTGCTGTATTGACCAGGGCCGTTGCCGGGCGTGCATGAATTCCGTCTTCATCCGTAATTTTAAACATTTTTTCCATGATTGATCCTCTCGCTTTCTGATTTATGAATTTTTGAGAATAGATATAAGATACGCTCCCTAACACATTGTAAGGGATCGCGATAACCAAAGCCAAATGCCCGCCGCCGACTCAGCGGCGGGTTCTGATGATTTACTTGATCGTAACGATATCAGTTTCGCCTTTCGGCAGTTTGCCGGTCTTATGCAGCGTCACGGACGCGCCTTCCGGAAGGTTCGAGAAGACGATTGGCGAAATGATCGAAGGTGCGTGTTCCTTCACATAATCTAGATCCACTTCCAGAATCGGCTGTCCTGCGGCAACCAGATCGCCTTCCTGGACCAGCACATTGAAGCCTTGGCCTTTCAGTTTGACGGTGTTCACGCCAATATGCACGAGCACTTCCTTGCCCCCATCCGACATAATGCCGATGGCATGCTTGCTCGGGAAGACGTTAAATACTTTACCGTAAACCGGAGAGCAGATCACGCCGTCATGCGGCAGAATCGCGAACCCGTCGCCGGTCATTTTTTCCGAGAACACGGGATCAGGAACGTTGGAAATATCCATCAGCTCGCCGTTCACCGGCATCACGATATCCTCTTTGATAATCGCGTCGCCGTCTTGGGCCGCTTGCTGCTCGACCTCGGCAGGTTTAATCTCTTCCGTCTTGACGGCAACCCGCGGGGTCTTCCCGCTCATAATGTCAGCGATTTGCGATTTGATCGTGTCAGAACGCGTTCCAAAGATCGCTTGAACGTTGTTGCCAACCTCCAGCACGCCGGAGGCGCCCAGCTTCTTGAGCCGGTCTTTGCTCACATTCCCTTTGTCCTTCACTTCAACCCGCAGACGGGTGATGCAGGCATCGAGGTGAACGATGTTCTCTTGTCCGCCCAAGGCTGACAAGATATTCTGCGGCAGTTCGTCCTGTTTAACTGCGCCTCCCGCTTTCACTTCGTCCCCTTCAACCTCCGGATCTTCGCGGCCCGGTGTCTTCAGATTGAACTTACGGATAACGTAACGGAAACCGAAGTAGTAAATCACGGCTAGAATCAAACCGACGATGATAACGTTCCACCAAGGCGTCCGGTTTGGAATCACCCCGAAGATCAGATAGTCGATCAAACCGCCGGAGAAGGTCATCCCAATTTTCGTCCCAAGGATATGCATCGTCATGAAAGACAAACCGGCAAAAATCGTATGCACCGCAAACAATACCGGTGCGACGAACAAGAACGAGAACTCCAGTGGTTCCGTAATCCCCGTCAAGAAGGAGGTCAAGGCTGCCGAACCCATGATCCCAGCCACGTATTTCTTGTGCTCAGGCCGAGCTTCGTGGTAAATCGCCAGCGCTGCGGCAGGCAAGCCGAACATCATGAACGGGAATTTACCGGTCATAAAGGTACCGGCCGTAAATGGCACACCGTCACGCAACTGAGCCATGAAGATTGATTGGTCCCCGCGAACGAGTTGACCGGCGTTATTGACGTATTCACCGAATTCGAACCAGAACGGCGAATAGAAAATATGGTGCAAACCAAACGGAATCAATGCCCGTTCTACCACCCCGAAAATAAACGCGGACAACGTCCGGTTCTGCTCCAACATGAAGTGAGAAGCAGAGTTGAGGCCCCCTTGAATTGGCGGCCAGATAACGACCATCAACAAGCCGAGAAGAAGCGAAGTTGCGGCCGTCATAATCGGCACGAATCGTTTCCCGGCGAAGAAACCGAGATATGATGGGAGCTCGATCCGGAAGAACCGGTTATACATGGCCGCAGCCAAGATCCCGACGATAATCCCGCCGAACACCCCGGTTGCAAGCGTTGGGATGCCGAGCACGTTCGCATAGGCCGGATCGGTTCCGATCATCGCAGGCGTGACCCCGATGACCGTGCCCATGGTCACGTTCATGACGAGGTAACCGATAATCGCAGCCAAACCGGCTACGCCTTCCCCGCCGGCCAAACCAACGGCGACACCTACGGCAAACAGCAAGGCCAGGTTCGAGAAGACAATTTGGCCTGCATTCATCATGACGGTGGCTACGGCGTGGACGCCATGATTATCCAGGGCGGGCACCAGATCCAGAAACTCCGGACTGACCAGCATATTCCCGATCCCGAGCAGCAAACCTGCCGCAGGAAGTAGAGCCACAGGGAGCATCAGCGCTTTCCCTACCCGTTGTAATACACCAAATAAACGCTTAAACATAAATAACCTCCTGTTATGACATCGTGTGACAAACAAAAACAGGCATAAGCCAATATAGGTCATTGGTTCTGTATCGTGATCGCTTACGGATATAATACCCCGTAACCGTCCAATACAATCCAAAAAAACCTTTATCAACTCATGCCTGATCGAATCAGTCACACATTGTGATCTATGAAGTTGTTGCCAATGCACTTAGGAATTATAGCAGGACTTTCTAGTTCGCGCAAGCCAGCTACTGAAGATTCGCCGGGGCCACCCGGTGCAAATGCATCGTCAAATAGCTGACTTCGGCCTGA
The DNA here is from genome assembly GCF_014947195.2 of Paenibacillus rhizolycopersici. Classification (NCBI taxonomy): domain Bacteria; kingdom Bacillati; phylum Bacillota; class Bacilli; order Caryophanales; family Paenibacillaceae; genus Paenibacillus; species Paenibacillus rhizolycopersici. The sequence goes on along the minus strand of NZ_JADCNN020000014.1, from coordinate 48,366 downwards.
TAAACCGGCATCTTGAGCCGTTGTTCCATCACTTTGGTCAATTTGTAAGCAAGCGAATACAAGGTTGGATACTCCTGCTTCAGCAGCATTTCCAGCTTGTCGACTTCGCTAACCTGCTCGCCGCGTCGAATCCGTTCGATCGCAAACCGCAAATGGGTCAGCAAACGGGAATAATCCAGCGAGTTGCGGAGGATCGTAAAGCGAAGCTCCGTCTCGATAATGCCAACCAGGTCAGCGATTAACTGAGCATGTCCCCTTACCTCGCTGATATGTCGGTTGGTCATGGCGCTGTTAATGTGGAGCGCAACGAAGCCAATTTCATCCTCGCCGAGATCGACACCCAACCGCTCCTTGATGAGTCGAATCGCGTATTCCGCCAGTTCGAATTCCACCGGATAGATCTCCTTCGTCTCGAACAAAAACGGGTTATGAAAAGCGATATCCTGCTCCGCTCGCTTAATCGCAAACGCCAAGTGATCGGTTAAGGCGATATGGATATGCTCGTTCAGCTCGGTTTGCGTCTTCTGGGAAATGTACATGATAATTTCGCCGATAATTTCGATCAATTGTTCGTCCACCTGGGGTACGAGCTGCTTGTATTGCTCTTGTTCCTGCTGATTCGTGAGGATAAACATTTTCTCAACGGCTTCAAGCAGGATCGAGTCCCCCGTTTTTCGGTTAAATCCGATGCCTTTGCCGATCACAACGACCTCGCCACGCTCCGGGTGATTCGCGATAATGACATTGTTATTCAACACTTTAGAAACGCGCAGGCTGTTCACAACATAAGCACCTCTTTTTCTCCTATTGTCCGAAAACGGTTAAGCCCATTATAAAGGATTTTCCGGGCCCCGTCAGCCAATTCCCAGGCATTTCAAAGGCGTCCTCGCCCAATGACCGGGCGGGACGCCGATTCGCGATTGATCCTATGACAAATTACACGGATTGATGGCGGTTGTCAAGCCGGACGAAAGGCCTTACTTCCGGTCTTGCTCCGTTTCTTTCGAGGCGGCCGTCTCCAAAGCAACGGGCTCCGACGCCTTCACAGAAGCCGTAGACTTCACAGAAGCAACCTCAACCGCCGGTGGCGTGGCGACGATCTTGCCTTTAGTCAAGCCTTGAATTAACCGATCCAGTTCGATCCCCGAGACGCTCTTCAACATATCAGGCGCAGTAGCCATGAGTTCGGTGACGTAGTTGCTGACACGGGCAGCCCCCTCGCCTTTGCCGGTATCGACGACAGTTAACTTGTCGATCGAAGACAATGGAGCAGCGATTTTGCCTGCGAGCTCCGGCAGCATCTTCGTCACGATATCGAGGATCGCGGCCTCGCCGAATTTCTGGAACGCTTCGGCCAGTTTCTCCTTCGCTTCGGCCTCAGCCAAGCCGCGCAGTCGTATGATCTCGGCATCCGCGGTCCCTTTGGCCCGTTCCGCATCCGCGATCGCTAAACCCTCCAGACGCTTCTGTTCGGCGGAAGCTTTTGCTTGCGTCTCGATCGAGTATTGCAGCGCGTCGGCCTCCCGCATTTTCCGCGCCTTTTCAGCTTCAGCCGCCTGCTCGACCGCATAACGATCCGCATCGGCTTTCTTCTTCACTTCGGCGTCGTATTGTTTCTGGCGAACGGTGATCTCCTTATCCTGCAAATCGATCTCCCGCTCCTTGCGCACCAGCTCGACCTTCATTTGCTCTTCCACCATCGTCTGCTTGGCCCGAGCTTCCTGAATGTGATAAGCCTGGTCAGCTTCAGCCTTGGCGGTATCCTGATCCTTCTTAAAGGAGGCGACCTTCAGCTCCTTCTCCTTCTCCGCTTCGGCGATGTTCGTATCACGCACCAGCTCGGCCTTCTGCCCGGCTTCTTCGGCCAGGGCCTTTTGGATCCGCGCATCCCGCTGGGCTTCCGCCTCAGCGATATCAGCGTCCCGCTTGACCGCAGCGATCCGCGGTTTACCGAGCGCCTCTAAGTAACCATGTTTGTCCCTAACATCCTTGATCGTGAACGAGACGATTTGCAGCCCCATTTTCTTCAGGTCGCGAGCCGCCACGCCTTGTACTTCCTGCGCGAACTTATCGCGGTTCCGGTACACTTCCTCGACGGTCATCGAACCCAAAATCGAACGCAAATGGCCTTCAAGCACTTCCTGTGCTTCGCCTTTGAGCGATTCGATCGGTTTGCCCATAAACTGCTCGGCCGCTGTTGCGACGTCCTCGATCGAGCTCCCCACCTTGATAATGGCCACTCCGTCAGCGGAAACCGGCACGCCTTGCTCGGTGTAAACCTCCGGTGTCATCACGTCCAGTTTGTGGGAGAGCAGCGACATGAATTCGGCTTTTTGGAATATCGGCCAGATAAACGCCCCGCCGCCGCGGACGATTTTGATTTTACGGCCGGATTGGTCATCGGATATGTTCTTGCCCCCTAGAAAAGAACCTGTGACGATCATCGCCTCGTCAGGGCTCACCGTCTTATATCGGGCCCAGAACGCCAGTCCGAGCACGATAATGACCGCAATCACGATGACGGGGATTAGCAGGAAATCCGGAATACTTTCGAACAATGACAACAGCTCCCTCTTCTTGTAATGGTGTTACATCGGGTGGGGATATAGCTCGGAAACTTGGACCGTTCCGTCCTTCGCCGTCTCGATGACGACAACGACGGTTCCGGCGGGAATTTCCTTCCGATCCCAGCTAGACGCAATATGAAGGGTGTTGCCGCCAACCAGCTTCACCATCACTTCGCCATACCCTTGTGCCGGGATAGGTACGGTCACCTCGCCGACTTTGCCGGGCAATTCGGATTCGGAAAATCCGGTGGAGTTTTCGCTGTTTTCCATCGGCCGAACATAAGCGAAATACACGGCGGCGGATAACAATACGGCGGCCACAATGGCGAGAACCACCACGCCGGCCCCTCCAAGTCCGGTGTACCGGTGCAGCAATATGCCGGCTCCGCCGAACGACGTAATCGCCGAAGCCGTGATAATCGGCTTGAGAAAATCCACGGACAGGAAATCGAACACGCCGTCCAGCCAGCTTCCGAGCAAGTCGCCAAGCAATGCGCTGATGACGGCAAACAAGGCACCGCCGACGAAACAACCCCAAAACAGCGCTTCCATCCTGTTCCTCCCTCTACCCAAAATATTGATGTACTCTACAAATACATACGTAATTTGGAGAAATATGTTTCGAAAAAGAAAAACCGGCTCGCAGCGCGATGCCGCGAAACCGGTAAGGGGGTGAGATTACAGTGATTACAGGGACATGCGATAAATTTCAAGCACGTCTTGTTTATCCAGCACAGCAAAATTACCGAACGAGCCGAAGCGAACCGCCTTCTCGGCCATGACTTCCAGCTGGCTATCGTCAATACTGTAATCGGCCAGACGGCTTGGAGCGCCGATCGAGTTCCAGAACGACCGCAACGCTTCAATGCCCTCGAGCGCGACAGCCTCGTCGCTCTTGCCCGTAGGATCCACGTGGAAGACGTGAGTCGCCAGACGCTTGAATCGAGCGATATCCTGCTTCAAGTTATACTTCATCCAGTTCGGGAACAGGATCGCCAGGCCTCCGCCGTGCGGAATATCGTAAACCGCCGACACGGCATGCTCGATGTTGTGGGTCGCCCAGTCCCCGGACAGGCCCATGTTCAGCACCCCGTTAAGCGCCATCGTGCCGCAGAGCAGAATCGTTTCCCGGAGGTCGTAGTTCTCCAAATCCGCAGCGAGCTTCGGCGCGGTCTCGATCACTGTCCGAAGCAAGGCTTCACAGAACTCGTCCTGCAACGGCGTGTTTGGCGTCGGATGGAAATAGTGCTCGAACACATGAGACATGATGTCGACCATGCCATACACGGTTTGCTCCTTCGGCAGCGAAGCGGTGAACTGCGGATCAAGGATGGAGAACGCCGGATACGCCAGCTTACTGCCCCAGCCGAGCTTCTCCTTCGTCGTTTCGTTGGAAATCACGGAGTTGCCGTTCATTTCCGAGCCGGTTGCGGCCATCGTCAGCACGGTTCCGAGGGGCAGGGCCGCTTTCGGCACGGCTTTCCGTTCCGCGAAATCCCACATATCTCCGTCGTATTTAGCGCCTACGGCAATCGCCTTCGCGCAGTCCAGCACGCTGCCGCCGCCGACCGCGAGGACCAGCTCGATGCCGTTTGACTTGCACAGCTCGACCCCACGATGCACCGTAGACAGACGCGGGTTTGGTTCGACGCCCGCAAGCTCTGTCACCTCGGCGCCGATTTCCCGCAGAATGGCTGTCACTTGATCATACAGACCGCTGCGTTTGATGCTGCCGCCGCCGTAGACCAGCAGCACTTTATTGCCATAAGCCGGAACCTCGGTCCGCAACGACGCCAACTGGCCTTTACCGAAGATGAGCTTCGTCGGGTTATGAAATACGAAATGATCCATGCCAAAATCCTCCTAAATTCAGTTATGTAAAAGGGGTTCGCTACCTTAGCCTCTTCGTGCTCCCAAATTATTATACTTCCAACTGTAATGGAATAACAAACAGAAATAAGGCCGTCCCAAATCTCATCGATTGGGGACGGCCCTGTAAATAGCTGACCGGAACCTATGCTCTATTGTCTGCGGTAACCGATCGAAACGACAAAGCGTTCGAAGGCTTCGCGGCCTTCCGACGTTGCTTTGAATACGCCGGCATGTCCAAGGATTTCCGCGAACTTGCTGCCGACCTCGTCACGCAGCAGCGCTTCGGCGTCTTCGCGCGCCATCGATATGCCAACGCGTGCGACCAGTTCCTTCACCCAATCCGCATGCACGGCCAAACGGGCCGCCGGATCGGACACGGTCTCCTCATACAACGTCTTGTCCCCGCTCAGAATGTCGGCGACCCCCGCCAGTTCTTCTTTCAACCGGCCTGGCAGGATCGCTACCCCCATCACTTCGATCAGACCGATGTTCTCCTTCTTGATGTGGTGCATTTCGCGGTGCGGATGGAAGATCCCCTCGGGATGCTGTTCGTTCGTCCGGTTGTTCCGCAGGACGATATCGGCCTCGAAACCGCCATCTGCACTGCGACGGACGATTGGGGTCACCGTGTTATGAGGCACGGATTCCCCCTTCTCCTCGGAGAAGGCCAGGACATCGACTGAGGGATCGCTGTATTGCTTCCATTTCTCGTACAGATCGTCCGCCGCTTCCAGCACGGCCTCGCGGTCTTGACCGTTCACCCGCAGCACGGACATCGGCCATTTCACCATACCAACGGTCACGCCGGCGAAGTCCGAATGGGAGAAGGCGGCTTCCACCGGGGCTTTCTCCAACGGAAACGTATGTCGTCCCCCTTGGAAATGATCATGGGTCAGGATCGAACCGCCAACGATCGGCAGGTCCGCATTCGAGCCGATGAAATAATGCGGGAACAACGTCGTGAAATCAAGGAGACGCTTAAACGTATCGCGGGTCAACTTCATCGGCACGTGATCGTGGTGAAATACGATGCAATGTTCGTTGTAATACACATAAGGCGAGTATTGGAAAAACCACGGCTCCTCGTTTAAGGTCAGCGGAATGACGCGCAGGTTCTGACGGGCCGGATGATTGATCCGTCCCGCATAACCAACGTTCTCGCGACACAGCTGACATTTCGGGTACACCGGCGGCGGAAGCAGCTTGGCCATGGCGATTTCCTTCGGATTTTTCTCCGGTTTGGACAGGTTAATCGTGATTTCCATATCCCCGAACGAGGTAGGCTGTTCCCAATAGATGTTTTGGCGAACCCGGTCCATCCGGATGTAATTGCTGTCCACGGACAGCTTATAGAACGCGTCTGTTGCCGCGATGATTCCCTGCTCGGTTTCCGTTCTGCGGAAGGCCGCGATCGTTTCCGACGGGCGCGGCATCAGCAAGCCCATAATTTGAGCATCCAGCAAATCGCGGTAAGTAGCGGTATCTTCTGGTATCAGGCCGATCGAGACCCCGTAATCAATCAAAATTTCGAGCGGCTCCTGCGGACCGGTTAGCACCTCCTCCGTTACTGCACCGGCGAACGGCTCATCGAAAGAAAACAACTCCAGAAGGCGGTTGCGCGAGTAGTCCACGTCCCACCAATCGATTAAGCCCTGCTCCAGCGCATAATTCACCAATCGTTCGATGGCATGAAGCGTTTCTTGACGATTTCTCTCTTCTGCTCCCATCGCGTTACACTCCCTTAGTCGTTATAGCCGTTTGGATGGTTGTTATGCCACTGCCACGCGCTTTCGATGATGTTCGCCAATTGATTGCGGGTTGGATTCCAGCCCAGCACACGACGGGCTTTGGTCGAGGAAGCGATAAGCACCGCCGGATCCCCGGCGCGACGCGGACTGATGACGACCGGGAAGTCGTGGCCGGTAACGTCCTTCACGGTTTCGATCACTTCCTTAACCGAGAAGCCTTGCCCGTTGCCGAGGTTGAACACGTCGCTTTCTCCGCCGCCGAGCAAATGATTCACTGCGCGCAGATGGGCGTCGGCCAAATCGCTCACATGGATGTAGTCGCGGACGCAGGTACCGTCAGCCGTGTTGTAATCGTCGCCGAACACTTGAATCGACGGACGCTGTCCCAATGCCGCTTGAATAATCAGCGGGATCAGATGGCTTTCCGGGCGATGATCCTCGCCAATCTTGCCGCTTTCATGGGCCCCCGCCGCGTTGAAATAGCGGAGCGATACATATTTGATCCCGAGCACTTGATCAAACCAAGCCATCATCCGTTCCATGGTCAGCTTCGTTTCGCCATACACGTTCGTAGGCCGGGTCGGATCGGTTTCTTCGATCGGTACCTTTTCCGGTTCGCCGTAAGTGGCCGCCGTGGAAGAGAACACGATTTTACGTACATTCGCCTGATCCATGGCATCCAATAAACAAAGCGTTCCATACACGTTATTGTCGAAATACTTGACCGGGTCCTTCATGCTCTCCCCCACCAAGGAATTCGCGGCAAAATGAATCACCGCTTCGATCTCGTTCTCGGCAAACAGCTTGGCCATAAGCGCTTTATCGCGCAAATCCCCTTCATAAAGCTTGCCGCCGAGCAGCGCTTCGCGATGTCCGGTCTGCAGGTTGTCGATCACGACGACCTCTTTGCCTTGCTCTAGCAGCGCAGCTACCGTATGCGAGCCGATATAGCCGGCTCCCCCCGTTACCAATATCGCCATGGTTAGTTCTCCCCTTTCATCTCATGCACGCCGTCGCCTACGCCGCACACGTAAAACTCGCCATCCAACCCTGTCCGTTCTTTATAAGCCTGACCAATTTCAGCCACGAACCGCTCTACGGAATCCTCATGCACCAGCGATACCGTACAGCCACCAAAGCCTGCCCCGGTCATCCGAGCGCCCAGCGTGCCGTCAATCTTCCGCGCCTCCTCAACCATCACGTCCAGCTCCAGGCAGCTCACTTCGTACAAATCGCGCAGCGAATCATGCGAAGCATTCATCAGTTCGCCGAAGGTCTTCAGGTCGTTCGCGCTCAGCGCGTCCACCGATTTCAACACGCGCGCGTTCTCTTCCACAACGTGTTTGGCCCGTTTCAACAGAACTTCATTCGCAAAATCTCCCTGCCACCGCTCCAATTGATCCGGCTTCAGATGGGCCAAGAACTCCAGGCTCGGTTCGCGTTTTTGCAAAATCGCCAACGCTTCATCGCATTCCGAACGCCGTTCGTTGTACTTGGAGTCTACCAGTCCCCGGCGCTTCTTCGTGTTGCTGATGACAAGTTTATATGCGCCGGTCCGGAATGGCACGAGCTTGTATTCCAAGGTATCGCACATCAGAAGGATCGCATGATCCTGGGCCCCGTTTGCAACGGCAAACTGGTCCATGATGCCGCTGTTGACGCCGACGTACTGGTTCTCCGCCCGTTGGGATAACCGGGCAATTTCAACTTTGTTCGTCTTTTTCCCTTCCATGCTCAGGAGAGCAAAAGCCGTCACTACTTCGATCGATGCCGAGGAGGACAATCCCGAACCGTTCGGAATCTCGCCGTGGAACAGGAGGTCGTAACCGCTTGTAAGCGAGATGCCCAGCTTCTTCAGTTCCACGTAGACGCCGATTGGGTAATCGATCCACTCCCCGGTTTTGCTCTTGCCGAGGTCTCCGAGCTCCAGCTCAGCCGTATACGGCAGATTACTAGAAGCGAAAGAAACTTTATCGTCCGTCCGTCTACGAATCGCCAGCGTCGTTCCGAACTCCAGCGCGGCGGGGAACACATATCCCCCGTTATAGTCGATATGCTCGCCGATCAGATTGACGCGGCCCGGTGCGTTGAATACGCGCAGCGGCTCGGAGCTTTCCCCGTATTTGGATATAAACAATTGTTCCATTTCATTCTTCTTCATTAACGTACACCCCATCTTCATGGAATCTTTAATTCTTGTACCCAGTATAATGAAATCGCTCTGCTTTGATAATGCAACTTTGCGAGAACTATATAGATAAATGTGACTTTCCGGAATATAATGTGAACAGATATCTTTCAGGGCGTATTCGCCCTTGCCAAAAAAGGAGACACGACCCTTGAAGCGAGAAACCTATAGTGCGGCCGCCAACCCAGATTTGTTCGAAGCGGAGGATCTGCATGTCCTCTTCGCCGGCGAAAGCCAGACCCTGCCCGATCACCGCTTGGGCCCGAAAGTCTATGATTATTACCTTCTTCACTTTGTGGAACAAGGCAAGGGCTCTTTTCGGACCGAATCGGCCTCCTATGAGCTCAGTGAAGGGGATGGCTTCCTGATTCTCCCCGATCAGCTCGTCAGTTATGCTTCCGATGTCGTCGATCCTTGGCGTTATCGCTGGATCGCTTTCACCGGCGCAAAGGCGACCGATCTCGTGTCGCGGGCCGGCTTCACCCCGGAGCAACCGGTATTTCGGCAGGGTGATGGCAGCCCGATTCCATCCATGCTGAGCAGCGTGTTACAGACCTTTCAAACCAAAAAAAACAGCTCCCATCTGCTATCGCTGGGGCTGTTGCATCAAATCATGGCCGAGGCCCAGGAGACGCTCGGCATGGCTTCCGCGCTGCCGTCGGGCGAATCGGGCGTTCAGCGGATTGTGAAGCAAATGATTCATTATATGTCCAGCCAATATGCGCATCCGGTTTCCATTGAACAAATGTGCGCTTCCTTGGGGTATAACCGGGCTTATCTCTCTCGCATTTTCAAAAAAGAAACCGGCTACACTCCGGTCACCTACCTCCTGAAGCTCAGAATCGATAAATCGCGACAGCTCCTTCGCGAACGTCCGGAGCTGTCGATCGAGCAGATCGCCGCTTCCGTAGGTCTCACCGATCCGCTCTATTTCTCTCGGCAATTCCGTCGGTTCCATCACGAATCTCCAAGCGAATACCGCAGAGCCGTAACCCGGACTCCCTCAGCGGAATGAGCTTTGCTTTACTCCTCCAGTCCCAGCTTCCGGGAGACGGCCCCCAATACCGCACCGATCGGCTCGGTAATCAGCAGGTCGGCCCGCTTGTCATAGGTGGTGGACGATGCGTTGATCAGCACCGTCCGTTCGCCGCGGAAATAGGTGATCAGGTGCGCCGCTGGCTGAACCGTCAGCGAGGTGCCGCCGATCAGAAGCAGGTCGGCTCCGGCTATCGCATCGACCGTATCCTGAATCACCTGCTCATCCAAGCTTTCACCGTACAGCACCACGTCCGGCTTGATGATTCCGCCGCAGGTACAACGGGGCACGTCGTCTTCCTTGCCCATCACGTCTTCCAGCGTATAGGTGCGGCCGCAGTCCATACAGGTGTTGCGGTGCACCGATCCGTGCAGCTCCAGCACGCGTCGGCTGCCCGCCTGCTGATGGAGCCCATCGATGTTTTGCGTGACTACAGCCTTTAATTTTCCCGCTCGCTCCAGTTCAGCCAAGCAGCGGTGCGCGGCATTCGGCTGCGCTTCGTGATGAATCATCTTCGTCTTGTAGAAATCGAAAAAAACTTCGGGATGCCGGTCGAAAAACCGCCGGCTCAAAATCTCCTCCGGCGCGTAAGGCGAAGCCTTCTCCATCTGATAGATGCCCGCCGCCGAACGGAAGTCGGGGATCCCACTTTCGGTCGAGACCCCGGCCCCGCCGAAAAATACAATATTGTGGCTTTCCTGAATCCAAGCCGCTAAATTGTCCGTCTCCTTGGTCATCCGTATCGAACCTCCTAATGATGGATCGTCAACTCGCGGTAACCGGCGATGATGACGTCCGCGTCACGCAAGTAACCCGCTCCCTGCGCGTCTTCGCTGTAATCCTCCGCTACTCCAATCGTCATGGCGACTCCCGCACGTTTTCCCATTTGCATATCGGCATTGCTGTCGCCGATCACCACGGCCTCGCCTGGTTGGAGGCCAAGCTCATGGCAAGCCAACAACGCCATGTCCGGTCCCGGTTTGCCCCGGGTCACCCGGTCTCGCCCGACTATGCTGACGAACGCATCCCGGATGCCCATCCATTCCAAATGCTCCAGCGCTTCCGAGGTTGAATCAGAGGTGACGACCGCCAGCTTCAGTCCCGCATTCAGGCAATCCTGCAGGAATTCACGCAGCCCTGGCAAAGGGACGGCTTCTCGCCTCCGCTTGAGATCAGCCATAGCCGAGGCATTTAATTCCCTGACGGCCGTAATCGCTTCGTTCCATGGAAGCCCCGCAGCATACAACGTCGAAGCCAACAACGCGATGACCTCTTCTTCCGTACCCATTGCGACCGGACCGGTCTTGTCGTAACCAATCACCCGGTTCTCCCCATCCGTATGTAACCCAAGCAGTCCTGCTTTGTTTAAGCTTCCGGGGGATCCCAATTCGGACAACTTCCGCTCCATTAGACCGGTTAAAGCCACCGCCCAGCTTCCCCACAGGCCCATGAAATTCAACAGCGTCCCGTCCTTGTCAAACAAAATCGCACGGCAAGCCGCTTGGTGCCCGTGTGTTTCAATCGTGGCCATCATGATCCCCCTTCCAGTACATCCATGTCCTTATTATACCATTTTTACAACTTTACCAAGGCTCCTCAAGCTGTCATACGTTAGTCACACCCGCCAAATTGAGAACGCTTAATTTGTGATTAATATCACAAGCTTAAATCTGTAAAGAGAGTACGTTATTCATGAACTCATTTATTTAAATTTTAAACGATATCCGCTAGGGAAGTTCACTGGAAAGAGGGGAACTGGTCCGTCATGACGCCATCCAAAATCAACCCGCAAGGTGAGATATTTTTCTTGAACTTACGCTTCTTGCTGATCCTTTGTGTATTCGTCGGCAACGCCATCGAACCGCTTACCCTGCGGATTGGCGGGTTGCAAACCCTCTACCAATGGATTTTTACCTTTCACATGCCTTTGTTCGTGTTCGTAACCGGCTATTTTGCCAAACCTAATTTGACCGGCGGCAAGGGCAGAAAGATCATGCTGCAGATCGGCTTGCAGTACCTCATTTTTCAGAGCTTATACTCCGTGCTGGATGTCGCGGTGTTCCGTGTAGACCACATTCACCATTCCTTCTTCGCACCGTATTTGTTGCTGTGGTTCCTGGTCAGTCATCTAGGCTGGCGATGGATGCTGCTCTTGATGCAAAAATGTTCGCCTCTTCAACAGCTTGCCGTCTCCATCCTGCTGGCGGTACTGGTCGGCTATCTGCAAATCGACGGCGTGTGGTTTAGCGTATCTCGGACGTTCGTGTTTCTGCCGTTTTTCGTGCTCGGCTACCATTTCTCCGATCGCTTGCTTCAATTTCTACAGAATCCAATTGTCAAAATCGCATCCACTCTCGTTTCGCTCAGTTTGCTGGTCACTTTAGGACTCGTTACATCAAGCATCCATCCGGGTTGGCTTTACGGCAGCATGACCTACATCCAGCTCGGCCACCCCGAATGGTACGCCGGCTTATTCCGTCTGTTGCTCTACCCCGTGCAGTTGCTGTCGGGACTCGCTTTTCTTGGCCTCGTTCCATCCCGGGCCAGCCATCTCACCGAGCTCGGTCGCCGCACCCTTTACGTTTTCCTGCTGCACGGTTTTATCGTGCGCTTGGCGGCCGTATCTCCGCTTTACAGATATGTGCATGGCGAGTTGGGCGGGTTGCTGGTCATTGCCGGAGCCGTGGCGCTCACCCTGCTTCTCGCCCAACCCTGGGTGCGCAAATGGAGCGCCCCGTTGGTCGAGCCATCGGTAGAATGGCTGTTGAAGCTGGAACACCAAGCTTTGCGGCAGCTTGGTGCGGCCGGTAAACCATAAGCCAGGCGTAACCTGGAATATGGAAGGAGCTCGAAGATACCTTTCAAACCGAAAGGTATCTTTTTTTTGGATATTTTGAATTTTTTGAACAAACTCGTTTCATCATGGAAATCCGTGGTAAATAAAACATACGTACTCCAAAATAAGATCAAGGAGGGATTCGATGGCACGAAGCCAAAGCAAAATGACTCGAGAAGAAGCGGGACGTTTGGGAGGACTGGCCACGGCCAAGAACCACGGCAAAGCCTTTTACCGAGAAATTGGACAAAAAGGCGGCGAAGCGACCTCGAAAACCCATAACCGCGACTTTTATCAGGAAATCGGTCAGAAGGGCGGCGAAGCAACATCCCAGAAGCACGACACCGGTTTCTATCGTGATATTGGCCGCAAAGGCGGGGTCGCCCGCAGTAAACCAGGATTTAATGCGTGAACCTTGTGGAATCTCCGGCCCCCCCCGGAGATTTCTTTATTTTCATAGACCGTGAAAGCGCCCTGTCCTCTAGCCATTTCCTGTGATCAACGGGTAGAAAATCATAACCACTTGTGATAGACTCTAGAGAAAACCTTTAGCGGTGTAAAGCTCCAAAACTATAACTAATCATGGGGGGATCGGTGATCATGACAGCCAAGAAGATGCGTTCTGATATGATCAAAAAAGGCTTCGACCGTGCGCCGCACCGCAGTTTGCTGCGTGCCGCCGGCGTGAAAGAAGAAGATTTCGGCAAACCGTTTATCGCGGTCTGCAACTCGTATATCGATATCGTGCCAGGACATGTGCACTTGCAGGAGTTCGGCAAGATCGTAAAGGAAGCCATTCGCGAAGCCGGAGGCGTTCCGTTTGAGTTTAATACCATCGGTGTGGATGACGGTATTGCGATGGGCCATATTGGCATGCGCTACTCCCTGCCAAGCCGGGAAATCATCGCCGACTCGCTCGAGACCGTCGTTTCGGCGCACTGGTTCGACGGCATGGTTTGCATTCCGAACTGCGACAAAATCACACCGGGGATGATGATGGGCGCGCTGCGCGTCAACATTCCAACCGTCTTCGTCAGCGGCGGCCCAATGAAAGCCGGCGTAGACAGCAAAGGACGGAAATTGTCCCTGACCTCCGTCTTTGAAGGTGTAGGCGCGCATCAGGCTGGACAAATCAGCGATAATGACCTGCTGGAGCTGGAACAATACGGCTGTCCAACCTGCGGTTCCTGTTCCGGCATGTTCACCGCCAACTCGATGAACTGCCTCGCCGAAGCGCTGGGTCTGGCTATGCCGGGTAACGGCACGATCCTCGCTGTGGCTGAAGAACGCCGCGATTTCGTTCGGGAATCCGCGCGTCAGCTGATGAAACTGATCGAACTCGATTTGAAACCTCGTGACATCGTCACTAAGGAATCCATCGACAACGCCTTTGCGCTGGATATGGCGATGGGCGGCTCCACCAACACCGTGCTTCATACGCTGGCACTAGCCCAGGAAGCAGGCATCGATTACCCGCTGGAACGAATCAATGAAGTTGCTAACCGCGTGCCGCATATCGCCAAGCTGGCTCCGGCATCCGACCTCTTTATCGAAGACGTTCACCGGGCTGGCGGCGTCAGCGCCGTCATTAACGAGCTGCTGAAGAAGCCAGGTGCGATTTTTGGCGATCAAATGACCGTAACGGGTAAGACGCTAGCCGAAAACGTTGCAGGCTGCGAAATCCTCGACCCGAATGTCATTCATCCGCTCGACAAAGCGCATTCGGAAAAAGGCGGCCTCGCCATTCTGTACGGTAACCTAGCTCCGGAAGGTTCGGTTATCAAAGTAGGGGCCGTAGATGCTTCGGTTGGCGGCTACCATAAAGGTCCAGCCATCTGCTTCGACTCCCAGGAGGAGGCACTGGAAGGAATCGCCGGCGGCAAAGTCAAAGAAGGTTGCGTCGTTGTTATCCGTTATGAAGGTCCTAAAGGCGGGCCGGGGATGCCGGAAATGCTGGCACCGACTTCGCAAATCGTCGGTATGGGGCTTGGCGCGAAGGTCGGCTTGATCACCGACGGACGTTTCTCCGGCGCTTCTCGCGGTATCAGCATCGGTCATATCTCTCCGGAGGCAGCGGAAGGCGGACCAATCGCTTTTGTCGAAGATGGTGACATCATCGAGCTTGACCTGAATAACCGCAAGATCGAGCTGCATGTCAGCGACGAAGAACTCGCACGCCGCAAAGCGAATTGGAAAGGCTTTGAGCCGAAGGTCAAAACCGGTTACTTGGCTCGTTATTCCAAACTGGTCACCAACGCCAGTTCGGGTGGCGTCATGAAGATTTAGTTTAACAAATTTACAAAAAGGGGCTGTCCCAAAAGGTAGTTAAAATTTAACTACTCAAGTGACTAAAAATGCCCTGCACGAAAAATAGTTAGCCCGGAGGGTTCATACCTGGCTAACTATTTTTCTTTGTTGGCTTAGTTGCCCAACTTTCAGTAGATTGTGGGCAAGGGAAAGCCACCCGACCTCAAGGCTTACTTTGGATAAACCTCGAAGCAGGAAGCGACGGAAGCCTCGGTTGTTCTTTACCTGACCAAACACACTTTCGGGTTCATGCATGCGCTGAACCGATAGAGCGTATCCCTCTTCACTGGTTAATTGCTCCCGGGCCAGTTTCTTGTAGCGCAGATAATGCATGCTGACTTGAATTTCACGATCTCCGCTTGCTTTTGTACATGAAGCTTTGAGTGGGCATTCTGCGCACGATGTACTTCTGTAGTGCCGCTTTCGAGTCTCGTATCCACTCTCGTTCTTCTCTTTGCTCTCCCGGATGAAAGTCAATCTCTGACCTGCTGGACAAATCCATGTATCCTTGGCTTCGTCATACTGCCAGTTGTCTAGCTTGCTTATGTCTTTCTTCCAAGCTTTTGTTTTCTCTTTGTGGTAGGTGTTGTATTTGACGATCGCTCTCACTGCTTCGCCTTCTAGGTAAGCGTAATTTTCTTCGCTCCCATACCCGGCGTCAGCAATGACCGTGCCAGGTATTCGCCCCAACTGCGTTTTTACTTTCTCTAAATGTGGCTTCAAGGTTCGTGTGTCCGTTGGGCGTTGGTGAAGGCTGTATCCGACAATAAATTGGTTCTCGGTTCCAATTTGTACGTTGTACCCCGGCTTGAGTTGACCGTTTCGCATATGGTCTTCTTTCATCCGCATGAATGTAGCGTCCGTGTCGGTTTTGCTGTAGCTATTCCGCTCCCCAAGAATCCCAAGCTGCTGCTCGTATTTTTGCAGGCGGGGAAGGAGGTCTGTTTTCAGAGTGCGAACCGCTTTTTTGAGCGATTTATTTTTGGGGACTTGCTTCAGTTTCTCTTCCAACTGTTGCACTGCCTTCTCCAGCTTCTCGCTGGTTAGGGAGGATGCCTCGCCGAGCTCGGCAAGATCTTGGTTAGGCTGTTCCTGTTCTTCCTTTCTCTCAGTTTCTTCGATGGTGGCGAATAACGTCCGTACTTTCTCTTCTAGCTTCGCCTTTTGTTTGACCACTGCTTTGCCCCAAACAAAGGTATACCGATTGGCATTGGCTTCAATTTTGGTGCCGTCGACAAAATAATGGTCGAGTTTGACGTATCCCTCTTCCACAAGCAGTTCGAGTACGGCGGTAAAAACCGACTCGAGGATGTCCTTCATCCGGTCGGAACGAAAGCGGTTGATGGTGCGGAAATCCGGACGCTGCCGGCCAGCAATCCACATGAACATGATGTTTTCTCGTACAGCCTTGGCAATGAGACGCGAGGAGTAGATCCGTTGAGTGTAGGCGTAGATGAGGACTTTAGTAAGCATCTTTGGGTGGTAACTGTCTCGACCTCCACCGGGGTAAGCGGATGCGAAAATGGTGTCACTGAGTCTATTCACCGCCGCATTAACCACACGAACGACGTGATGTTGAGGGATGTCTTCCTCCAAGTCCATTGGCAGGCAAAGTTGATCCATGGTATATTGGATGTACAAAAGAAACCTCTCCTTTTTAAATGGTTGCTAGTCACTTCCATTTTACCAAGGATTGGTTTCTTTTTGTTTAACAAAATGAAAAAGAAGGGCGTCCCTCAGTCATCTACGATGACTTTTGGGACAGCCCCTTTCCTGTTCACAGATGAAAATCGAAAGAATCCGTTACCGAGTAGGCATGGAGATGCTAAGTAATGACTCCTCTTCTACGACCTCAGTCTTCTCTAAGGTCGAATGGCTGCGATGCGAACCGGTTTCGGTGAACCTTGCCAGGAGGTGATCCATCGGCATCACCATCATTTTGGGCACCAATTCTTGAGGTTGCTCTTTTAATCTCGACTTCCCTGCGGGATGTATAACGCTCATCAATAATTTCAAATAAATTTGAGTCGAGCTCGCAAACCAACCTCTCGGCAAATCGGTAATAATAAATCCAAATTGCTCGGGTCCCCGATTAATCATGCTGACGCCATACAAAGCTTTGACCTCTTTGAGTTCGGGATGGTCGTAGATATACTGGGCCAGCTTCGGTAACGTTTTCTCAAAATTGCGAATCATTTGAATCGCCAATTGCACCGTAGTCCTGGAGCGAGTCCCGATTTCGTACAACTTCTTGTTGTCGAAATGGAGCTCCATGACCTGATCGCCTGCTTGGAGGGTTTTCCCATCGTTTAAGGCTACCGGTTCCCCGTGGTAAGGGCGGATACGGAAATGGAGGAACGGATTCTGGGTATCCGGCGTTTTCAACTGGAATATCACGTGGAAGATCTTCTCCCATAACAGCCATAAGGCCACGATACTTCGTTTGAACCAGGACACCTTCACCGGCGTTCTTCCCTTTGGTACGGGAGTCCCAGCGGGTTTGTTTTTACGCTTCGCTTCTTCCGTTACTTGAATCAATTCGTCGATGCGAATGCTGCGCAATCCGCGGCGATCCGCTTCCGTCAGCACGCGCTCAAGCGCGGTCAGCATTTCAGCCGGCGCTCCGACATTGGCACCTAAGGTAGCGCCGCAATCGTGCAGTAGAAATACTTCTCCACCCCGTAGTTTCTTCATCATGCGTTTCGTTAAACGGTCAGCGCCAACCTTCACTCGCCAATCGGCAAACATCGCCGACCACAGGACGATTTGCGTGTTGCCCCGGTTCGTAAAATCAAACAGGTTGACGATTCCCCACGGCGGACGATAATAATGGGAATCCACGCCGGTAACGTCGTAGATGATCTTATTCGTCTTCTGAATTTGTTTCTTAACTGCGGCCGGTCCCATCAGCCAGTTGGTTTTGTGCACATAGTTGTGCGATCCGATCAAGTGGCCTTCCTCGTGAATCCGTTTAATCAATTCGGGATATTTCTCCGCATTCGAGCCGACGAGAAAAAATGTCGCCTTCGCCCCATGGCGCTTGAGCAAATCAAGCAATTGCGGAGTATATTTCGGATCGGGGCCATCGTCGAAGGTGAGCGCGAACTCCTTATTGCTGGTCCCGTGCTTAAATACGCGAAAACCGAAGATCCGAGTGATCAATCCGGGTATAAAAGCGTACAGCGTAGAGATATAAAATAACCATAGCAGCAAAGTCTCCATATGCTTTCCCCACTTTTCTATGATCAATGACTTTGGCATGCTCCGTGAAAAGCATAGCATCTACACTATTTTATCACAGACGTCCCTAGTTTAGGCGCATTATTTTGGGGAAAGCACAGGAAATCGGTCAACCTGGAGAAGCTAAAATATCCATAGTCCGCCGGAACAACTCGGCGGCAAGATGCTTCGACCCTTCAGTCTGGTTTTGGACCAGAACCGCCACGGCATACTTGGGTTGTTCTATCGGTCCGTAACCGATAAACCATTGATTATTGCGTTGTTGATGGTTTCGAATAACCTCAGCCGTACCGGATTTGCCGGCCAGTGGCCACTTGGCTTGTTGTAAAGCTCGCCCGGTGCCGTCCGTCACCACCAGTCTCATCCAGGACAGCAACCGTTTGGCTGTCTGTGGGTTAATCTGCCCCACGGAAGAAGGCGAAGCTTGCGAAGGTAAGTCGGATAAGAGGGATCCGTCTTTATAACGGATCTCGCTGACTAAGCGCGGTGCCATTACTTGGCCGCCGTGAAGCAGAGTTACGACTAAATTAGCTGCTTGAAGCGGGGATACCAGCACATCCCGCTGGCCGATCGCCGTTTGCGCCCGGACTCCGCCGTCCGCTGCAACCAATCTATGGAACACCGCCCCCGACTCCTCATGATCGAGCGGCCGTAATCCATCCCCGCCGAGGAAGGCAGGATCGCTCCAGCCAATCGGACGACCCAGCCCCAGCTTGGCGGCAGTCCTAACTATCGCGTCCGCACTTAACCGCTCTCCCAACGTGGCGAACACAACGTTGCACGACTTAGCAAATCCCTCCTCCAGCGTGATGTTTCCATGCCCCCCTTTCTTCCAGCAAGATAGGCCGTATTTGCCATAATGGCCATTGCAGTGAAACACTTCACCGGGAACCGTGGCATACTCCTCCAGGGCGGCAGCCGCAATCACCGTCTTGAATATCGAGCCGGGAACGAATGCCTTCACCGCTTTGTTCCCCCAATTCTCCGCCGCCGGATCAACGTGATGCGGATCGTAATAAGGCAGCGACACCATCGAAACGATATCGGCCGATTTTGCGTCTAACACGACGACCGCTCCTTCCGTCACGTTCATCGTCGCGGCCAATCGCTCAATCTTCTGCTGTAGGTTATCGTCCACCGTCGTTTGAATTTGAAGCGGGTAATATCGGCTGGCGGCCGCATTCACCCGCGTGCCCGTCCCGCCCAGCGGGTCTTTGCGGCCATCCACGGTGTAAGCAGCTCTGACGCCGCCAAGTCCCCGTAAAAATCCATCGAGCGTTTTTTCGAGGCCGGAGGCTCCGACCTGCAAGGTCAACGCGAAGTCCGGTTGATGCTTGTTCTCCCTGAGCTTACGAATAACGTCCGGCCGCTGCGTCACAAACCCCAGCCATTGATTCCCTCGTTCGCCCGGCCCATATCGCGCCATATACGGCAGTACCTCTAGGCCTTCAAGTTTCGGCAATTTGCGGACCGCTTCTTCCCCAAGCCGGAGCGGCTCGCCAGACTCCCCTCCAGCCTTCGGCCAGACATAAGGACGCTCCAACCGTTCCCACTTACTTCGAAGTTCCGGGACTGTCGTCCCTAGAGCGCTGGCCAAGCGAGCAAGCTGAGTTTCTAAGGGCAATTTGCGAACTGGAAAAAGAATTGGCGTCCAGGCCAACTCCCCCGTTAATGGCTTCCCATTGCGGTCAAAGATATGTCCCCTCCCCGGGTCCAGTTCAATACTCTCTTCACGTTGCCGAACAGCCAATTCATTGATCGTCTTGCCGCCAACCGTCACTGTCTTAAACGCCGAAGCTGTTTGAATCCAGGCGATGCGCAGCGCAAACAACCCCATCACAACCATAAAGGACAACAACAGGTAAAAAATCCGTTTTTTGCGCAATAACGACATCGTTCGCCCTCCATTCTGTTCCCATTATTTCCTGGGAAAAGTCGGACTAAACCGCCGCACCCCCGACCAGCCGAACTCAAAATCACTCGCCGAAAAGCCTAGCTGGTAGCATTGCAACAAACTTGTATATTTGACGCGATTCAGTCCTCGTTCATCAATGGATAAGCGGCATACAAGAGCGGCCCGAGATCGTTATTCGTTTCCGATGATTCCGCTAACAAAAACAAAACCCGGCCAAACCTGCATCGCAGATTAGCCGGGCTTCTCCCGATTCCCGGAACCCTCGGGAAATCGGATCTAGCTTACTTTCAGGCGCTGAGCCTGTTTTCTTATACGGTAAACTTCGACAACGACTCTTTCAAGCCGGTGGATACGTTCTCCAGTTTGTTCGACAGTTGCACCAGCTGATCGCCGACCGTCTGCTGTTCGCTGGAGAGAGAGGCAACCTCTTCGGATGTAGCGGATGATTGCTGCGCAACCGCACTGACGTTACTCATCGCTTCGGACAAAACCGATTGCGATTCGTTCAATTGGTCGATGGAAGCCGTCACAGAATCGAGATGATGGACGAAGCCTTCCATTTGTTGTTGTACGGATACAAAAATTTGGCTTGTCTCCTGTACCGACGCGATTTGCTCCTGGAAGATCGGACTCGCTTCGGACAAGGTTTTGACCGTTTCGTTCATCTCTTTTTGGATCGTATCCGTAATTTCACCGACCATCGTGATCGATTGACGGGATTGATCCGCCAATTGGCGAATTTCATCAGCAACGACCATGAACCCTCGGCCAGCAGCGCCTGCGCGAGCCGCTTCAATCGTAGCGTTCAGCGACAGGATGTTTGTTTGTTGCGTAATGTTCTGCATCACGTCGAGTACCTTCAAGACGGATCCTGTGCTCGCTTTGAGCGAGTCAACTTTGGCGGTCAACGCGTTGATCATTTCGACCGTCATGTTGGTTTTCTCCATCAAGCCGCCCAAATACTCGGTCCCTTGCTGACTGGATTTCTCCACCTGACGTGCCGAGTTTTCCATCTCTTTGTTCGTTTGGATCACTCGTTCCATCTGACGAGAAATATTTTCCGTCAGCTCATTGCCGCGTTCGGCTTCGTTCGCCAAGCTGGTCGCCCCGTTAGCAATTTCTTCGGTTGCCACCGCAATTTCTTTGGCGGACAAGGCCGTTTTGTTCGAAGCTTGCGTTAATTCGGTAGCTGTATCCAATACGTCCTGTGCGGAGTTATTGGTTTGTTTGACGAGGGCGGTGATATTTTCCATCATCACGTTAAAGCTCACCGTCAACTGACCGATCTCATCCTTCGCTTTCGTATTCATCCGAACGTTCAGATTCCCTCGGGAGCCTTCCTCCATCAGGTTTCTCAACTTGCCGAGCGGATGCGCGATCATCCGAACCATCCAAATGCCGATCAGAATGGCGATGATTGCAACGATAACCAAAGAGAACATCGTAAACATCAGGATGCGGTCTGCGCTCTTCGTCAGTTCCGCCGAATCCACGGTACCGATCAACTTCCACCCGGAAGCCTGGGTATTGAACGAAGCAAGAACGGAGTTACCACTTGCATCCTTGGTCCGAAGGCTACCCGACGGGCCGCTGCTTTTCCCCAGATCAAATTCGCTAGCCTTCCCCTCATCGCCATCGACGGAGGAACCAACCACAATATTATCCTGTGTCAGCATTTGAAGCTTGGAGTTTTTCCCCAGGTTAACTTCTTTCAAATAACCGTTCAATACGTCCAAATTCACATCGGTGATCAGAACGAAACGTTTCATGCTGTTTACGCTTTGCACCGAGCGAGCTAGGCGGAAAACTGAATTGCTTTTTCCTTCCGATGGAACTTGCAGCCAAACTGTCTTGGTTGCGCCGGCTAGATCCTTGAACCAAGCCTCTCCGCGTACGGTGCTCAAGAAATTGATATCCGCGCTACCCGAAGTCACATCATCCACGATTTTGTCTGCTGACAACATGTAAACCGCGGAAACTCCCTTAGTTGAGAATGTTAGCGTATTCAAGCGAGTTCTCATTTTGTTGGTTGCGGTAAACTTGTCATAGTCCGTGATGTTCGACAAAGAAGCGTCCATGATAGCGTTCTGCATTTCGTCGTCCAGGAACATTTGCTGCAGATTTTCTTCATACTTTTGCATGACGATATCCAGCTTTTGCGAGGTTTGAACAATCGTCTGCAGGTTAGCCTGTTCCGCATTGTCCTGAATGGTTCCCTTCGCCATTTGGGAAGACATAATCCCGATGGTCAACACGAAAAACATAATTGCAACAAAGAAAATCAGGAACAACCGAATGCCTACCGACTTTGAAGGATTAATTTGTTTAGGTAGTTTGTCCCGCAATGAAGCTAATAAAGCTTTGAAATTCAGCGGAGTTTTGCTCGTTGGGTTAACCGCCTTTGACTTGGTCCGTTCTCCCTTTTGTTTCTTTTCCTTCTTCTTGTTGTTAGTTGCTTGGTCCTCGTTCTTTGGAACCAGACTCATGTTGATCACCCGCCACTCTTAATAGTTGCAGACCCAAGTTTTTAGGCTAGAGGTCATGCATAATTCCTGTTGGTCATTCACACTTCTCGTCAGCTATCCAATGTATTCGACAATACCTGACGTTCTCCTCTATAATATCGGTTTCACATGTAGCGGATTTTAAATAATCTTGACAAAAAACACAAAAAAGGGCCTTTCGTCCTATGAACGAACAGGCCCCTAAGCATATTGATTTTTACATTCACTTCTTTTTCCGCATCATATCGAAGTAGGATACTGGTTGTTCAACCTTCATTTTGATCCGCTGCAGCGGGTGACGGGCCGCATCCAGTTCATTTCCGGCTTCGTCGTATAGGGTCCCAACGGTCTGCTTAAAGAATGTCCCCCCGGGGCCAAAAAACTCTACCTCTTGTCCGGGCTTAAAATGGTTGCGCTGTTGGATCGTCGCCATACCGGTCGTTTCGTCATACTCCATGACCAATCCCGCGAAATCGTAAGGCGCCGCTTTTTCTTCCGGCTCGTAAATATGATCCTCATGGTCCGGAGTATCGTAGAAGAAACCGGTGTTTAGCGGTCGATTGGCCGCCTTATTGATTTCTTCAATCCACTCCGGCTTCAGCACGTAATGATCCGGATCCGCCATGTACGCATCAATCGCTTGGCGATAAACATTCACGACCGTCGCCACGTAATGAATCGACTTCATTCGACCCTCAATTTTGAAGCTGTCCACGCCGGCGTCGATCAAATCGGGAACATGTCCAATCATGCACAAGTCCTTGGATCCCATCGTAAACGCATTGTCGTCTTCCTCGAACAAGGGCAGTTGGGTTACGCCAAGACGGAACTTCTCCAGCACCTTGTTATCGCGGGCTTCTTCCTCAGAGATCCATTCCCCTTCCGCGCGCGCGTCCGTAAACAAATCGTATTTCCAGCGGCAGGATTGGCAGCAGCCCCCGCGATTGGAATCACGGTCCGTAAAATGATTCGACAACACGCATCGTCCAGAATATGAGGAGCACATTGCCCCATGGATAAACGACTCGATCTCAATGTCGACATGGCGTTTAATTTCCTCAATTTCCTCAAGGCTGGTTTCACGACCAAGCACGACCCGCGGCAAGCCCTGATCCTTCCAGAATTGTACCGCCTGCCAGTTTACGGTCGACTGTTGGGTGCTGAGATGGACCTCCAGTTCGGGTACAACGCGCTGCGCCGTTTCGATGATCACAGGGTCAGCGACGATAATCGCTGCGATCCCCGCCTCGTGCAGATTGCGCAAATACGCCTCAATGCCCTCCAAATCCTCGTTATGGGCATAAATATTCGTGGCGACGAACACCTTTGCGCCGTATTTTTTAGCAAATTCCACGCCTTCCCGCATTTCTTCGAAACTAAAATTATCCGCATTGGAACGAAGGCCATATTGTTGTCCCCCGATATATACGGCGTCGGCGCCGTAATGGACGGCGAATTTCAGCTTTTCGAGATTACCCGCCGGGGCGAGCAATTCGGGTTTCACCAACCGGTTACGTTTTCCCACATATTTCGGGATATGCTTCTCCGCGGTTTGCATCTTCGTTCACCTCTCATCATTTTGTTGGTTAATAAGTTTTTTGGTACTTAAATTTTAAATATAGGTCAAAAAGTCGGCTTTTCAGCACCGAACTTCCTCTTAATAGACTTGTTCTTTGTAGAAGAATCCGAAGGTTAGCTCCCGCTCCGGATCTTGTACCTCACGGATGGCATCCATCCAGCTCTCATCGAACTCGTACCCTTCCGGGTCGCTAAAATAAGCTTCGATGGCCTTACGATATGAAGTAATCACGATTTCATTATAAGCCGCCGACTTCAGCATCGTCTCGATTTTGAAGCTGTCCACGCCTGAAGCCATAAGCATGTGCAAATCTTCCAAAATGCAGATATCGTCCGAGCTCATAATATGCGTCCCGTTGGCATCCTCGAAAATCGGGAATTTCTCGTCCGGCCGCTCCGCTTCGACAAGGAAGAGTCCGCGATTCAAGCCCAGATCGCTGCCCGGCGCGACCGGCCGTCCTTGATGCGTCATATAGCTCTGCACCAAGCTGCGTTTCGAGTGATAGATATTGGTCATGCCATGGACCTGAACCTCCGCTTCGATATTCAGCGATGGAGGCATCGCGGTGATCTCGTCCATGTTCAGCTCGCGCGCCAGTACGACGCGGGATGCGCCCTTCGACCCCCAGTAGTTGGCCGTGGCATAGTTAGTGGAAGTCATCTCGGCATTCCAATGCAGCTTCAGCTGCGGTGCCACCTTTCGTACCGCCTGAAGGACAGAAGGATCGCCAAACTCGATAGCATCTGCACCACATTCCGCCACCTGCTTCACGTAATCGGACAGGCCGTCCAACAAGGCATTGGTCATTAGGTTGTTGAGGCTAACATAGATTTTGGCTCCGTATTCGCGCGCCACTTGAACGGCCGCGGCGATGTCTCGGGTCGTCATCTCGCCAGGAAGGCGCATTCCATATTTGGCCTCGCCGATGATGGCTGCATCAGCCCCCGCTGCGAAGTAACGCTTTAGTTCTTCCAGCGAACCGGCTGGGACCAAGATTTCCGGCTTTTTACTCATTTGTTACTACCACCTTTATTTATTGGCCATAGCCTTGCTAGTCTCGATGTTCTTCAAATGTTCTTTATAGGTCTTGGCAAACAGGTGTTCCCCGCTGCCATCTTTCTTCGTCACATAGAAAAGGTACTCCGACGGCTCCGGCGTAAGCGCCGCTTCGATCGATTTGAGGCTTGGCGCAGCGATTGGACCCGGTGGCAATCCTTCATACAAATACGTATTGTAGGGGCTATCCACGCTTCTTAGATCCGAATTCAGCAAGCGCTCCTTCGGTTTATCCAGCACATACTGCACCGTGGCGTCGATTTCGAGCTTCATGCCGTCTTTCAGTCGGTTGTAAATGACCCCGGCTACCTTAGGACGCTCGGCATCAACTACCACTTCCCGCTCTACCAACGAAGCGACCGTCATCAGTTCGCCTAAGGTTAAACCACGAGCTTGCAGCTTTTGCGTGAAATCAGGGATTTCACCTAGCCGCTCTCCCGTTTCCTGCAGCATGCGAGCGATAATATCCCGCTCATTGCTGCCTTTCTTTAGCTCATAGGTTTCTGGGAACAAGTACCCTTCCAACCGATAGGTTAATCGCTCGTCCGCTGGGATTTGAGTCAGCAGCTCATCGTCAAGCTCGGCAGCACTCTTCGCCAACTGCAAAAACGCCGCTTTGTCGGCCAAGCCTTCCTCTGCCAGCTTGTCAGCCATTTGCTTCACGGTAAAACCTTCGGGAATCGTAAACCGGATCATTTCCGCTTTGACCACGTCGCCGCCGTTTAGCTTGGCGATGATTTCGTCATACGTCACTCCCGGGTTCATCTCGTAGACTCCAGCCTGAAAATGACTGCCTTCCGATTTCCATTTTAAATACGAAACGAACAAAAAGGAATTTTTAATTAGTCCCTGGTTTTCCAGTAACTCTGCGATTCCCGACGTCCCCGTACCCGGTTCGATCGTGAACTTGACCGGCTGCTCCTTCGCTTCGACAGGTTGCATGCCTGTGTAAACATAAATTCCGGCCGCTCCTACTCCAATGATCACGAGTAAGAGCAGGACGGTCAGCCATTTCAGCGCCTTCCTCAAGACCGCTTCCCCCTTAACAGCCAAAAAGAGCGGTAAAATCCCGCTCTTCCCGGACTGATCTATCGTGCTCCTGCAACACCTTCCCCCTTACTCCGGAAAGGTCAATTCGTCATAAAGCTCGGATACGTTCTCCCATTCCTCGTCGTCATCGATCGTGACCAGCTCTAGCTCGTCGCCGGTCATCACAATCTTGAAGATCTCCGGCTCTTCGTCCTTGGAAGCATTCTCCAGCATCAACACTGCATAAGAAGCTCCAGCAACGTCAAACTCTTGAACGACTTGATAATAGGAGGCATTGCCTGATTCGTCCTCCAGCTCCACGATCGGGCCAAAAGCGTCGCGAACCCGCGACGTCAGGACCGCTTGGTCTGCCGTAAAATCAGTCATTGTTATCTTCTCCGTCAAATTCGTCGACGAGCGTATTAAACGTCTCCTCGACAATTTCCCATTCTTCGTCGCTTTCGATCGTGTACAGCTTCAGGTCATCGCCGTCTTCCTCGTAACGGAACGCGTATACCTCTTCGCTCTCTTCTTCTTCATTCCCATCGGAATCCAGAGGAACGACCATCATATACTTGGCGTCCGAACCGTCGACTTCGAATTTCATAATCACTTCGAACTCTTCTTCATTGCCCTCTTCATCGGGGATATAAATAATTTCCGGTTCTTCTTCATTTCCGATACGATCTTTAGACATACGCGATCACCCTCACTTTATACTCTTAGAGTCCAAATAGTTTTGCAAAATCAAGCTGGCGGCCATCTTGTCGACGACACCCTTGCGCTTCTTCCGGCTGACATCCGCCTCCAGCAGCGTTCGCTGCGCAGAAACGGTGGTCAGCCGTTCGTCCCAGAGATGCACGGGGAGGTTAAACCTGCCCCGAAGCTCCTCGGCAAACGCCATGCATATTTCTCCCCGGGGACCAATCGTGCCGTTCATATTCTTCGGCAGACCGACGACAATCTCCTCCACCTCGTGCTGTTTCACCAGCTCGGCGATGCGTTCGAATTCGCTGCCTTCCCTGCGGCGCTCGATGGTTTCGAGCCCCTGGGCGGTCCAGCCTAGACTATCGCTAACGGCGACTCCGATCCGACGGTCCCCGTAATCCAGACCCATGATTTTCATGTATTGCTCCTATCGGTGGCCCGCCATGTAAAAGCGTACCAGTTCTTCTATCAGTTCGTCCCGTTCCTTCTTGCGGACCAAACTTCGCGCATTGTTATGGCGCGGTATATAGGCCGGATCTCCCGACAACAGATATCCGACGATCTGGTTAACCGGATTGTATTCTTTCTCCTGCAACGCCTGGTAAACCGTAAGAAGAATTTCCTGCGCCGACGCCTCTAGTTCATCGCCTTTGACGTTAAATTTGACGGTTTTATCCATGGAGTCCATGATGACACCTCGCTTCTTCGACATACGCCTTTATGATCGCAGCTGATTTCCTCTTAGCCTAATCATACTATACCATATCATGGGTTCCATAAGGAAATTTTCGCGGGTTCACCCCGTCAAATTCATCGTTCCTTTAGGCTTGGGAAGCAATCCATTCCGCAGCTTTCTTCAAAGCTTCGTCCAGCTTGCTGGCATCCTTGCCCCCCGCCTGGGCCATGTCCGGACGGCCGCCGCCTCCGCCGCCGCATACCGCCGCCACTTCCTTGACGAGCTTGCCGGCATGCAGTCCGCGAGCCACTTCCTCTTTAGGCACGACAACAACAAAATTCACCTTGTCCTCGCTTGGAGCACCCAGCACAAGCACCGCATCCGGCAGCTTGGCTTTCAGCTCGTCGGCTAACGTGCGCAGCGCGTCCATGCTTCCGGCCTGAACGTGAGCAGCCAGGAGTTGGGTTTGACCGACGTTAACCACCTGGCTTGTCAATTCGCCAGCTTCGATCACGCTCAGCTTGCTTTGCAGGGATTCGTTCTCGCGACCAAGCTCCTTCAACTGCTGGAACAATCCTTCGACCCGTTTCGGCACGTCGTTCACATTCGATTTCAACAAGCCAGCCGCTTGCTTCAGCAAATCAAGCTGACCATCCATGAACTGGTAGGCGCCCCGTCCGGTCACCGCTTCGATCCGGCGCACGCCGGAGCCGATGCCGCTTTCGCTGACGATTTTGAACAGGCCGATCTCCGCCGAATTGTTCACGTGGCAACCGCCGCACAGCTCCAGGCTGTACTCGCCGACCTGGACAACGCGAACGATGTCCCCGTATTTCTCGCCGAACAACGCCATTGCCCCCATCGCTTTGGCTTCATCGATCGCTTTCAGCGAGGTTGTCACCGGCAGCGCGTTCCAAATCTGCTCATTCACGCGGCGTTCGATTTCCACCAATTCCTCCGGCGAAATACTGCCAAGGTGGGAGAAGTCGAAGCGCAGACGCTGCGGTTCAACAAGAGAACCGGCTTGGTTCACGTGTTCGCCGAGCGTTTCTTTTAACGCCTTATGCAGCAGATGGGTTGCCGTATGGTTCTTCACCGTATGGCTGCGTTGTTCCTTGCTTACGGAAGCCGTAACTTCTGAACCGACTCGCAGTTCGCCGGTCTCCACCGTCACTTGATGGACATGCTGCCCGTGTGGTGCTTTATACAAACCTTCCACGGTCGCACTGCCAGAGCCGGTGCGCAGGGTCCCCTGGTCGCTGACCTGGCCGCCGCTTTCTGCATAGAAAGGCGTCGAAGCCAAAATGATTTGGCCTGATTGACCGGCACTAAGCGTGTCAACGAAAGCGTCGTCAGCCACGATGGCGACGATGCTGGTTGTAACTTCAAGCTCATTATATCCAACGAATTCCGTTTTAGTCGTAAAATCGGCCAGAACTCCGCCTTGCACCTTCATGCTGCCGCTCTCGTGGCGGGCCGCCCGGGCACGTTCGCGTTGCTCCTCCATGGCAGCTTCAAAGCCTTCACGGTCGACACCCAGCCCTTGTTCCACCGCAAAGTCCTCGGTCAGATCCAGCGGAAATCCGTAGGTGTCATACAACTTAAATGCATCTGCCCCGCTGATCAGCGTGCGGCCGGCTGCCTTCGCTTCGCCGCTGATGTCCGCCAAAATCGCCAAGCCGTCGCTGAGCGTTTCGTGGAACCGTTCTTCCTCGGTACGAATAACTTTTTCGATGAACTCCCGTTTGGTCACAACGTCCGTATAATAGGTGCCCATGATGTCACCGACGGTTTCCACCAAGCCGAACATAAACGGTTTGTCCATTCCGATCAGCTTGCCATAACGCACCGCGCGGCGCAGCAAGCGGCGAATCACGTAACCCCGGCCTTCGTTGGACGGCAATACGCCATCGGCCACGGCAAATGTCACCGTACGAATGTGATCGGCGATGACCTTGAGCGCCACATCGCTTTCCTCCGCCGTACCGTAAGTTACTCCGGCCATTTTGGCTGTTTGCTTAATAATCGGTTGGAACAAGTCGGTATCGAAGTTGGAGTTCACATCCTGCAGAATGGACGCAAACCGCTCCAGTCCCGCCCCAGTATCGATGTTCTTGTTCGGAAGCGGCGTATAGCTGCCGTCCTTATTATGGTTAAACTGCGAGAACACGAGGTTCCAGACCTCGAGGAATCGTTCGTTCTCACCGCCGGGATAACATTCGGGATCGGACAAATCGCCGTAAGCGTCGCCGCGATCGTAGAAAATTTCCGTGCAAGGTCCGCAAGGCCCTTCACCGATGTCCCAGAAGTTGTCCTCCAGCTTTACGATGCGTTCGGCCGGAAGTCCGACTTTCTCATTCCACAGCTTAAAGGCTTCTTCATCCTCGGGATACACGGTGACCGATAGACGCTCTGGATCAAAGCCGATCCACTTCTTGTCGGTCAGGAATTCCCAAGCCCATGTGATCGCTTCTTCCTTAAAGTAATCCCCAATCGAGAAGTTGCCCAGCATTTCAAAAAACGTATGGTGCCGGCGCGTCTTGCCCACGTTTTCGATATCGTTGGTGCGGATGCATTTCTGCGAATTCGTCAGGCGCGGATTTTCCGGCTTAACCCGCCCGTCAAAATACGGTTTGAGCGGAGCCATCCCGGCGTTGATCCACAGCAGGGACGGATCGTTATGCGGTACGAGCGAGGCGCTCGGTTCGATTTTATGGCCTTTGCCGGCAAAGAACTCCAGCCATTTGGAACGAATTTCACTTGCTTTCATCGTATAGACCTCCTAATTTATCCTCTAAAAAAACAAAAACGCCCCTGAAAATCAGGGACGATTAAATCGCGGTACCACCCTGGTTATCGCTCCTGATGCGGCTGGACTTCGTCCGCCAGCGTCTGTAGCGATCGCCTCGTCGGCCCGGTAACGGGGACCTGCCGGTGAATTTAGAGCTCACACTCCGAAATTAGCTTTCCGTCCGCGCGAGATTTCAGGTTCTCTCAGCCGCCGCCTTGGCTTCCCTTGCGGGACGCCGCTTGCAGCGGAACCCTTCTCTGGCAAATCCGCTTGCCGAACGTACTTGATTTCATCAACGTTTTTTAGATTTTGCACATAACATTTTAAGTATATAAGGCGGGTTACGCCATGTCAATGCGCCATATTCACATCGCTTTGCGCCGAACGTAATAAGTATAGAAATGCTGGATAATCACCTTCACCACGGCAAAAAACGGCACAGCAAAAATCAGCCCGGGCACCCCCGCCAGTTCCCCGCCGATCAGGAGCGCCAGAATAATCAGCATGGGGTGCATATGCAAGCTCCGCCCCACGACTTGCGGGGAGATGACGTTACTTTCGATCATTTGGCAGAGCATATTGACGAGCAGGACAAACAGGACCATTTTCCACGAAATCGTTGTCGCCATGATCAAGGCCGGCGCTGCCCCGAGAAACGGGCCCAGGTAAGGTATGATATTGCAAACAGCGACCACTCCCGCTAGCAGCAGAGCAAACGGCATTCCGATAAGCATATAGCCGATGTAGGCCAGCACGCCGATGATGATGCAAACCAGGAGTTGCCCCCGAACGTAGTTGCCCAAGGCCATGTCGATTTCCTTCAGCAACGTCATGATCGACTTGCGCCGCGAACGCGGCAGGTACTGCAGCATCAGCCGTTCAATCAGCTCGATGTCCTTCAGCATGTAGAAGATCAGAAATGGAATAATGAACGCATTAAATACCACGCCGATCGTTGTCCCGATATTGTCTAAAAAGCCGGAAATCGAACTTGCCAGCCGGTTTTCGAATTGATAAAACCAGTTGTTCATCCCCATGCGGATGCTCCCGGGCAAAATGCCGTTGTCCCAACGGTTCATCATTTGCTGGGTGTGGATGGTCAGCTCCGGCAAATGCTCCCCGAGTTCCTCCAGCTGTTCGACGAACATCGGGATCACGTTCATGAGCACCACCGAAAGGCCGGTCAGGAATACCGCGTAAATCAACAATACGGCCATCGTCCGCGGCACCTTGCGCCCGCCGAGCATGCGAACGATCGGATTCAAGACATAAGAGATGATAATGGCGATCACGAACGGAGCGAACACCGCTTTGAGAAATCCATAAACGAGCGCAAACATCGGGCGCAGCTGCCACACGAAAAACAAGATGACCAGCCCTAGCAGCACCCAGACGCCATATCGGAACAGCTTGCTTTTGGCGATCGGTTCCATCGGTTCCATCGGCTCCATGCCTCCTCCCCCTTTGCGGCGGTTAATCGTATAGATCAGTATTTGCCTGGAGAGGGAGATTTATGAGAGGGTGGCTGCGAAGGGCCGGAGATGTGTGGGATGACGAGAACCGGTAACTGGAAAAAGATTAGAAGAGCGCTGAGGGGCCGACGGGTGAAATGTTCTTCCGATCGCTGTTGCTCGCGGATTTCTCTGACTGGACTAGATTCATACGATGTAGAAATCCGCTCGCAAAGGCGACCACTAGCGTTTCTCCAGAATCATTTCTCCCTCTGGCCTTTTGCGCTCTTCGAGTGCTTTCTCTGTGGACCTCTTACTCCTAACGGACCTGAGAGACGTTATTGAGTCATTTCCCGACTATTTCCCGATGTAACGGACTCAGCAGCCGTTATTTAGCCGCAAATGCAGCCAACCGAGACAATTCCGCTGGAATAAGGTCATCTCAGTCCGTTAGGTTTCAATGGTACGGTTCTCGCGGCCAATAACGTCCCCTAGGTCCGTTAGCCGTTAGCCGCGCGTGCAAACCGAAAAAGCCCTGACGCATCTTATATTGCAGATGCGTCAGGGCTGCTCAAAATAAATAACGAACCTGAGGCGGACAAGAGCGGCCCGAGGTCATTATTTACATGCGTTGAATAAGCTAATCCCCTACTAATTTCCGCTCAGCGGCTCTTCAATTCCTCATAATGCGCCAGCGCCGCTTGGTGGATCGGGTGCTCGGCGTCGAGGCCGGTGTATTTGGCCAAGGTCTGCGAAGCGCCGACTTCTTTCAGCGACGCTTGCAGTTCCGCGGCTTCCGGATCGTCCGGAGACTCGAAACGGAGCGCCATCGCCATCGTCAGCGCCAGGTAGCCGTATCCAAACTCCCGTTCATACGCCTGCGTCGCCGGGGAGACCAGCCGGTCGCCGGCGGACAGCTTGCGGATCGGTGAACGGCCGACCCGCGAAACCTCGTCCGTCAGCGCCGGATTGGCGAAACGCTCCAGAGTCGTATCGATATATGCCTGATGCTCGGCTGACGAAAACCCATGTTTCGCCACAAGCACCGCCCCGGTCTCCGAGAGGACGGCACGTACATGATGAACGACCTTCTCATCGTTCATGGCTTCCTGAATCGTGGCATGGCCTTGCAGGTATCCCATGTAAGCGGCCGAGCAATGGCCGGTATTTACGGTAAACAACTTGCGTTCGATATAAGGCTCCAACCGGTCAACATAGTGCACTCCCTCGACCCGGTGAAAGCCTTCGAACATTTGGGACTGATCCACCGCCCATTCGTAAAAAGGTTCCACAACGACCTGCAGCGGATCCTCATGCTGCTGCAGCGGAACGATCCGGTCGACCGCCGCATCGGGGAACGCTACATGACTGTCGGCCCACTGCCGCGTTGCCTCGTCCAGTTGGGCATAGACATGCTCCTTAAGCTGGGAGCTGCCGCCGATGGCGTTCTCGCAGGCGATGACATGAAGTGGGGATACCGCTTCATTGGTTTTCCGCAGCATCAGCCCTTGGGCGATCGTACCGGAGATATGCTTCAACACCGAAACCCCAACCGCCGTCGTCACCAGATCCGCTTCGGCTAACGCCCGAGCGGCGGCAACGGGATCGTTCATGCTGTTGATCGCCGTCACACCGCTTACAGTGACGGTTTCCCGCTGATCGCTGGCCAGCGTGACGGGATATTCATTACGCCGGGCCAGCTCCGAGACGAGCTTCTCGTTGACATCCACGAAGCAAACCTCGTAACCAGAGCGAGACAGCAATAAGCCGATGAATCCTCTTCCGATGTTACCTGCGCCGAAATGGACCGCCTTCATGCTTCCATGCCCCCTTCCAGAATTTTCGCAATCTCCTCTTCCGTCCGTGCGTTCATGATTCGCTCCAAATTGGATTCCTCCGTGAACACCATAGCGACGTTAGTGAGGACCTCCATATGATCCCCGCCGGCAGCAGCAATGCCGATCACGATAAAGGCCGGCTCATCGCCGCCGAAGTCAACGCCCTCAGGGAAGCGAACAACCGACAGTCCTGTCGAGGAAATCAGGCTTTTGGCCTCCTTGGTTCCGTGCGGGATCGCGAGGCCGCCGCCCATATAAGTGGAGACGATCTCTTCGCGCTCGACCATTTTGTCGACGTATTCCTCCGTAACGTGACCGGCGTCAACCAGCAGCTTCCCGGCCATTCGAATGGCCTCGTATTTATCGTTGGCTTTTCCATTTAATATAATTTTCTCTTTAGACAGTAATTTCATGATTGTTCTCTCCCTTTCCACTGATTTTCTATCTTCCGGATTTACAAATGTTCAAAATAAACCAACAGTTCAGTCGCCAAAAAGTTTCGGATTTCCTGACGCTCGCCTGTTTCCAGCAGTTCTACCAGCTCCGGCTTCAGCAGCAACGCGCTGATTTCACTAAGTACCTCTAAGCTCTCACGCGACAGCTCGCGCGGCGCAAGCATGAATAACAGGGCGCCTACTTTCGTCCCTCCTTCAAGCAGTACTGGCTCCTCCAGCCGGAACAAAGCCAGCGAACGGGTATTCACAAACCGGGTTCGCGTATGAAACAATGCAAGCGAAGTACCCGGAATAACTTGACTGGCCATTTTCTCCCGTTCCAGTAAACGGTCGGCTACGGCCGGAACGTCGGATACGGAAGGCGGAACGAATGATTGGTTTATCTCCTCCAGTGCCGCCGTGACCGTCTCTCGAAGCGAATACCCTCGGTTACTCAGGGTACTCACGTCGAATTGATCCAGCAGGCTAACAACTTCGTTAAGAGCCATCGACAATGACCGTACCTTATCAAAGGCCCTGGTCCTGGCGGATTCCGGCTCGGATGCCGGCTTACGAGCCCTCAGCGTCGTATGCTGCACGTACTCCAGTAACCGCTCGCTGTCCTCGTCCGTGAGCAGCGGGCTCAATTTGACGTAACGATCCTCTGGAAGAGGCAGATCGATCGTCGAAATCATTAAATCATAATCAGACTCTGGAAGCCTCTTGGCTTCATACCATGAGACGTTGCCCAGCACTTCGATCTGCGGCATCTCCTTGGCGAGCCGCGTAGCTAACAGTTTGGAGGAGCTCAGCCCGCTTGAGCAAACCAAGATAGCCCGCACGTTGCGGCCTAGCTGATTCAACCGTTCGATCGAAGCGCCGAAATGCATCACCAGGAAGCCGATCTCTTCATCCGGCACGTCCAGGCCGGCTGCGCTGTCGTTCATCGCCTCCCGCACGATGCCGAACAGCTCCTCGTAATCCTTGCGGATAGCGCCTAGCAGCGGGTTGCGGATGCGAGAGCCTTCGCGAATCCGCTTAAACGCCGGGCCCATATGCTCAAGTAAGCCGCTATGCAGCAGGCGGTCCTCCTGAAACGGGATGCCGGTTCGCTTGACGACGTTCTCCGTTAGTCGGTATACGGTATCAACCAGTTCTAAATCCGCTTGAACCAGCTCAGGAGAGGCTTCCTTGGCCTGGCTGAACAACCCGTTCATATAGGTGATTTCCTCCGGTGGGAACGTAAGCGTGAGCTTGTCGGCCAAACGTAGCGCAAAGCGGGCCGTCTCAGCTGCGTCTTGCTCTCCGCCCCCGGTGGAGGCCACCTTGCCAGAGTTGTTCAAACCGTTTACGAATCTCCCCGCGTTGATCCGATTCACCGAAACGGAGAGATGGATCAACAGCTGAGTGTAGGCATTTTCGGACAAATGTTCCGTCCAATTCCAATTCATGGCCCATAGCGTATTCTCCACCGTCATCAGGTTGTGTGTGCCGACGACCTCCAGCAGCCTCGCAGTAGCTGAGGAGACTTGACTTTCCGGCGATCCCCCGATCAGATCCGAGTAATCCAGGTGATCGGCTGCCAATTGGCATAAGGCCTCGCGTATCTCCCGCTCATCACCGATCAACTCGACGCCGTAGCCCCGGCGGCGGACCAGCTCCAGTCCGAAGCGTCGGGTCCAAGGCTCTACCTCATCCAAATCGCTGCTGATCGTTGCTACCGTGACTTTCAGGCTATGAGCTAATGTAAACAACTTGCATGGCTCCTGCTCCTCCAGCAAGCGGCAAATCAACAAGAGCTGCCGCTCCTCTCCCGAGTAGTCACTAGGCTTATCCACCAGCAGCAAACGCCTGGCTTCCTGAAGCTTCTCACCTTCCTCGCTATCTGCCGCATTACTCCAAACAGAAATTCCGGTACCGGACTTACGGTGCAGGATCAATCCGAAATAGGCCAGGATTTTTTCAATCTCGTCCAGTTCCCGGTGGACCGTTCTGACGCTGACGTTAATCTCCGCGGCGATTTCCGCAGCGGTCATCCCGTTCTTGCGCCCGAGGAGGAGGATGAGGATCTGCTTTTGTCTTGCGGTCATTTTCCTCATATCAAGTCTCTCCCTAATATAGACGCAAAACACCGGCGACTAATCGCCAGTGTTCTGCCCCCGCATCGTAACCGGCGCTACTTAGCCCTTCAGCCGTTCGACCAGTTCATCGTATTTGGGACTCTTCAAGAAATTATCAATGGAGATATGTTCCGCATCCGGTTTGTTCGCGATGGCGCGGTCCGTCAGCGTTTTTTGCGTAATAACGATATCTGCGTCGCTAGGGATCTCACTAACAGCTGAATTGACGACAGTCACCTTCACGCCCGCATCCTGCATCTTCTTTCTCAGGACCGAGGCGCCCATCGCGCTGGAACCCATACCCGCATCGCAAGCAAACACGATTTTGTTCACCGTTTCTTTTTGCACGCCGCCTACAGCAGCAGGAGCTGCCACCTGGTTCTTCGAACCTGCGGATTTCATCTCTTTCATTTTCGCCGATGCTTCTTCCAAGTTCATATCCTCTTCGTCTTGTTTACCCGTCTTGAGCAGTAGCGAAGCGATCAAGAAAGAAACGACCGTTGCGACGATTACACCGCTTAACATCGGCACATATCCGCCCTTCGGCGTCATCAGGAAGTAAGCGAAAATACTACCCGGAGAAGGAGAACCTACAAGACCGGCACCGGTCAATTGGAACGTGAAC
This sequence comes from Paenibacillus rhizolycopersici, assembly GCF_014947195.2. NCBI lineage: Bacteria > Bacillati > Bacillota > Bacilli > Caryophanales > Paenibacillaceae > Paenibacillus > Paenibacillus rhizolycopersici. The sequence continues at coordinate 11,846 of NZ_JADCNN020000014.1, read as the reverse complement.
GTACCTGCCACACCACCGGCAATGGCTGCCAGAATCAAGATCGGCTTCATCAAGATATACGGGAAATAAATCTCGTGAATCCCGCCCAGGAAGTGGATCACCACTGCGCCTGGAGCCGATTGTTTCACCATGCCGCGTCCGAAGACCCAGTAAGCCAGCAGGATGCCAAGACCTGGACCCGGGTTCGATTCGAGCATGTATAACATCGATTTGCCGACACGCAGCGCTTCTTCCGAAGCGATCGGCGTAATAACACCATGGTTGATGGCATTGTTCAGGAACAACACCTTGCCTGGTTCAATCAAGAGGTTGACCAGTGGGAGCAATTTTGCCTCCACCAGGAAGTCAACGCCCGAAGACAAGCCTTTGCTAATCGCGGTGACGACCGGACCGATGCCGCTGTAAGCTCCAAGAGCCATCAAGCCGCCAAAAATCCCGATCGAGAAGTTATTTACCAGCATTTCAAAACCGGATTTGATCTTCCCTTCGACCAATTTGTCGAACTGCTTGATGATCCAAGCGGACAACGGACCCACGATCATCGCGCCGAGGAACATCGGAATATCGCTGCCGACGATCACCCCCATCGTTACGATCGCAGCCGTTACTGCACCACGTTTGCCATGTACCATGTTGCCGCCGGTGTAACCAATCAGGAGCGGCAGCAAGTATTTGATCATCGGATCAACCAACTTGGCGAGATATTCGCTTGGAATCCAGCCGGTAGGAATGAAAAGTGCGGTGATTAACCCCCAAGCGATAAATGCGCCGATGTTCGGCATAACCATCCCGCTGAGCGCACGACCGAACTGCTGAACCTTGACCCTTGCTCCGCCTGATCCTGCAGACGGTTTTTTCGTTTGTGCTATAGCCATAAAGAGAAACCCCCTTAGAATGATGTACGGACCATCAACAACGTTGACTTGTTGGATTACCGTGCTTCTAGACTCATCCTAAATCAAAGCGCTTTCTTTCTCAATCAAATGAAAACACGGTTTCGTCATGATTATTGTTGACAACATTTGAAGAGCGATTCCTCTATACAAAAAAAGCCATCCCCTTCACGATCAAATGGGGACAGCTTTTGCATTTCCAAAGCCTAGCAGGAATATATTGTTACGAGGAAGCGTGCATTTGCGAGAAGTCCTGCACCATTTCCTCGCCGAAGAACAGATCGTCCAGCGAGCTGAGCGTACCGTCTTCCTCGACTTGATATACGGACATTTTGTCGCCGTTCACCGTTAGTTCAATAAAGCAACCCCAGCAGTAGAACTGGTGGGAGCCGATTTTCCCGATATCCTTGGAATTGCAATTTGGACATTTCATCATAGAACCATCACCTATCCATCCACAAAATTCACGGCTTTTCAAGCAGCTGTTCGCTGCCCAGGGGCACCATGATCACATTTTCCCCTCGGGTCATTTCCGGCAAAAAAGGCAGCAGCTTGCGCCCTTCCATGAGATCGGTGAAAAACCCGTCGCTAATTTCAATTCCAGTAATTGTGTTTCCCAATTCATGCTCAAAATAAACATCCGTCACATGACCCAGACGAATTCCGTCCTCAGTCAGGACCGGCAGCTCTTTTAATTTCCCATTTCCCGTTAAAAAGGTGTTCTGTATGTTCTCGGCTCCCCATTTGCGGACAGCCTGTTGATTACGAATCATCACAGCATCATCGCCGTAAGCCACGATATCGTCCCACCCTACCGCCTTGACACCGGAAGTCCAAAATAATCGATTCTCCAGCTGGATGCCGACGATCGACCAGTCATGGTTTAGGAGGATGTCAACGACTTTCCCGACCTGCTTGCCATGCTCCACATCATAAACGGTCAGGCCAATCATTTCTTGCATTCTCATGTTGAATAAGACACTCCCTGCTTGGGCATTTCATACGGTGCCGAAAATCCTATACCTCCTCTCCGCAAAAGCCGATTTGAGCCCAAAAAGGTGCCCATTATTTTCTTCTACGAAGTCGTTCCAGGATGGTTCCAATTTTTTCGGCAGTTTCGGAAATTTCTTCCCTAGTATTACCCAATCCTACACTAAATCGAATCGCGGATCGCAAAAAACTTGCCGGAAGATGCATCGCTTCCAGCACGTGCGACGGCTCCAAGGAGCCCGAGGTGCACGCCGAGCCGCTGGAGGCGGCAATGCCTTCCATATCCAGATTCATCAACATCGTCTCCGAATCCACTTCCGGAAAGCTGAGGTTGACGATATGCGGCAGTCGATCGCTCGGGTGGCCGTTCACATGGAAGGCTTCGCGGGTGATCCGCTGTTCCAAAGCGGACAGCAGCTCCTGGATCAACAGACGATCATGCGCGGTGCGAGCCTCTCGCTCCGCCGCGGCCAATTCAACGGCTTTGGCAAAACCGGCGATCCCGGCCATGTTTTCCGTACCGGCCCGGCGTTTTCTCTCTTGCAGTCCGCCGTGCTGGATCGGATCCAGCTGAAGATCCTTCCGTACATATAGAGCTCCGACGCCTTGGGGTCCGTTGATTTTGTGCGAAGAGAAGCTCATCAGGTCGACCGGAAGCTCGCGGCAGGAAATCGGCAGCGAACCGAGCGCTTGCACTGCGTCCACATGAAAGACGATCCCCCGCTCCCTGGCGATGGCGCCGATTTCGGCAATCGGCTGAATCGTTCCAACCTCGTTATTGCCGTACATCACGCTAATCAGGATCGTATCGGGACGAATGGCTTCCCGTACCTGATCCGGATGCACCTGACCGTAGCGATCCACCGGCAAATAGGTTACCTCGAACCCGTCCTTCTCCAGACGTTCGCAGGAATGCAACACCGCATGGTGCTCGATGGCGGTCGTGATGATATGGCGACCGTCCGCCTTGCGGGCAGATGCCGTGCCAAACAACGCCAGGTTATCGCTTTCCGTCCCTCCGCCGGTAAATACCAGTTCATCCGGACGGCAGCCGATCCGAGCCGCAATCGAATCTCGCGCCCCGTTCACCAGACGTTTGGCTTCCCGTCCAAAAAAATGAACGCTGGATGCATTACCGAGTTGCCCCCGCATCACCTTCAGCATCGTTTCCGCAACGTCCGGATGGATCGGCGTGGATGCGGCATGGTCCAAATAGATATGCTTCATGGCTCTCACCTTGTCCAAATCACTTTTTTTATTAACGTATAAAACGTAAATCACCGCCCCGGGATCGGGACGGCTACCGAATCGTTTGTTGATTGTATCCCACCGCATTCATGATGACAAGTCGGTTCGCAGATTAAATGTAGAACATGTAATTTTCCTTGGCTCCGTGCTCCTCGAAATTCACCAGATTCTCCAGCGTCGTCGAATCCAGCACTTCAGCGATACTATCGCGGATGCGCAGCCACAAATCGCGTTTTGCCGGATCATCCTCCTCGGTGAAGTCCACCGGGGAAATCGGCCCCTCCAACACGCGGATGATATCTCCAGCCGTAATTTCACTGGCTTCCTTGGAAAGAATATAGCCGCCGTAAGCCCCGCGTACGCTCTTTACCAAGCCGGCGTTGCGCAGCGGTGCGATCAATTGCTCCAGATAATGCTCGGACAATTGGTTTTTCTCGGCGATGCTTTTGAGAGAAGTGGGCCCCTCGCCAAATTTGGCGGCGAGCTCCATCATAATGGTCAATCCGTAGCGTCCTTTTGTAGAAATCTTCAAAGAAGGCACCTCTTTCAATTTTCGAGTAAACTTTATATAATTAAGCTTTGATCCTAAAAAAGACAGTCTCGGGCCATCCGCCGCGTACTTCCGCGACAGCCGTGCCCAAATCCGGGAATTCCTCCCTATTCCTATCTTTACCCTGTGCTTATCGTAACATATCATATGTGTTTTGGAAAATAAAGCAACAAATATGGTAAAATAAACGGCGAGCGAACGCCGCTCGAAGGAGTGATAATCATGGCGAAGCCTAACAGCGAAACCCGCGTCGTCGTCGGCATGTCCGGCGGCGTCGATTCCTCGGTGACCGCGCTCCTGCTGAAGCAGCAGGGTTACGATGTCATCGGCATATTCATGAAAAACTGGGATGATACCGACGAATTCGGCTACTGCACGGCCGAAGCGGACGCCGAAGATGTTCGCCGCGTCTGCGAGCAGATCGATATCCCTTACTACACCGTGAACTTCGAGAAGCAATACTACGATAAAGTATTTGCCTATTTCCTCGAAGAATATAAGCGGGGCCGGACGCCAAATCCCGACGTCATGTGCAACCGGGAAATCAAATTCGGCGAATTTCTCAACAAAGCGCTGGATCTTGGCGCGGATTACGTTGCGACTGGGCATTATGCACGAGTCGTGGAAGAGAACGGGACGTACAAGCTGCTGCGAGGCGTCGACAACAACAAGGATCAAACTTATTTCCTCAATGCCCTGAATCAGGAGCAGTTATCCAAAGCCATGTTCCCGATCGGTCACCTGCCGAAACCGGAGGTGCGTCGAATTGCTGAAGAAGCCGGTTTATATACGGCTAAGAAGAAAGACAGTACCGGCGTCTGCTTCATTGGGGAACGCAATTTCAAGGAATTCTTAAGCAACTACCTGCCGGCCAAATCCGGCGATATGGTAGATATCGTCACCGGCGAAGTCAAGGGCCGCCACGATGGCCTGATGTACTATACGTTAGGCCAACGGCAAGGCCTTGGCATCGGCGGTTCCGGTACCGGCGAACCGTGGTTCGTCGCTGACAAAGATCTGGAGCGCAACCTTTTGTACGTCGTGCAAGGCGACAAGCACCCGAGCTTGTACTCGACGTCCCTGATCGCTTCTGGCGTCAATTGGATCGCCGGGGCTGACCAGCTACCAGAAGGTCCGTTCCACTGCACGGCGAAGTTCCGATATCGCCAGCCGGACCAAGGTGTGACGCTGACAGCTCGGCTGGACGGCACCGTACTTGTCGAGTTCGATCAGCCGCAAAAGGCGATCACCCCGGGCCAAGCCGTCGTGTTCTACCAAGGCGAGGAATGCCTGGGCGGTGGCACGATCGAAGCTCCGGCGAAACTGCGGGCGGAGGCTGCGGCAGCGCAAGCTTAAGCAGGAAGAAATAAAGCGGGAGGTACGGCGTCTACATTAGACCCGAACCTCCCGCTTTTTTTTGCGTGTATAGACATGGCACTTACACTCATGCACTCGACTTACTTGCCGTTTCTGCGCCGCAGCTCTTGGTTGTGTTTGATCTTCGCTTCGTTCCCTTGCTCGGTGGCATGGTAGAACGAACGACCAGCCAAGCGTTCGGGCAGGTATTCCTGCTGCACATAATGACCAGGGTAATCATGCGGATATTTGTAGCCCTCGTGCCCGAGCTTCACTGCTCCCTTATAGTGGGTATCGCGCAAATGCAGCGGAACCTCGGCGGATTTGACCTCCTCGATAGCTGCCATAGCGTTCCCGATCGCTTCCACGACGCCGTTCGATTTAGGGCTTTCGACCGCAAACAGGATCGCCTGAACGACGTTTAGCCGCGCTTCGGGCCAACCGTTGTTCCGGTAAGCGTCCAAAGCACTGATCGCCTGTACCAGCGCTTGCGGATTAGCCAGGCCGATATCCTCGCTGCTGGCGGCGATCAACCGGCGGATAAAGGTCATCGGATCCATCCCCAGCTTCTCCACGGCATAGAGGAACCAGAATACCGCCGCATCGCTGGAACCGCGAATCGACTTGTGGAACGCAGACAACACGTCGTATTGCGTCGACTCGTCCGCTTTGACCAGCGGCCGACGGATCGATTCCTCCGCCACCTCAAGCGTGACATGCACCGTGCCGTCCGATTGCGGCGGCGTGGTCATCGCGGCCAGCTCCAGGGCATTCAGCGCGCGCCGAATGTCGCCGTTAGCCATCGCGGCAATGTGCAGCAGCGCCTCCTCGTCGACCTGCAGCGGCATGAAGCCAAGCCCTTTCTCTTGATCCGCCAAGGCCCGCCGCATCGCGATCAGCGAATGCTCTTTCGTCAGCGATTCTAGTTGGAACAACGTGGAGCGGCTCATTAAGGCGCCGTTGACGTAGTGGAACGGATTTTCCGTCGTTGCGCCGATGAAGATGATCGTTCCTTTTTCCACCGCCGGCAGCAAGGCATCCTGTCTCGAACTGTTAAATCGATGGACCTCATCCAGGAACAGGATCGTTTTCGTGCCGTAAAAAGCTTTGTCGTTCTGCGCCTTTTCGATGACCTCGCGAACGTCCTTCACCGACGCATCCACCGCGTTTAACCGAACGAATTCCGCCTGAGTATGGTTGGAAATAATGTGGGCAAGCGTCGTTTTGCCGCATCCCGGAGGGCCGTACAGCAAAATCGAGGACACCTGATCGGCTTCGATCGCTCGCCGCAGCAGCTTGCCCGGGCCAACGATATGCTCCTGTCCGATATATTCATCGAGGGAGGTTGGCCGCATCCGGTCGGCTAGCAGCCGCCCCGCCGGGCTTTGCTCCTGATTGAAAGAAAACAAATCCACCTTCAAGTCACTTCCTTGATCGTTAGCATGATTAACGTGATAAATGGAATGAACCCAAACTTATTCTAGCATACCTTACGTAAAAAACACTTATAGTCGTTCTTTCGCTTTTCCAGCGGCCGGAAATATGAGTTAATATAGATGTCGGGCCGACGAATCACGGGAAAGGGGGCTGATCGAAGTGATTACAGTGAGTGAGGTGGCTGCCGCGTAAGCGGCACCGCAATAAAACGGGGGGCTGGGAACAGCCTCCCTTATTTATGTTTGACGATACCTGTGTTAAGATAGATCCAGTAAAAACCAAATTTTGACTTTATTAAAAGTCACAAAGTCGGCTTTTCCACACCGAGAAGGTAGGATGAAGCGACGACCAAATCAAATTTTGAAAGGGGGAAGCGAGCATGTTGACTTATGTCGTAACAGTAGTTGAGGACGGACCACGAAATAAGGAGGTACATGATCGTGAATTACAAAAATGGAAAGGATGTTCTTCCCCCTAGGCTGTTGCAGGAGCTCCAAACCTATATTCAAGGTGAGCTGCTGTACATTCCCAAACCGGAACGGTCGAGGGCGTTATGGGGAGAACTGAGCGGATCCCGCATCTCCATCGCCAAGCGGAACGAAGAGATTTTCCGCCTTTATCGCGCCGGGAGCACGGTTCGGGATTTAGCCGGAAGATTCCACCTCTCCGATGAAAGCATCCGCAAAATTTTAACCAAAATGCGCAGCCTAAGACAACCCGCAGCCGTGACCGAGTAACCGGCAATGAGGGATCATCCAATGACAAATTTGAATATAAACCATAAGCCAAGACCGGCTGGTCTTGGCTATATTTATGTAGAATCAGGTATAATGGAGTCATATCCTACTTGTAGCCTATTCTAAACTGAGGTGACCCCCTTGACGCAGCAACAGCAACCCGATCAAGCTTCTACCTCCGCGAAAGCGGTAAAAATATGCGCCTATTGCGGCAAAGCGAAGCCGCTCGGCGAATTCCTGCGCCGCACCGGCAAGCGCTCCGGCAAAGGCTCGCGCCGCGGCGCCTGCCGCAGCTGCCGGGCGCAGCGCAAGCAGCAGCCGACCCAGGCCGCGGTGCCCGAGCCCGCTGGCGCAGCACTTGCGGCGCAAGCGGCAGTGCCCGCCGCGGCGGCGCCAAGCGTGCCGCCGGGCGCGGAGGGCGCCGCCGCCGGCACGGCCAAGGCGGCGCGCAAACGCAAGCGCAAGCGCCGCAGCAAAAAGGCCGCGGCACAGGTCGCGGCCTTGAAAGACGGCGCAAGCGCCGCCAATGCGGCGCCGGCCGCGGCTGCGGGCCGGCTAAGCGCCGACGCCGCGCTGCCCAAGCGGCGGATCAAGCGGGCGCTGCCTACCCCGCCCCCGAAGGCCGAGGGTCCCGACGTTCGGACCCTGCGCCCGAACCGGAACGGCATGATCCGCCTGCGCGGACGCACCGACAAAGGTCGGCGCTGGCAGCAGGAGATCGAGTTTGATCTGGCCGTCACGCTCGTGCGCGAGCATATGGCAGTCGTCGTCAATCCGTTTACCATCCGGCGTTTGTATACCAACAAGGCGTTTCGCCAGTATATTTTGAAGCGGGATAACTACACTTGCTTCTTTTGCGGAGAATACGGCGATACGATCGACCATCTGTTGCCTAAGGCCAAGGGAGGTCATACGACTCCGGTCAACTGCGTATGTGCCTGCAACCTGTGCAATCAGAGTAAAGCCGACCGGTGGCTGGACGACTTTATGCAGGATGACGCGCTGTAAAGCTCCGTTTAATACGCGCTCCAAACAACCCTATTGGTGCACTTCTATTCGAAAAATCGAATACAATCCGCCCGCTTTGGCGATTTTGACCGAATATATATGAAATTTCATATACATTCGTACCTGCTAGAGCCGTTTGCCCTGAATCTATGCGAAAAACCGAATACAATTCGGTTTTTCGCCATCTTCGGTATGTTATATATGAAAAATCGAATACATTTCCGCCCCCGTAAAACATCGCGTTGTACCTAGGCAGGTTTCCAAGGGAAGCCCGAGTGCGTGCATGCATGATTCCCTCTCCTGAACGAAAGGGATATTGCAGCAACTGATCCCCTTCACTCTTCACCTTAATGAAAGGGATAATGGTGAAGGAAACCTCAACCCCCTATTGAGCACCATCCCTCACGCCCGTGAGCTTAAGCTTCCAAGCTCACCTTAGCCGCATACTCCGACGCCTCATCGCCAGAGACGTAATCCGGCAGCCTCTCGCCATGCAACAACCACAGCTCGTGCAGCGCGCGGGTGCAGCCGACGTAAAGCAGCTTGGCGTCTTTAGGCCCATAATGCTCCTGATCCACGTCCGTCACGATCACCGCATCGAACTCCAGTCCCTTCGACAGGTATACCGGCAACACCGATACGCCGCCGGCGTATTGCGTCAGCTCCCCGTTAATCAGGTTTGCTTCCAGCCCGCCTTCGCTTAACGCGGCATACAGCTCTTCCGCCTCCCGCATCGTTCGGGTTAATACCGCCGCCGTACGGAACGAACCGCCCTGCACCTTATCCAGCGCCTTCCGAATCAGCGCCAGCCGCTTCTCGCCATCCGCCTCCAGCAGCCGCACCGGCTCCCCGCTGCGAAATACCGGAACAGCCAGCAAATCCGCCCCAACGCCCCGCTCGAGAATCTCATTTGCGAATTGGATGATCTCCATCGTCGATCGATAGCTGCGCGTTAACGCAAAATAAGCGGTTTCGTCCGGCCGGAATAACTGCTTCATCTCATCCCAATGGCGCACTCCCTTGTAATAATGGATGCCCTGCGATAAATCCCCGAGAATCGTAAAAGAATGCCCCTTAACGAAACGGTCCAGCACATGAACCTGAAATGGAGCAAAGTCCTGGGCCTCGTCGATGACGACGTGGTCGAAGGTCTGATTGCCGTCGATCTCATTGATCAATGTGTACAGGTACAACAGGGCGGCCAGATCTTCTTCCTTAACGGCATTTTTCTTCAAACGAGCTTGCGTATCCTTCCAAATGCCCGCCGGAATCCGGTCCGAGACATCAACCATCCCTTCCGTCCCGCTGCTCTTCCGAATGCCAAACAACTCCCGGTACAGGTTGAGCGGCGTAAGCTCCGGCCACTTTTTGGCATAGCTTTTTTCCCGTTGCTGGGCCTTTTTCTTCCGATCCTTGAGCGCAGCCGCCGACGGCGCCTTCTTCAGCTCCATTTCGATCCAGCGATGAATGCGTGCCAGCACCCGTTCCTTGCGGCGGGCCACCGGATAGTGGCGGTATTCGCCTTCAAACCAGACCAGGATTTCTTTGCGCGGCAGTCGCGCCCCTTCCCAAGGCTCGAAATCGCCTTCGGGCACGCAGCCGGATTCGAGCGTGCTCACAGCCGCGTCGATGATCTCCTTAAACGCCATCGAACCCTTAAAGCGTCCAGGCAACTCCGCATCCTGCCATGTTTCCGCGCCCCTTGCCCCGCCGTCAAACCACCGCGACAACGCCTCGGAACCATCGGACGGAACCTCATCCAGCTCCAATACCTTCGCCGCCCAATCGCTGAATGTGCTCTGCTGGATGTCTCCTACTCCCAGCTCGGGCAACACTTCCGAAATATAATCGATAAACATATGGTTTGGCGCAAAAATGACCAGCCGTTCCGCTTTAATCTGCTCCTTATACTGATACAGCAAAAAAGCTAGCCGATGCAGCGCCACGGTTGTTTTCCCGCTGCCGGCTACGCCTTGGATAATCAGCGCCGTATTTTTCGCCGCACGGATAATTTGGTCCTGCTCGGCCTGAATCGTCGAGACAATGTCGCGCAAGCGGTTGTCCTTGTTCTCGCCAAGGCGATAAACAAGAAACTCATCCGATACAGCCGGGCCATCGCCGTCGCGGTTATACGTATCCACGACCCGGTCCAAAATCCCTTTACGGATCACGATGTTCCTCTTCAAATAGACCAAGCCTTCGATCAAGCCCTCAGGCGCCACATAAGAGGCATCATCCCCGCCGGTAAACGAGTAGAACAGGCTGGCCACCGGCGCACGCCAGTCGATGACGATGGGGTCTTTTCCGTCTTGGTCGCCAACGCCAACCTTGCCGATATAAAGCGGCGTTTTTCTTCTTCCCTGCTCCTCGAAATCCAGCCGCCCAAAATACGGTTCATGGATCGATTGCTCCAGCTGTTTACGTTGGCTCTCCCGATTCTCTTCAAGAAGTTGTTCGGTAAAGTCCTGCCCGGTGTACACCGGAATCGAACGCAGTCGCTTAAGCTGCTGGTCGATCTCTTCCAAGGTGCGGTCAAGCCGCGCCTTCTCTTCTTGATAGGCACTTTGAAAATCATCCATTTCAGTTACCTCCTAAGGTTTTTGTGCACTCCAGACTCAAAAGGAGTTTCATTATACCACTACCTCCATCCAAAAGGCGAATTTTCTCAAAAAGAAAGACGCGGATCCAGCTAGCCTTAGGCGCCCTGACCGCGTCTTCATGATCTCATCTTCCTCTATGCTTTATCCGATGGGCGCTTCAAGCGCCCCACTTCAGCTTCTTGGCGAGCTCCTGAATCATGCGCGCACGCTCCCGCGTTCCAGCAATTCGCGTACCGCCACGCTAACCATGATCAAGCCAACGACCGGCGGCACGAACGAGTTGCTGGCCGGCGGCTGCTTGGCCTTGCGGATTTTGGCGCCGGCCGGAGCGATTTTCTCCGTGACATCCTGGCGAGGCTTCACCGGAGGTTCGGTTGAGAAGACAACCTTTACGCCCTTCTTGATCCCGTCCTCGCGCAATTTCGTCCGAATCACTCGAGCCATCGGATCCATATGGGTTTTCGAGATATCCGTGACTTGGAATTTCGTCGGGTCCATTTTGTTGGCGGCCCCCATACTCGACAAGATCGGGATCTTCCGCTTCAGACATTCCTTGATCAGATGGATTTTGTAAATGATCGTATCCGAGGCGTCCAGCACGTAATCAATCTCGTGTTTAAACAGTTCCTCGTATGTCTCTTCGGTATAAAACATATTCAGCGCGATCGTTTCGCACTCCGGGTTGATCAGCTTGACCCGATCGCACATTAAATCAGCTTTCTTCTGTCCGATCGTCGTCGTCAAGGCATGAATTTGCCGGTTGATGTTCGTGATATCGACGACGTCCTTGTCAATCAGGATGATCCGCCCGATCCCGGTTCTGGCCAGCCCTTCGACCGCCATCGCCCCTACGCCGCCAATACCGAGCACGGCCACCGTGCTATTCTTAAGAATATCCAGTCCCTCCGCCCCGATGGCGAGTTCTGTCCGCGAAAATTGATGAAGCATGGTCTAGTGTACCTCCCGATAGGTTGACATCTTATATATGATAGGACAAATCTAGGCTTGGAAGCAAGTTGTTCCAGCT